>JAJZUU010000032.1 GCA_021848325.1 Pseudomonadota bacterium | reverse complement strand
GACTATTGACCTGCAAAATCGACAAAATCTGTCCTCGACCAGCCGAATTTTGCGAGCAGCCGCTACGCGGCTTGCCTGCCTGACCCGCTTCGCTTCGATTCTTCAAGTCCGACAGGCTCCTAGCCCCCGATCAGGCGACGCTTTCGAGTTGTGAAAAAACAGGCGCCCAGGCGCCTGTTTTCTATGTGCCGGCGCGAACCCCGGCCGGCTTCCGTCTCTGCTCCCCCATTCCTCTGCGGGGGGCTCACAGGCTTGCCATTCGGTATCAGCCGATGAAGGCGCCGCGGTAAGCGGTCGCGCCATCCAGTGTCCTCACCGGCGCGGGGCGTGCGGACGGAGGAAAGGCAAGGCCGAAAATTTGACCCGGTGCGCGGGGGGCAAGACAATAATGCAATTCATTCGCGCCGCGCGGCGCCTGCACAAGCCGGCGATCCCCGGAGCGGAGGATGGCTGACGGGTATCCTTCACCGGATTGAGGAGAGACGACAATGGCAACAGTACGCGGCTGCAATCTGCCAGACGACCTGTACTACAACGTAGAGAATAATGTCTGGGCGCGGCGGGAAGCGGATGGGACGATTACCGTCGGGATGACCTCGTACGCATGCGCGCTGTCCGGTGAAATCGTTTCCTACATGCCCAAGAAGATGGGCAAGGAAATCGAGCAGAACAAATCCGTGACCACGGTGGAGTCCGGCAAATGGGTCGGCCCGGTCAAGGCCCCGGTCACCGGGGAGATCGTCGCAGTCAACGACGCGGTGGCCGCCAAACCGGCACTCATCAGCGCCGATCCCTATGGCGCGGGGTGGCTGGTGAAAATGAGGCCCGTCGACTGGGACGGACAATCGGGCCACCTGGTCGCCGGCGCGGCGGTGGTCGCCGCTTTCGAGGCCAAGATGAGCGCGGACGGCTTCGGCGGGTGTTAGCCCGGCGCACCGCCATGACGGATTGGCTTGCGGCGGTTGACCAGGTGGAACCCCTGGACGGGGTCAGGCTGGACGCCGGGCTGGTGGGCGAACTGCAGCGCCGTTTTTCCCGCCCGGGGGGTGCAGCGGCCGGCCGCATCGACTTCTATACGCCCACCTTCAAGGCCTATGCCACCTCCGAGATCGCCGGCTGCGGAAAGAGCGCGTGGCCCGCGGTGTCCGTCACCGGGGGCGAGTGCAAGCTCCAGTGCGACCATTGCAAGGCCAGGCTGCTGGAGCCGATGATCCCGGCGCGCCGCCCGGAAGACCTGTGGCGCGTGGCCAACGAGCAGGTCGCGGCGGGGGCGCGGGGCATGCTGCTCACCGGCGGCTCCAACCACCGCGACGAGGTGGAGTACGGCCCCTACTACCCGGTGATACGCCGCATCAAGGACGCCTTCCCCGCGTTCAGGATCGCCATCCACACCGCCCTGGCGGACCTGGACCATGCGCGCCGCATGGAGGACTCGGGCATCGACGCCGCCATGATGGACGTGATCGGCTCCCAGGACACCATTACCCAGGTCTACCACCTGCGCCGCGGGGTGGACGATTTCGAGCGCACCCTGGAATACCTGGTCTCCACCCGGCTGAAGGTGGTGCCCCACATCGTCCTGGGGCTGCATTACGGGCGCTTCCTGGGGGAATGGAACGCCCTGGAGATGATCCGGCGCCATCCGCCGGCGGCGCTGGTGCTGGTGGTGGTGATGCCGTTCTACGCCCCGGCGGCGCGCCCCTTCGTCACGCCGGACAGCGCCCAGGTGGGGCGTTTCTTCATGGACGCGCGCCAGGCGCTGCCGGGCATTCCCCTGCTGCTGGGCTGCGCCCGACCCCCCGGCCGCGCCAAGGCGGAGATCGACAGCTACGCCGTGATGGCCGGCCTGAACGGCATCGCCCACCCCGCGGACGGCATGGTGGAACTGGCGGCGCGCCTGGGGCGGGAGGCGACGGTCAGCCCCGCGTGCTGTTCGATGGCGGTCGGCAACGAGGTGATGGCCCTCGACGCGGACCGGCCGCAGGCGAAGGCGGAGATCCGGCCCGTTATCGAACGCGAGTCCGCGGGCGCGGGCCTGGCCGGGATCAAGGTGGTGGCCGCGGCCTCCCGGCACCGATGATGGCCGAATGTCCATGACCAGGACCTGGCGCCTGATCGATACCGGGCTGCGGCCGGCGGCGCAGAACATCGCCCTCAACCGGGCGCTTCTGGAGGCGCGCCAGGCCGGCGAGGCGCCGAGCACCCTGCGCTTCCTGCGCTTCACCCCCAGCGCCCTGCTGGGCTATCACCAGAGCGCCGAGCAGGAACTCGACCTGGACTATTGCGCCGCCAACGGCATCGCCGTGCAGCGCCGCATCACCGGGGGCGGCGCCATCTACTTCGACCCGACCCAGATCGGCTGGGAGCTGTATCTGCACAAAAGCGATTTGGGCACCGGCGACATGCAGCGGATCGCGCGCCGCATCTGCGAGGCGGCGGCCCGGGGCATCGGCGCCACGGGGGTGGCGGCCCGCTTCCGGCCGCGCAACGACATCGAGGTGGACGGCAGGAAGGTCTCCGGCACCGGCGGCGCCTTCGACGGCGACGCCTTGCTGTACCAGGGCACCCTGCTGGTGCAGTTCGACGTGGAAAAGATGCTGCGGGTACTGCGCATCCCGGCGGAAAAACTGAGCGACAAGGCGATCGCCGACGCCCGGGAGCGGGTCGCCAACCTGGCCGCCCTGCTGGGCAGGGTGCCGCAGATGGAAGAGGTCAAGGCGGCCCTGGCTGCGGCGTTTGCCGGGGAATTCGGGGTGATTTTCACCCAGGGCGACCTCAACCCGGCCGAGTGTGCCCGCTACGCCGCCGCCCTGGCCGAGATCGAACAGCCGGACTGGATCGACATGCTGAGCCGGCCGGCCTGCGACATGCCTCTGCTGGAGGCGGCGCGGAAATTCCCCGGCGGCCTGCTGAGGGCGCGGGTGGCCTACGACCGGCGGGGAGATCGCATCCGGCAGGTGTGGTTCAGCGGGGACATGTTCGTCAGCCCGAAGCGGGTCGTCGTCGACCTGGAGGCGAGCCTGCGGGAGATCGCGGCGGAGCGGCTGGAGTCGGCGGTGGCGGCGTTTTTCGCGGGGCGCGGGGTAGACATGCTGGGGCTCGTCCCGGCCGACTTCGCCGCCGTGGTGCGGCTGGCGTTGTCCTCCGCGCCGGCGGCCCAGGGCGCTCCGGTCGGCCCCCATGCGGGTTGACGTGCTGGTGGTGGGCCTCGGCCCCGCTGGCGGCGCCGCCGCGGCCGAGGCGGCGCGGCTGGGCCTGAGGGTGGCGGCGGTGGAACGCAAGAGGCGGGTAGGGGTGCCCGTGCAGTGCGCCGAGTTCATCCCCCTGCCCCTGGGCCGCCATGCCCGGGCGCAAGGGGTGCTGCTGCAGCGCATCGCTGGCATGCGCAGCTTCCTGCCTTCCGGGGCGATGACGCGCAGCGAGTTTGCCGGCCTCATGATCGACCGCGCCGCCTTCGATCAGGCCTTGGCCCGCCAGGCCCGGGCGGCGGGCGCGCAGGTCCTGCTGGGCAGCCGCCTGATCGGCCTCGATTTCGGGGCGCAACGCGCGTCCGTGCTGACGCCGGGCGGCGGGATGGAGATCGCCTACGGCGCCCTGATCGCCGCCGACGGCCCCCATTCCGCCGTGGCCCGCTGCCTGGGGGAACCGCCCCTGGAGGTGGTGCACACCCGGCAGTACACGGTGCCGCTCCAGCGGCCCGCTGCCGATACCGACATCTGGCTTTCCCCCGAGTATCCGGGAGGATACGGCTGGCTGTTCCCCAAGGGGCGCCTGGCGAACCTGGGAGTGGGGGCGGACAAGCGCCTTGCGGCGGACCTGAAAGGGCCGCTGGACCGGCTGCACCGCAGGCTGATGGAGGAAGGGCGGGTCGGCGGGGGGATCGTGGGCCGTACCGGAGGGGCGATCCCGGTGGGTGGGCCGCGCGCCCGCCTGGCCGTCGGCAACGTGATGTTCGCGGGGGACGCCGCCGGCCTGGCGCACCCCGTCAGCGGCGGCGGCATCGCCGCGGCGGTGCTGTCCGGGGAGCGGGCCGCCCGGGCCGCCGCGGCCATGGGCGGCGGCGACCATTACGCGGCGGCGGAGTTCGAACAAGACATTCGCGACCAGTTCGGCGCTGCGTTCGCCCGGGCGGTGGCGCGCAGGCGCTGGCTCGCCCGGCGCCGGGAAGCGGGTGCGGCGGGCGAGGATGCGGTCCAGCGCAGGGGATGGATCGGTTTTCCGGAGTACTTTGGACGGTGAAACCCGTCCGCCGCGCTTTCGCGGTGGGCGCCCCCAAATCAGGACTGTACGAGGAGATTAGCCATGAGCGCGATACCTGAACCGGCGCAGCCGCTCGACTTCTATCGCCCCGGCCGTCATACCGGGACGCCCCCCATGCGCTCCCCGGAATACGTGCAGATGAGTACCGCCGCGGCGATCACCCTGGGCCTGGTTCCGGGCCGCATGCACCGGACCGCCTGCACCCATTGCCTGAACCTGCTGGTGACCTACCCCGAGGGCTGCCGCGCCAACTGCGCCTACTGCGGCCTGGCCCGCCACCGGGAGGAGGCGCGGGACTACGCGGAGCGCAACTTCATCCGCGTCGACTGGCCCGCCGCCCGCTACGACGAGGTGATCGAGCGGGTCAAGGCGGGGGCCGACAAGGGCCAATTCCAGCGCATGTGCATCTCCATGATCACCCATCCCGATTCGGACGCCGCGACCGATGCGCTGCTGGCGCGATGGGTGGCGGCGCTGCCCCATGTCCCGGTCTCCATCCTGTCCAACCCCACCACTATGGAGAGGGAGGACCTGGTGCGCCTGAAACGGATGGGCGCCGATATCTTCACCGTCGCCCTGGACGCGGTGACCCCGGAGATCTTCGAGCGCACCCGGGGCAAGGCCGTGGACAGCCCCCACCGCTACGAAAAATACTGGCAGGCCATCGAGTGGGCGGCCGAGGTGTTCGGCCCGGAGAAGTTCGGCGTCCACCTGATCTGCGGCATGGGCGAGACGGAGCGGGAGATGCTGGAGGTGGCGCAGCGGATCAAGGACCTGGGCGGCCACAGCCATATGTTCGCCTTCTTTCCGGAACGCGGTTCCCTGATGGAGGACTGGCCGCCGGCGGACCGTGCCCAGTGGCGCCGGGTGCAACTGGCCCGCTTCGTTATCGACTACGCCGGCGGCCACCTGGATCGGATGGGCTTCGACCCGCGGGGCCGGGTGATCGACTTCGGCCTCGGGCGGGAGGAACTGGCGGGCCTCATCGACTCCGGCACCCCGTTCCGCACCTCCGGTTGCCCGGGCAATGAGGGAGAGTCGGTGTCGGCCTGCAACCGGCCCTACGGCGACTCCAGCCCGTCGGACATCCGCTCCTTCCCGTTCGCCCTCGATCCCGAGGACGTGGCCGTCGTCAGGCGCCAGATGCAGGGTGAGGACGTCGGCACCGGCGTGACCTGAGGGCGAGCCGTTTGCCCGGGGCGGATGGATCTCCGGATAAACGCCTCCCGTTGCCCGTCTATAAGAATATGTTAATGTGCTGTTTTGCGAGGCAGAACGCTTCGGGTATGATGTGCTCGGCAGAAACAGAACAAGGCGATTCGCACGGCATCATATAAAAAAAGAATTAACGATAATCTCAGCCATTGAACCCGTTCTCGTCGGAGGAGTCAGCATGAAGATCAAGAAGCTCATCGGAGTTATGTCGCTTGCAGGACTGGCCGTGCCTGGAATCGCATTCGCAACCAACGGCTATTTCAGCGGCGGTTTTGGCGTCAAATCCTCCGGGATGGCCGGCGTCGGCATCGCCCTGCCCCAGGACGCGCTGGCCGCCGCCACCAACCCGGCGGGCATGGTGATGGTGGGAGACCGGATCGATTTCGGCGTGACCTGGTTTCGGCCGCAGCGTCAAAGTACCATTGTCGGAAATAGCTATGGCCTCGATGGAACCTACGACGGCAACGATACATCGAATTTCTTTATCCCGGAATTCGGCTACAACAAGATGCTGAACCCCAACATGTCCGTGGGTGTTTCCGTATTCGGCAACGGGGGCATGAATACCGACTACGCCAACAACCCATTCAAGAACCTTGGGGGACAGGGAAATGCCGGCGTGGACTTGTCCCAGCTTTTCATCGCCCCGACTTTTTCCATGAAGATCAATCCGGACAATGCGATTGGCGTATCGCTCAACCTCGCTTATCAGCAATTTGCTGCCAAGGGCCTCCAGCCGTTCGAGGGTATATCGGCCTCTCCAACCAATGTGACCAATAATGGGCATGACTCGTCTACCGGTTGGGGCGTAAGAATCGGCTGGACCGGGCAGGTGACGCCCAACGTGACCTTGGGTGCCACCTACCAGACCAAGACCAAGATGGGCAAGTTTAGCGATTATCAAGGCCTGTTCGCCGAGCAGGGCGCCTTCGATATCCCGGCCAACTACGGCGTTGGCATCGCCGTCAAGGTGACTCCCGCAACTACCGTGGCGGCCGATATCCAGACCATCGAGTACAGCGACGTCAAGGCCATCGCCAATACGCTTGGTCAAGGCGGCGCCTTGGGACAGGATAACGGGTCTGGTTTTGGATGGCGCGACATGACGGTCGTCAAGTTGGGCGTGAGCCATGTCTACAACCAGAACCTGACCGTGCGCGCCGGCATCAGCACCGGGCGCCAGCCGATCCCCAACGATCAGACCTTCTTCAACATCCTGGCACCGGGGATCGTGGAGAACCATCTGACCCTGGGCGCGACCTGGACCCTGGCCAACAAGGCCGAACTCTCTGTCAGCTACATGCACGCCTTCGACAAGACCGTCAACGGCGTCAACTCCATTCCTTCAAGCTATGGTGGCGGCGAGGCAAATCTGAACATGCATGAGGATGCCCTCGGCATCGCCTACGGCTGGAAGATCTAACCCGGCGGGCCTAGTCTGAGAAATCGTTAAGCAAGAAAGGGGCTGACGGCAGGATTGTCTTCAGCCCTTTTCTTTACCCGAAATTCACCTGGTATGAAAGGCATAAAAAGACCATGAGGAAGATACTAACGAGAAGCGCGTTGCTGGGCGCCCTGGCGTTCGTCCTGGCGGTGGGCAGCGCGGCCGCCGACGAGCTGCTGAAGCCGTTCGTGCTGGCTTCCAAGGGGCCCGGCACGGTGGCCGAGAAGGTGGCCGCGGCCAAATCGGCGCTGACGGCCAAGGGCTTTACCGTGGTCGGAACCTATTCCCCTTATCCCAACGCCACCATCCTGGTGGTGACCGACGACGAACTCAAGAGCAACGCCGCGCAATCCGAGCACGGCGGCTTCGGCGCGGCGCAGCGGGTGGCGGTGACCAAGGTCAAGGACGAGGTCCAGGTTTCCTACACCAACCCGGAGTACATGGCCGACGCCTACCGCATGAAGGGCGATCTGAAGGATGTGGCCGCAAAGCTGGCGGCGGCCCTGGGCAAGATCGAGGAGTTCGGCGCCAAGGGCCTCACGGCCTCCCAGTTGCGCAGGTATCACTACATGATCGGCATGGAGTATTTCACCGAGCCCAGCGTGCTGGCCGAATACGGCAGCCACGATGAGGCGCTGAAGGCGGTGGAGGCGGGGCTGGCCGCGGGCAAGGGCGGAGTGACCAAGGTCTACCGCATCGACGTCCCGGGCAAGCCGGAAACCGTGTTCGGCGTGGCCATGAAAGGCCAGGGGGACAACAAGTCGATGGACGACAAGTACATCATGGACCAGATCGACTTCAAGGACATCAAGTCCACCGCCTACCTGCCGTACGAGATGCTGGTGGACGGCAACAAGGTGTACGCCCTGTATGCGCGTTTCCGCATCGCCATCGACTTCCCGGACCTGTCCATGATGGGCGCCCACAGCTTCATGAACATCATGCAGTCCCCGGAGGCCATTCGCAAGGCCCTGGTGCAGGCGGCGGGGGGCAAGGAAGCGAAATCGAGCTGGTAATAGCCAGCCGCCGGGGGTTCGCGGCTTATATCGAACGGCGGTCGCGCGTGATGGAAGGTCCTCGTCAAGGCGCGTGTTTCCGGGGTTTCTTTTCGGATAAAACGATGGTAATATCGCTAAAGTACCCACAACAATAAAACGTAGCTGTTTTAGGCTGTGACTGGCCGGGCGTGCCGACAACAACAAAAAAGGCTGCCCGGCCGTTTTTTTGCCTTTTTTATTGACATGGCCCAATAATTCCGTCGTTCCCGCGCAGGCGGGAACCCAGTAAACACGCTGGATTCCCGCTTTCTCGGGAATGACAACCCCAGGGTATTTTCGGGCCACTTTTTTAGGATGGCGAGATGAAAACAAGAACAATGCTTTCGCTGGCCCTGGCCGGCTTTGCTCTACCCAATATCGCGTCCGCCACCGACGGCATGGACATGGAGGGCTACGGCCCGGTGGCCGCCGCCATGGGGGGCGCCTCCATGGCCTACGATAACGGCACCGCGGCCATGATGAACAACCCCGCCACCATGGCCCTGATGGCTGACGGCCGGCGCGCGGACCTGGCCTACGGCTACCTCGGGCCCGATGTCACCTCGTCCGCCGGCGGCGTTTCCTCCCATTCCAAGGCCGACGCATTTTCCATGCCGGCCTTCGGCTGGGCGGAAAAGCGCAACGGCTTTCTGTACGGCGTGGGCATCTACGGTCAGGGCGGCATGGGCACGGAATACGCGGGCAATTCGATCCAGACCCTGTCCAACCCCGGCGGCCAGACCCCCTCTCCGGGACTGGTGAACCGCTCCGAGGTAAGCGTGGGGCGGGTGATCGTGCCCCTGGCCTACGACGTGACGCCCGACTTCAGGGTCGGCGGCTCCCTGGACTTCGTGTGGGCCGGCATGGACCTGATGATGGGGATCAGCGGCAACCAGTTCGGCGACATGGTGGCCGCCCTCGGCGGCAGCCAGACCTACGGCAGCGCCAGCGGAAGCCTGGTGAACGGGCTGGTGGCCGCGATGCCCGGCGCCATTTCCGGTATCCACTGGGCGTACTTCGACTTCTCCAACCAGAACGACTATACCGGCCAGGCCAACGGCACCGGCTACGCGGGCAAGCTTGGCTTCGTCTACCGCGTCAATCCCAAGCTCATGATCGGCGGCACCTATCAGAGCAAGACCCGGCTCGGGGACCTCCGTGCGGACCAGGCCACTCTCAGCATGAGCGCCGACGTTACCGCCAGCAACCCGTGGCATTATCCGGCAGGCACCTACACCCTGCCCATATCGGGGAGCATCGCCGTCACCGGCTTTCAGTGGCCGGTGACCTATGGTTTCGGATTCGCCTACCAGGCGACGGACCGGCTGACCTTGGCCGCCGACTATAAGCGTATCGACTGGTCCGGGATCATGGGCGACTTCAAGATGGTGTTCACCGCGGACAACTCCCCCGGCAACGTGGCCCTGGGATTCGCCGGCAGTGTCATGAACGCTACCATCAAGCAGAACTGGGACGATCAGAACGTGCTCATGCTGGGCGGGGCGTATCGCGTCACCCCCGCGCTCACCTTGCGCGCCGGCGTGAATGTGGCCAACAACCCGGTTCCGGACAAGTACGAGAATCCCCTGTTCCCCGCCACTATCAGGAATCACGTCACGGCGGGCTTCGGCTATGTCTTCAGCAAGGCCTCCTCCGTCGACTTCTCCGTCGCCCATGCCTTCGACACCACGGTGACCTCGGGCTTCGACGGGGTGACCACATCCCACGCCCAGAACAACTGGCAGTTCCTGTATAGCTACCGCTACTGACGGCGCGCTCCCGCTCCCGGGATAGCGCGGAGGTGGACGCGGCCCGCAAGGCGTGCATAAAATACTTCCTTTGGTATTGGGCGTGCGCGGATGAAGAAGCCGGAGATCAAGCCGGGGGGGGCCTACAGTAACGGTGAGTTCGGAAATCGCTGGTCGCTGCGTCAGGTGGTTGCCATCGAGCCCGGGCCCGGGTTGCCCGACCAAGACCTGGTGCTGTTCAAGGTGCTGGCTGGCACGGGCAGAAGGGCCAGGCTGACCTGCACCCGGGCCGAGTTCATGCGCTGGGCGCGCTACGAGGTGGTGCGCAACGAGAACAGTTGGGAGCGGGTGCAGTAGACGCCCGGGCGGGGCCGCTCCTCACAGCCTGGCCAACTGGGCCTTGAGCTTTTCCAGCAGTGCGCCGAAATTCGCCAGCCGTTCCTGCTCCTGATCCACCACCTTTGCCGGAGCCTTTTCCACGAAGGCCGGGTTGGCGAGCTTGGCCTCGGCCTTGGCGATCTCGCCCCCGATCCGGGCGATCTCCTTGGTGAGGCGGGCCCTTTCCGCCTCCCTGTCGATTTCCACCTTGAGCATCAGCCGGGTTTCCCCGACGATGGCCACCGGCGCATCGGCGTGGGGCAGGTCCCCCTCCACGATGTCCACCTGGGACAGCTTCGCCAGGACCGCGAGGTAGGGGGCGTGAGCAGCCAGCGCGGCCCGGTCCCCCACGGCCACCAGGGGCACCCGCTCGGCGGGGGAGAGGTTCATTTCGGCGCGCAGCCCGCGGCAGGCGGTGACCAGGTCCTTGAGGGTGGCGATGTGGGATGCGGCGGCCGGGTCGATGCGGCTCAAGTCCGCCTCTGGATAGGGCTGCAGCATGATGCTGTCGCCCCGCTTGCCGGCCAGGGGGGCGACCTTCTGCCACAACTCCTCGGTGATGAAGGGGATGATGGGGTGGGCCAGGCGCAGGGTGGCCTCCAGCACCCGCACCAGGGTGCGGCGCGCGGCCCGCTGGGCTGCCTCGTCGCCCTGGTTCAGGCGGACCTTGGCCAGTTCCACGTACCAGTCGCAGTATTCGTCCCACACGAACTCGTAGATGGCGCGGGCGGCCATGTCGAAGCGGTAGGACCCCAGCGCATCGGCCACCTCGGCCTCCGCCTGCTGCAGGCGGCCGATGATCCATTGGTCGGCCCGGGAGAACCGCAGCGGCGCTGCCGGGTCCAGCCCCGCGTCCCGGCCCTCGGTGTTCATCAGTACGAAGCGGGTGGCATTCCACAGCTTGTTGCAGAAGTTGCGGTAGCCCTCGCAGCGGTTCAGGTCGAACTTGATGTCGCGGCCGTGGGTGGCCAGGCTGGCGAAGGTGAAGCGCAGGGCGTCGGTGCCGAAGGCCGGGATGCCGTCGGGGAAGTGCCTGCTGGTGACCTTGGCGATGGCCTCCGCCTGCTTCGGGTTCATCAGGTTGGCGGTGCGCTTGGCCACCAGCGCCTCCAGGCCGATGCCGTCGATCAGGTCCAGCGGGTCCAGCACATTGCCCTTGGACTTGCTCATCTTCTGGCCCTCGGCGTCGCGCACCAGGCCGTGGACGTAGACCTCGCGGAACGGTACCCGGCCGGTGAAGTGGAGGCTCATCATCACCATGCGCGCCACCCAGAAGAAGATGATGTCGAAGCCGGTGACCAGGACACTGGTGGGCAGGAAGGTCCGCAGATCCGGGGTATTCTCCGGCCAGCCCAGGGTGGAGAACGGCCATAGGGCGGAGCTGAACCAGGTGTCCAGCACGTCCTCGTCCCGGGTGAGGGGGCGTTCGCCGGCTTCGCGCCGGGCCTCTTCCAGACTCGCGGCCACGTAGACGTTGCCGTCCTCGTCGTACCAGGCGGGGATGCGGTGGCCCCACCACAACTGGCGCGAGATGCACCAGTCCTGGATGTCCTCCAGCCACTGGTTGTAGACGTTGGTCCAGTTCTCCGGCACGAAGCGGATGTCGCCCTTGGCCACCGCCTCCAGGGCGCGCTGGGCCAGGCCCTCCATGGCCACATACCACTGGTCGGTGAGCATGGGCTCGATCACGCTGTGGGAGCGGTCGCCCCGGGGCACCATCAGCTTGTGGGGCTTGGCCGCCGCCAGCAGGCCCTGGGCCTCCAGGTCGGCCAGGATCTTGTCGCGCGCCTGGTAGCGGTCCAATCCCTGGTATTCCGCGGGTCCCATCTCGTTGATGCGGGCGTCCAGGGTGAGGATGTTGATGGGGACCAGATGGTGCCGCTGTCCCACCTGGTAGTCGTTGAAATCGTGGGCCGGGGTGATCTTGACGCAGCCGGTGCCGAAGGCCGGGTCCACGTAATCGTCGGCGATCACCGGGATCGTGCGCTGGCACAGGGGCAGGCGCAGATGGCGGCCGATCAGGTGGCGGTAGCGCTCGTCCTCCGGATTGACGGCCACCGCCACGTCGCCCAGCATGGTCTCGGGACGGGTGGTGGCCACCTCGACGAAGCCCTCCCCCTGTTCGAGCGGATAGCGGATGTGCCACAGGAAGCCGTCTTCTTCCTGGGAAACGACCTCCAGGTCGGAGACCGCGGTCTGCAGCACCGGGTCCCAGTTCACCAGGCGCTTGCCGCGGTAGATCAGGCCCTGCCGGTAGAGGGTGACGAACACCTCGGTCACCGCCCGGGACAGGCCGTCGTCCATGGTGAAGCGCTCCCGCGACCAGTCGCAGGAGGCGCCCAGGCGGCGCATCTGGCGGGTGATGGTGGAGCCGGAGGTCTCCTTCCATTGCCACACCCGGGCCGTGAACGCCTCCCGCCCCAGGTCGCGGCGGGAAAGCTTTTCCTGCTCCAGTTGGCGCTCCACCACGATCTGGGTGGCGATGCCGGCGTGGTCGGTGCCCGGCTGCCACAGGGTGTTGTCGCCCCCCATGCGGTGATAGCGGACCAGGCAGTCCATCAGGGTGTCCTGGAAGGCGTGGCCCATGTGCAGGGTGCCGGTCACGTTGGGCGGCGGCAGCATGATGCAGTAGGGGGGGCGGTCGCCTTCGGGGCGGGCCCTGAAGTAGCCGCTGTTCTCCCAGATCGGGTACCAGCGCTGTTCTATCTCGTGGGGTTCGAAGCTTTTGGCGAGTTCCATGGCAAACCGGGTCGATTCGCAAAGAAAGGGGCGATTATACCGGATCGTCCGGGGCTTTGCTGGCGGTCGCTCAGGGGCCGGGTTCCCCCAGTTGTCTGCGCAGCTCTTCCGCCACGGATTCGCGGATCATGTGCTGGATGTTCACCGCGAACTGGTCCAGCATGCCGGACAGCGCCCGGTCCAGGGAGTCGGCGAGGCGGGGGGCCAGACGCTCTTCCAGAACCTGCTGGAGTTGGCGCTCCAGATTGCGCAGCACTTGCTCGGAAAGGGAGTCGGATATCTGGTCGAACACCGCGCCCGGCAGGCCCGCGGCTGCCGGGGTGGCCGGGTCGGGAATCGGTTCCTGCGCCGGCTCTTCCGGCTGGATGAGGACCCAGCCCGGCGCTGCCGGGGCGGGCGGCCCGGCGTCGATGGCCGTCGCCTCGATGTCGGGCATGCCGTGTTCCGGCAGGCTAGCCGTACCGTCAGGGGTCTCGCCTGCCGCTTCCGCTTCGGAAGGGAAATATGCCGCTTCGTCGAAGTCCAAGTCGGGCTCCAGCACAGGGGAGGGGTGTTCGGCGAAGCCGACCACTTCGGTGAGCAGCGGGAAGGAATCGTCGGGGGCGGGAAATTCCAGGGACGGGGCTTCGATGATATCGCTCAGGGTGGGGATGTCCGGCGGTTCCGCTACGGTTTCGGCAAGTACCGGCGAGGGCGCGCCGCCGTGGGCTTGCCCTGCCGGCGGGGCCTCTATGGTATCGGTGAGGACAGGGATCTCCATCCCGGTCTCGGCTGCCCTGCGTGGGGTGGTAGCGGGCTCCGATGCTTCGGGGGGGGCGCCCGGGTGGTGTTTGCGCAGGAGGGCGTCCATTTTTTCGAAAATATCGGTATCGCTAGCCATGGCTGGTCCCGTGAAGCTGCTGATCACAATCGGCGCCCGCTTCGGTCACCCGGTGAGGCGGGCCCTTATATTGCCGAGGTCGTGGGAGCGGATCTCGTAGCCGCGGTCCCGGTAAAATCGGTAGCGCTGGCGCGCCGCTTCCCTGTCGGCCCGGTCCAGGGTCACGATCTCGATCAGTCGCTGGAAGCGGCTGAAGAACGGCGGCCGGTCCGCGTCCAGATTGAGCAGGACCTGGTCGTGCACCAGTTCTTCCGGCTCGCGGTAGAGGATCACCGGCGTCTGCGCCGCAAGGGCGTGCCGCGGCCGACAGTGGGGGATGAAGCCGGTGGGCGGCGTGCTCCACAGCAGGCGGTCCACCATGTCGGTGCTGTCGCCGCCGCCGTAGATCGCCACCCGCAGGCCTCGGTCCAGGGCCTTGGCGGTCAGCACGCAGGCGAGGCGGTGCTTGTCGCTTACATGGGTATAGAAATCGATCTGGGTCATCGCGAAGCCCCCGGCCCCGCCGCGGCTGGGCTCCCTGGGAAATTGCGGGACATCAGCCCTCGGCCTTTTGCTTGATCTCCTGGGCACGGCGCACCAGAAACTGGGTGAGCAGGGGCACCGGGCGTCCGGTGGCCCCCTTTTCCTTGCCGGACTTCCATGCCGTGCCGGCGATGTCCAGGTGGGCCCAAGTGTACTTCTTGGCGAAGCGGGACAGAAAACATGCCGCGGTGATGCTGCCCGCAGGCCGCCCCCCGATGTTGGCCATATCGGCGAAATTGCTCTTCAACTGCTCCTGGTAATCGTCCCACAGCGGCAACTGCCAGGCACGGTCATGGGCGTACTCGCCGGCCTGCAGCAGTTCGCGGGCGAGGGCGTCGTCATTGCTGAACAGGCCGTTGGCGTGATGCCCCAGGGCGATGACGCAGGCCCCGGTGAGGGTGGCGATGTCGATCACCGCCTCGGGCTCGAAGCGTTCCGCGTAGGTCAGGGCGTCGCACAGGATCAAGCGGCCCTCGGCGTCGGTGTTGAGCACCTCTATGGTCTGGCCCGACATGCTGGTGACGACGTCGCCCGGCTTGTTGGCGGCGCCGTCCGGCAGGTTCTCGCAGGCCGGAATGATCCCCACCACGGAGATGGGCAACTGCAACTGCGCCACCGCCTTCATGGTGCCGAGCACGCTGGCCGCGCCGGACATGTCGTATTTCATCTCGTCCATATCGGCCGCCGGCTTGAGGGAAATGCCGCCGGCGTCGAAGGTGATGCCCTTGCCCACCAGCACCACGGGCTTGTGTTTCTTGTCACCCCCCGGATAGTGCAGGACGATGAATTTGGCCGGCTGTCGGCTGCCTTTCGCCACGGACAGCAGAGCGCCCATGCCGAGTTTTTCCATATCCTGTTGTTCCAGCACCTCCACCTTCAGGTTGAGGGTCTTGCCCAGGCCGACGGCCTGCTCGGCGAGATAGGCAGGCGTGCAGATGTTGGCGGGCAGGTTACCCAGGTCCTTGGCCAGGTTGACGCCCTGGGCGATCGCCTGGCTGCGGCGCACCGCTTCTTCGCCGGCGGCCAGTTCGTTGCGCCGCGAAACGCTCAGGGTGAGCTTGCGCAGCGGCCTGCGGACCTCTTCCTGCTTGCTTTTCAGGCGGTCGAAGCGGTACACGCTTTCCATCGCCATGAGCACGGTCTGCTCGATCTTCCAGTCCATGTCCCGCCGCCTGACATGCAGTTCCGTCAGGTACATGACCGCTTCCATGGAGCCGGTCTCGTTCAGGGTCTTGATGGAGGACTGGACCGCCTTGCGGAACTCCTGGTCCTTGAAGTCCCGTTCCTTGCCTAATCCCACCAGCAGCACCCGGTCGCACAGGGTATGGGGGACGTTATGCAGCAGCAGGGTGCTCCCCAGCTTCCCTTCCATGTCGCCACGACGGATAATATCGCTGAGGTAATCATTGGATATGCGATCGATCAGATCGCCGGCGAGGGTCAGCCTGCGCGGCTCGAATACGCCCACCACGACGCAGGCGGTCCGCTGTTTTTCCGGGCTGCCGCTTTTTATGCTAAATTCCACGTCTTGCTCCTTTTATCGGGTCAGGTTGTCGCTCATCGGTAAAGTGGAACTTATCTCAATTATCTGCAGAGTTCCCCCGGGAAGTCAAAGAAAACCCATTAATGCTATTTAGACGATCCATCCTGAAGGAGCTTGCGGGAGCCAGCGCGGGGGGTTTTTCCGTGCTCCTGGCGATCACCCTCACGACCCTGCTCACCCGGCTTCTGGGGCAGGCCGCGGGCGGTTCTCTGGAGTCGGGGGCGGTGCTGGCCTTCCTCGGTTTCAGCGTGCTCAATTATCTGCCGGTATTGTTGTCGCTCACTTTGTTCATTGCCGTGCTGATGACCCTTTCCCGCAGTTTTCGGGATAGCGAGATGGTGGTGTGGTTCAGCTCCGGATTGAGCATGACCGCCTGGATCCGTCCGGTGATGTATTTCGCGGCGCCCCTGGTCACGGCAATCGCGCTGCTGAGCCTGGTCCTGTCCCCGTGGGCAGTGCGCAAGAGCGATGAACTGATGCAGCAGATCGAATCCCGCAACGACGTTTCCACGGTCTCCCCGGGCGTGTTCAAGGAATCGAGACAGACGGAGCGGGTTTATTTCGTGGAGGGATTCGCCGGCGCGCAAAATGCGGTGCGCAATATCTTCGTGCAGTCGGTCGAGCAGCAGAAGCTCGGCGTGGTCGTTGCGCAGCGCGGCTATCAGGAGACGGCCCCCAACGGAGACAAGTTTCTGGTGCTGCAAAACGGCAGGAGATACGAGGGAAAGGCCGGTTCGCCGGAATACAAGATCGTGGAATTCCAGCGCTACGCCATGCGCATCGAGCCGTTCGAAGCCAAGCTGGCCGCGCCTTCGTCCAAGTCGCTTTCCACCCCGGCCTTGCTTCGGGACCGGACGCCGGCCAACCTGGCCGAACTGCAGTGGCGCATCGGGCTTCCCGTCAGCGGCGCGATCCTCGCCCTGCTGGCGATTCCCCTGAGCTTCGTCAACCCCCGTGCCGGCCGCTCCCTGAACCTGATGCTGGCCCTGCTGACCTACATGGTTTACAGCAATTTGCTGAGCATTTCCCAGGCCTGGGTGGCGCAGCAGAAGGTAACGCCCGCAACCGGCCTGTGGGCGGTCCATGCCGGAATGCTGGCCATACTGCTGTTCTTGTTCTATCGACGCTTGTATTTTGCGCCGTCCGCGTTGTTCAGGAGAGGGCGGCCCAAGGGCTCCAAGGCAACATGAAGATTCTGAACCGGTATCTGATAAAAGAGGTGTTCCTCAGCATTGCGTTCGTTTTTGTCGCCTTGCTCATGCTGTTTGCGTTCTTCGATCTGATCCATGAGTTGGGGGATCTGGGCAAGGGCAGCTATCGCCTGGGCGTCATTCTGCTGTACGTGCTCCTGAGCGTGCCGGGGCACATGTACGAATTGTTTCCCATCGCCACCCTGATCGGCACCATGCTCGCCCTGGCCCGCCTGGTCGCCAACTCCGAGTTCACCGTGATGCGGGTCTCCGGGCTGTCGGTGCGGCGCATGGCCTTCTACCTGGCGCAACTCGGGGTGCTGTTCATGGTCGCGACCTTCGTCGTCGGCGAGTTTGTCGCTCCGGCAAGCGAACGGGCCGCGGAGCAACTGCGCCTGCGTTCGCTCAAGTCGGTGGTGGCGCAGGAATTCCGCTCCGGCCTATGGGTGAAGGACGAGAACAGTTTTGTGAACGTCAGGGAAATCCTTCCGGACACCACGCTGGTGGGGGTCAGGATCTACCAGTTCGACCAGGGCAATCGCCTGAGCAACATCAGCCTGGCCCGGCGCGGTGTCTATCTGGGGGGCGGCAACTGGCGGCTGAAAGACGTGGAGCGGACCCATTTCGAGCAGGATCGCAGCACGGTAAGCCATCTTTCGCAGACGGAGTGGCATTCGGTGCTGAACCCGGAGATCCTGAGCGTCTTGCTGGTGGTGCCGGAACAGATGTCGACCTGGAACCTGTACGCCTACGTGCAGCATCTGCGGGAAAACAGCCAGAAAACCTCGCGCTACGAGATCGCCCTGTGGTCCAAGCTGGTCTATCCGTTTGCGGCAATGGTCACCATGCTGCTGGCCCTGCCTTTCGCATATCAGCATACCCGGGGGGGGGGCGTGAGCGGGAAGGTGCTGGCGGGCATCATGCTGGGTCTGGGCTTCCATTTGCTGAACCGCCTGTTCGCCTACCTGGGCCAGATCTACGACTGGCCCCCCGTGTTCAGCGCGGTCTTTCCCACCCTGTTGTTCCTGGCCACGGCCATGGCCATGATGTGGCGGGTGGAGAGACGCTGAGGGCGCGCCGGCCAGTCCTGTCTCTGTCAGGCGGCGCCGGCCATGACGAGGCGGGTGCCGGCCAGGCGGTCGTGCAGGAACTGCCGGTCGCGGTCGAACAACGCCCAGAGAACCCCGATGCCCGCCAATCCAAGGGCGGGGATCGCGGCGGCGAAGCGCAGCAGGGCGCGGCCCGCGGCCAGGTCCGATCCGTCGCGGCTTACCACCCGCAATCGCCAGGTTTTCATGGCCAGGGTCTGGCCGCCGTGGGTCCAGAACCAGGCGAAATAGCCTGCGCAGACCAGCAGCAGATAAGACTGAAAGAACGGCTTGACGGAGGGGGAGAGGGCGTCGTGGGCGAAGGCGACGAATGCGGCGGTTGCCGCGAACAGCACCGCCCCCAGCAGCAGGGCGTCGTACGACATGCAAAGCAGCCTCCTCGCGATGCCGGGCACCGGAGGAAGGTGGGGCGCCATGTTCACGATCCATGACTCCGTGGCGAACCGCTGGTGTGGTCTGCTTCCGGCGCAGGGCGGATTACCCAGGGGTCGGTTGCGGCGCGGGGGCCGGTGCAGGTGCGGCCGGTGCAGGTGCAGGAGGGGGCGCAGGCTGTGGCTTCTTCTGCCGGCCCCGCTGGCGCTCCTGGTAGCGGCGCCATTCGTCCTTTACTTGACGGCGCTTTTCCGGCGGCAGCTTTTTCAGCCTCTTGTAGTTTTTCCTGGCAAGCTCCCGTTGGGCGGGTGTGAGCTTGCTCCACTCTATGAGCCGGGACTCGAGGCGTTTTTGCTGCTGGGGGGTCATCTTGGGGTAGCGATTGGCGACCCCCGCCAATCGTTTGCGCTCGAGAGGGGGCATCTTGTCCCATTCCTGCGCGAGGGCGGCCAGCACCTGTCGCTGGGCGGGCGTGAGTTCGTTCCAGGACGGCGCCTGAGGTGCCTTGGCGGCGGCGAATGCCGTGCAACTGGCCAGGACTATCAGCCAAAACGCTATTGTTCGGAGGAAGCCTTTAACCATGCCCCAAAGCGGGTGTCCGTGTATGCGTGGATAGGAAGATCGCTCGCCAGCAGCCCGGCGTCGACCTCATCGGTGGTGTCGCAGCTTTGGCGCTGAGGGGCCTGTAAGTAGTTTACCGCCAGCAGGCCGAGCATCAGCGCCGCCAGCGGCAGCCACCAACGGTGCTGGGAAAACCAGTTCCTGGCCGAGCCGTGGGACACCCATGCCAATCCGAGTGCCGGCTGGTGAGCCCGGTAATTGGCCAGGGCGCGTTGGCGCGCATCTTTCAAGCGCCCGGCCACGCCATCGTCCATGCGCGACAGCCCAAGGTTCAACTGCCGGGTGATCTTTCTTGCCAGGTCGTCTTCGTTCATAAGTCGATCCCCTTCGCCCTCAGGATGCCGGCCAGCGTATGGACCGCACGGGAACAATGGGTCTTGACGCTTCCTTCGGAGCATCCCATTGCCGCCGCCGTCTGAGCCACATCCATCTCTTCCCAATAACGCAGCAGGAACGCCTGGCGTTGACGGGCGGGCAAACTTTCTAGCGCTGCCTCGATGGCGGCAAGCCGTTGGGAGCGTTCCAGGCTCTCCGCCGGGCCGTCCATAGGCTGTGACCCGTCGCTGGTGAGCAGAGTTTCGAGCGGATCGTATTCTTCCGTCTCCGTGCCGGGAGAGAGCGACGAAATCAGCGTGGTCCAGAAGGATCGCACCTTCTGGCGCCGAAAGCTGTCGCGGGTCGCGTTCTGCAATATGCGCTGGAACAGCATGGGCAGTTCCTCCGCAGGCCGGCCCGAATATTTTTCGGCCAGCTTGAGCATGGCGTCCTGCACGATGTCCAGCGCCGTGTGCTCGTCCCGTACGGCGAAAAGCGTCTGCTTGAAGGCACGCCGCTCAACCTGGGCAAGGAAATCGGATAGTTCCTGACGAGTAGCCAGCTGGGGCCCCTGAAGGTGAAACCGCGCAACGGTAACGCTTTAATTTTTTGAAGTTCGCGGTTGCGCGCCATGATAGCAAAATTTCCGCCGCGACAAAAATGCCCGCCCGCGGCACGCCATTGCTTTGCTTTGGGCCCCCCCGGCGCGAGGCCCGCGTTTCCGTCCCGATGCCGCTTCCGTGCCCCGGCGGAGGCGCGCCACTTGACCAAACCTGTTGTAACCGTTACTGTTCAACGTTCTTCCGGACAAAGGCTTTAATCAGGGCAACTTATGGAATTGACGGGCGCGGAAATTGTCGTGCGCTGCTTGCAGGAAGAAGGGGTGGAGTTCGTCTTCGGTTACCCCGGCGGCGCGGTGCTGAACATCTACGACGAGGTCTTCAAGCAGGACACGTTCAAGCACGTGCTGGTGCGCCACGAGCAGGCGGCCGTGCACGCGGCCGACGGCTACGCCCGCGCCAGCGGCAGGGTGGGCGTGGCCCTGGTGACGTCCGGTCCGGGTGCGACCAACGCGGTGACCGGGATCGCCACCGCCTACATGGATTCCATCCCCGTGGTGATCCTCAGCGGCCAGGTGCCGACCCCGGCGATCGGCCTGGATGCGTTCCAGGAGGTGGACACCGTGGGCATTACCCGGCCCTGCGTCAAGCACAATTTCCTGGTGAAGGACGTCGGCCAACTGGCGGAGACCATCAAGAAGGCCTTCTATATCGCCGCCAGCGGCCGCCCGGGGCCGGTGCTGGTGGACATCCCCAAGGACGTGACCCAGTACCGGGCCGAGTTCTCCTATCCGAAAAGCATCAGCATGCGCTCTTATAACCCGGTCATCAAGGGCCACCCGGGGCAGATCAAGAAGGCGATCCAGCTCCTGCTGGAGGCCAAGCGCCCCATGGTATACGCCGGCGGCGGGGTGATCCTGAGCGACGCCGCGCCTCAGCTTACCGAACTGGTGCGGATGCTGGGCTCCCCCTGCACCAATACCCTGATGGGGCTGGGCGGCTTTCCGGCGACCGATCCGCTGTCCGTGGGCATGCCGGGCATGCACGGCACCTACGAGGCCAACATGGCGATGCAGCACTGCGACGTGCTGCTGGCCATCGGGGCCCGCTTCGACGACCGGGTGATCGGCAATCCGGCCCACTTCTTCCAGGAACAGCGCCAGATCATCCACATCGACATCGACCCGGCGTCCATCGCCAAGCGGGTCAAGGTGGACGTGCCCATCGTCGGCCACGTGCGGGAGGTGCTGGACGAGATGATCCGGCTGCTCAAGGCCAGCAAAGAGCAGCCCGACCAGGCTGCCCTCAAGACCTGGTGGACCCAGATCGAGCTGTGGCGTTCCCGCGACTGCCTGAAATATGACCGCCGCAGCGAGATCATCAAGCCCCAGTTCGTGCTGGAGAAGATGTACGAGATCACCCGGGGCGACGCCTTCGTGACCTCGGACGTGGGCCAGCACCAGATGTGGGCGGCGCAGTTCTACAAGTTCGACCGGCCGCGCCGCTGGGTCAATTCCGGCGGGCTGGGCACCATGGGCTTCGGTCTGCCGGCGGCGATGGGCGTGCAGTTCGCCCATCCGGGGGCCACCGTGGCCTGCGTCACCGGCGAGGGCAGCATCCAGATGTGCATCCAGGAACTGGCCACGTGCAAGCAATTCAATCTGCCCCTCAAGATCGTGCTGCTCAACAACCGCTATCTGGGGATGGTCAGGCAGTGGCAGGAATTCTTCTACGGCAACCGCTACTCGGAATCCTACGTGGATGCCCTGCCGGATTTCGTCAAGCTGGCGGAAAGCTACGGCCACGTGGGGATGAGGATCGAGCAGCCGGGTGACGTGGAAGGGGCCTTGCAGGAGGCGTTTGCCATGAAGGACCGCCTGGTGTTCATGAACTTCCTGACCGACCAGACGGAGAACGTCTACCCCATGGTGCCGGGCGGCAAGGGCCTGAGCGAGATGATCCTGGTGTAGGCTTTTGCTCCAGATTTATTGTTTTTTTGGCTTCCGAATATGCGTCGTATAATCTCTCTCTTGATGGAAAACGAGGCGGGCGCGCTGTCCCGGGTGGCCGGGCTGTTCTCCGCGCGCGGCTACAATATCGAGTCCCTCACGGTAGCTCCCACCGAGGACGAAACCCTGTCCCGCATGACCATCGTCACCCGCGGTTCGGAAGAGGTGATCGAGCAGATCATCAAGCAGCTCAACAAGCTGGTCGACGTGGTCAAGGTGGTGGACTTGAACGACGGGCTGCACATCGAACGGGAATTGATGCTGGTCAAGGTCAAGGCGGCGGGCAAGGACCGGGAGGAGGCGAAGCGCCTGGCCGACATTTTCCGCGGCCGCATCATCGACGTGACAGACAAGACCTACACCATCGAACTGACCGGCCCCGGCTCCAAGCTGGACGCCTTCCTCCAGGCGCTGGACCGCAGCGCGATCCTGGAGACCGTGCGTACCGGCGCTTCCGGCGTCGGCCGGGGCGACCGGGTATTGAAACTCTAACCATTCCGGGGCAAGGCGCGGCCGCGCCTTGCCCCGGTGCCTCACGCCTCATTTCTAGAAGAGAAGAAAGGACCAAAATGAAGATCTTTTATGACAAAGACGCGGACTTGTCCCTGATCAAGGGCAGGAAAGTCACCATCGTCGGCTACGGCTCCCAGGGTCACGCCCACGCCAACAACCTGAAGGATTCCGGGGTCAAGGTGACGGTGGGCGTGCGCGAAGGCGGCGCTTCCTGGAAGAAGGCCAAGGCCGCCGGCCTCACGGTGAAGGAAGTGGGGGCGGCGGTGAAGGCGGCCGACCTGGTCATGGTCCTGATCCCGGATGAACTGCAGGCGGAGGTCTACCGCAGCGAAATCGAGCCGAACATCAAGAAGGGCGCGGCGCTGGCCTTTGCCCACGGCTTCAACATCCACTTCGGCCAGATCGAGCCCAGGAAGGACCTGGACGTCATCATGGTCGCCCCCAAGGGGCCGGGGCACCTGGTGCGCTCCACCTATACCCAGGGCGGCGGGGTGCCGTCGCTGATTGCGGTCTACCAGGACGCCACCGGCAAGGCCCGGGATGTGGCCCTGTCCTACGCCTGCGCCAACGGCGGCACCAAGGCCGGGGTGATCGAGACCTCCTTCCGCGAAGAGACCGAGACCGACCTGTTCGGCGAACAGGCGGTGCTGTGCGGCGGTACCACCGCCCTGGTGCAGGCCGGGTTCGAAACCCTGGTGGAAGCGGGCTACGCCCCGGAGATGGCCTATTTCGAGTGCCTGCACGAACTCAAGCTGATCGTGGACCTGATGTACGAGGGCGGCATCGCCAACATGCGCTATTCCATCTCCAACACCGCAGAATACGGCGACTTCACCCGCGGCCCGCGGATCATCACCGACACCACCAAGGCGGAGATGAAAAAGATCCTGCAGGAGATCCGGAGCGGCAACTTCGCCAAGGAGTTCATCCTGGAAAACCGTGCCGGCGCGGCCTCCCTCAAGTCGATGCGCCGCATTGGCCAGGAGCACCAGATCGAGCAGGTGGGGGCGAAGCTGCGGGAAATGATGCCCTGGATCAAGAAGAACAAGCTGGTTGACCAATCCAAAAACTAGGAGCGGCCGGGCGCGGCCGGCGGGCCTGGAATCGCACGAGCCCGCCGCCCCGCGACTTACTGTATGAGAAACTACCCCCACCCGATTATCGCCCGCGAGGGCTGGCCGTTCCTGGCCGTCGCCGTCGCGGGTTCCCTGGCCGTCACCTGGTGGGCGGGTTGGCCGTGGGCCCTGCCGTTGTGGCTGGCAAGCCTTTTCGTGCTGCAGTTCTTCCGCGACCCCGGACGCGACGTGCCGGAGGCGCCGAATCTGGTGATCTCGCCGGCGGACGGCAGGGTGGTTGCGGTGGAGCGTAGCCGGGACCCCTATCTGGACCGCGATGCGCGCAAGGTGAGCGTGTTCATGAACGTGTTCAACGTCCATTCCAACCGCAGCCCGGTGGAGGGAGTGATCGGCGACGTCTGGTATCACGCCGGAAAATTCTTGAATGCGGCCCTGTCCAAGGCGTCCCTGGAAAACGAGCGCAATGCCCTGTGGATCAAGACCGATGACGGCCACGACATTACCTGCGTCCAGGTGGCCGGGCTCATCGCCCGGCGCATCCTGTGCTACGTCAAACCGGGCGACCGCCTGGCCCGCGGGCAGCGCTACGGTTTCATCCGCTTCGGCTCCCGGCTCGACGTGTACCTGCCGCTGGAGGCCGAGGTGAAGGTGAGCATCGGCGACCGCGCAGTGGGGGGCGAAACCGTGCTGGCCCTGTTACCACCGGGCGCGGCGTGAGCACGGCGGGCCCACCGCTGGAGGGAAATGCAAGACGATCGGACCCACAAGCCGTTGATTGACGCCAGGTTGCGCAGGCGCGGTATCTACCTGCTGCCCAACTTGTTCACCACCGGGGCGCTGTTCGCCGGCTTCTATTCGGTGGTGCAGGCCATGAACGGCCGCTTCGAGCACGCCGCGGTGGCGATCTTCATCGCCATGGTGCTGGACGGGCTGGACGGGCGGGTGGCGCGGCTGACCCGCACCCAGAGCGCGTTCGGGGCGGAGTACGACAGCCTGTCGGACATGGTCTCGTTCGGGGTGGCCCCGGCCCTGGTGATGTACGTCTGGGCCCTAAAGGGCATGGGCAAACTGGGGTGGATCGCGGCCTTCGTCTATTGTGCCGGCGCGGCGCTGCGGCTGGCCCGCTTCAACACCCAACTGGAGGTGGCGGACAAGCGTTTCTTCCAGGGGCTGCCCAGCCCGGCGGCGGCGGCCCTGCTGGCCGGCATGGTGTGGGTGATGCACGACTACGAGATCCGCGGCACCGACATCCACTGGCTGGCCTGGGGCGTGACCGTGTTCGCCGGCCTCACCATGGTGAGCAACCTGCGCTACTACAGCGGCAAGGACATCAACCTGCGCAGGAGCGTACCGTTCGTGGCGGTGCTGCTGGTGGTTCTGGCGTTCATCCTGATCTCCATCGACCCGCCCCAGGTACTGTTCGGCGTCTTCGTCGGCTACGCCCTGTCGGCCTACGCGATGTGGCTGTGGCACCGCCGCAAGCCCAAGGCCAAGCCGCCGGTCGAGCCGAACCAGAATCAGAATCAGAAGGAAAGCTAGCCCCGCCCGGGGCATTTCCCGAGGGAGACCCGCATGCAGGAAAAACTGTTCATATTCGATACCACCCTGCGCGACGGCGAGCAGAGCCCCGGCGCCTCCATGACCCGGGAGGAGAAGGTGCGCATCGCCAAGCAACTGGAGCGGATGCGGGTGGACGTGATCGAGGCCGGCTTCCCCGCGGCCAGCAACGGCGATTTCGAATCGGTCAAGGCGGTGGCCGACGTGATCAGGGAAAGCACGGTGTGTGCCCTGGCCCGGGCCCTGGAGCGGGACATCGAGCGCGCCGGAGAGGCGCTGGCGAACGCCGGCTCGGGGCGCATCCACACCTTCATCGCCACCTCCCCGATCCACATGGAGAAAAAGCTGCGCATGAGCCCGGATCAGGTGGTGGAGCAGGCGGTCAAGGCGGTCAAGTGGGCGCGCAAGTACACCGACGACGTGGAGTTTTCCCCGGAGGACGCGGGGCGCTCCGATCCCGATTTCCTGTGCCGGGTGCTGCAGGCGGTGATCGAGGCCGGGGCCACCACCCTCAACATCCCCGACACCGTGGGCTACAACCTGCCGGAGCAGTTCGGGGCCCTGATCGGACGCCTGCGGGAGCGTATCCCCGACTCGGACAAGGCGGTGTTCTCGGTCCACTGCCACAACGACCTGGGGCTGGCGGTGGCCAACTCCCTGGCCGCGGTGCTGAACGGAGCGCGCCAGGTGGAATGCACCATCAACGGCCTGGGGGAGCGGGCGGGCAACGCCGCTCTGGAGGAGATCGTGATGGCGGTGCGTACCCGCCAGGACATCTTTCCCTGCGACACCGGCATCGACACCACCCAGATTGTGCCTGCCAGCCGCCTGGTGGCGGGCATCACCGGCTTCGCGGTGCAGCCCAACAAGGCCATCGTCGGCATCAACGCCTTCGCCCACGAGTCCGGCATCCACCAGGACGGGGTGCTCAAGAGCCGCGAGACCTACGAGATCATGCGCGCCCAGGACGTGGGCTGGAGCGCCAACCGCATGGTGCTGGGCAAGCACTCCGGGCGCAACGCCTTCCGCGCGAGGCTCAGGGAACTGGGCATCGAGCTGGAGTCGGAGGAGGCGCTCAACGGGGCCTTCGCCCGCTTCAAGGACCTGGCCGACAAAAAGCACGACATCTTCGACGAGGACCTTCACGCCCTGGTGAGCGACGAGGCGGCGGCCCTGGAGCCGGAGCACTTCAAGCTGGTTTCCCTCAAGGTCTGCTCCGAGACCGGCGAGATCCCTCATGCCCGGGTGGTGATCTTGGAAGGTGGCGCGGAAAGGCAGGCCGAGTCGGATGGCAGCGGGCCGGTGGATGCCTCCTTCAAGGCGCTGGAAGCGATTGTCGCCAGCGGGGCGGAGTTGCAGCTTTACTCGGTCAACAACATCACCAGCGGTACCGACGCCCAGGGCGAGGTCACGGTACGGCTGGCCAAGGCCGGGCGCATTGTCAACGGCCAGGGGGCCGACACCGACATCGTGGTGGCCTCGGCCAAGGCCTACGTCCACGCCCTCAACAAGCTGCACAGCAAGCTGGAACGGGCGCACCCCCAGGTGTAGCCGGCCTGCGGCCACGAATTCAAGGGTGCGCTTCGGTGCATCTTTTTTTTTGCGTCGACGCCTTAAAGGCGGGCAATCTGCGAAACGGCGCACTAGAATGGAATTGGAGGAAGCGAAATGGGCCGACTCGATTCGATCAATAGGTGCGCGGCGTTGTTCGGTGGGGTGAGGAATACAGTTGGCTGGCCAAGGGCTGCAAAGTGGTGGTGAACGGTTCCCGCGCCTACCTGCCCGCGGCCCTCGGTCTGTACCCGGACCTGTGCCCGATCTTGGTAGAGGCACCGCGGGAGGTGCTGGAGGAGCGGCTGCGCCGCCGCGGGCGGGAAGCCGGCGAGCAGATGGCGGCCCGGTTGCGGCGGGTCCATCAGTTCCGCCCGGGCCGTCCGGGTCTGCTCACCCTGGAAAACCACGGCCCCCTAGAGGTGGCGGGGCATCGGCTGACCGCCTTGCTGGTCGGAGGCGGGGAAGACGGTCGGTGCTCCTGATCCCGCAGGGCGTTTGTCCCGCCCGATTCGGCTCTTCACAAAGCCGATGGCGGTGACTATGCTGAAAGCAGGTGCAGTTTGGCGGACAGACTGTCTTCTCTTTCAGCGGCTTGTGGACCGTCCCAAAGTGGAGTTTGAGCATGGTTATGCACGGCAGGCGGGTACTGGCCATAGTCCTGGTGGCCCTGGGAGGCATCCTCATGTTCTTCGCCCCCGAGGTGTGGGCGGGCGTCGTCTTGCTGGCGGCGGGGATCCTGCTGGAGGCCGTGGGCATCACCCTGGAGCGTAGGGAGCGGAGATAGCGTGGCTTGGGGTGTGCTCGGTCATAAAAGGCAAGGGCTTTCCTGTTGCGCCGGCATTATTTCTGCGCCAGTTTGGACTTGGCCAGGGACGGGTTCTTCGCTAGATAGCGTTTGATGCCGGCCGCAATCGAATCGGCCATCTCCTCTTGGAAGGCGGGATTCGTCAGTTTGCGTTCCTCTTCCGGGTTGCTGATGAACGCGGTCTCCACCAGGATGGAGGGGATGTCCGGCGACTTCAGCACGGCGAAGCCCGCTTGCTCCACGGTGCCGCGGTGCAGGGGGTTGATGTCCCCGATTTGGGACAGCACCGCCTTGCCTAGTTTCAGGCTGTCGTTGATGGTGGCGGTCTGCGACAGGTCCAGCAGGGTCCGTGCAAGGTAGGGGTCTTTCACGTCCAGATTGACACCGCCCATGAGGTCGGCATCGTTCTCCTTCTTGGCCAGCCAGCGTGCGGCGGCGCTGGTGGCGCCGCGCTCGGACAGGGCGAACACGGAGGAGCCCCTGGCGTGGGACTTGTCGTAGGCGTCGGCATGGATGGAGACGAACAGGTCGGCCCTCATTTTGCGCGCCTTGACTATCCGCTGGTGCAGAGGAATGAAATAGTCGCCGTTGCGGATCAGCACGCCCCGCATGTTCGGCTGCTCGTCGATTACCGCCTTGAGCCGACGCGCGATGGCCAGGGTCACGTTTTTTTCCTCGGTGCCGTCCTTGCCGCGTGCGCCCGGGTCCTCGCCGCCGTGGCCGGCATCGATGGCGATAGTGATCAGGCGATCTACGACGGGCGGTGCGGATTTGTCTTCCCCGGCCGGTCCGTGCTCGGTTTTCTGCGGCGCCTGTTTGAGGGCCTTGGCCCCTCTTAACGCGAGTTCGCCGGCGGGAGCGCCCGTTCCCTTTTGCCCCCTTCCCCCTTTGGCGCCGCGGCCTTGGACCAGGGCCATCAGGGGATCGACGGGTTTTTCCGGATAGATGTCCAGCACCAGGCGGTAGCCATATTCGCCATAGGGTTTTAGGACGAACACCGAGGGTGCGACTTCGGTCTTCAGGTCCACCACCAGCCGCAATACGCCCGGCTTGAATCTGCCTACGCGCACCAGCTTGATATAGGGATCCTCGCTGGAGACCTTGGCGGCAAGGCCCTTCAGCGCCGAATTCAAGTCCACGTCTTCCAGGTCGAGCACCAGGCGCTCGGGGTCCTTTACGGTGAAGAACTTATAGTGGATGGGAGAAGCCGATTCCAGCGTCAGCCGGGTGTAGTCCTCGGCCGGCCAGACCCGTGCCGAACTGACCGTGACATCGGCCAGGGCGCTCCCTTGAACGGAAAACAGCGACAGCAGCAACAGCAGCCGGGACAGAAAGAGCGCGAACGCCGGCCCTGGGCGGGCACGGCGGCGTCCGCCCAGGGCCGGGTTCAGACCGGAGCATCCCGCTCGAGTTGCGCTAAACATCGCCTTCCTGTCTCCGTTCCGGGCTCGATCTCGACATTTCGGCCGCTGCCTCGAATATTCAGCGTGATTTTCAGGTCCGCCGGCGGCAGCAGATCACCCGCTTTTTCGGGCCATTCCACCAGGCACACCGACTCCGGATTGAAGTAATCGCGGAACCCGGCATCCTCCCACTCTAGCGGATCTCTGAAGCGATATAAATCAAAGTGATATAAGTTTAACCTAGAAACCCTATAAAGTTCAACCAGCGTGTAGGTCGGGCTCTTCACCTTGCCGGGGTAGCCGAGTCCCCGCAGGATCGCCCGCGCCAGGGCGGTCTTGCCCGCCCCCAGGTCGCCACAGAGATAGATGACCAGCCCCGGCTCGAGGATCTTGGCGAGCCGGGCACCCAGTTTCCCGGTCTCCTGATCTCCTGCCAGGTAGCGTGTCAATTTTTGCGGCGGCTGGTTATGATGGGAGCCATGCATGACGTCTCACCTCGCAATGCCCCTCGCTGGAGCCGGCTCGCCGGCCGGATCAAGCAATGGGGACGGGCCCTGGGCTTCCAGTCGGTGGGCATCAGCGACGCCGTCCTCGACGGGGCGGAGGCGCGGCTGAAGGACTGGCTGGAAAAGAGGTTCCACGGTGACATGGATTATATGGCAAAACACGGCACCAGGCGTTGCCGTCCGGCGGAACTGGCGCCCGGGACCCTGCGCGTGATCACCGCCCGCATGGACTATTTGCCCCCGGACGCCCGGGATAGTCGGGAGGTCCTGGCCGCCGCGGACAAGGCATTCATCTCCCGCTACGCCCTCGGGCGCGACTACCACAAGGTGGTGCGCCGGCGCCTGCAGCGGCTGGCCGACCGGATAGGGGAGGCGGCTGGTTCTTGCGCCTGCCGGGTGTTCAGCGACAGCGCGCCGGTGATGGAGGTGGAACTGGCCCGACAGTCAGGCATCGGCTGGCGCGGCAAGCACACCCTGTTGCTCAGCCGGGAGCAGGGGTCGTGGTTCTTTCTGGGGGAGATATACACCGACCTGCCGCTTCCCCCCGACCCCCCCGCGGCCAACCACTGCGGCACCTGCCGCCGTTGCATCGACGCCTGTCCCACCGGGGCCATCGTGGCGCCCTACGAATTGGACGCCCGGCGCTGTATCTCCTACCTCACCATCGAGCATACGGGCAGTATCCCCCTCGAGTTGCGGCCCCTGATGGGCAACCGCGTCTACGGCTGCGACGATTGCCAGCTCGCCTGCCCGTGGAACCGCTTTGCCCACCCCAGCGGAGAGGCGGATTTCCGGGTGCGCAACGGACTGGACCAGGCAGGTCTGGTCGAGCTGTTCGCGTGGAGCGAGGCCCGGTTTCATGACATCCTGGCGGGCAGCCCGATCCGCCGCATCGGCCACGAGCGCTGGCTGCGCAACCTCGCGGTGGCCCTGGGCAACGCGCCCCCCGCTCCGGCGGTCGTATCCGCCCTCGGGCAAAGGCTGGATCACCCCTCGCCCCTGGTGCGCGGGCATGTCGCCTGGGCCCTCGGCCGGCACAGCCCCCTGGGGCCCCTGATATAATCCTAGGAGCCTGTCGGACTTAAAGGAAATCGGCTGCAAATCCGCCTGACCGGTCCATATTTCGCCGCTTTTTTGGTCAATAGAACGACTATTGACCTGCAAAATCGACAAAATCTGTCCTCGACCAGCCGAATTTTCGCTTCGATTCTTCAAGTCCGACAGGCTCCTAGAAACCTCAGTTTACCGCTCATTGAAGGGAATAGGGCAATGACTCAAATGACTTTTGTTTGGTTTAACCAGTTCACCCATTGGGTGACAACGCCACGGGGCGGATTGCACGGTTCTGGCGGCACATGGCGTCGTTGCGACTCCTTGGAATGGAATAACCATTCCGCGCACCCGCAAGGGGTAGGCCGTGGCTGTAAAGCCGCTGAAGCGGCAACAGCCACGCTCTCGTTGCGCCTTGCCCCGCACCCCCATAACCGCACACTCCA
>JAJZUU010000108.1 GCA_021848325.1 Pseudomonadota bacterium | reverse complement strand
GAACGACTATTGACCTGCAAAATCGACAAAATCTGTCCTCGACCAGCCGAATTTTGCGAGCAGCCGCTACGCGGCTTGCCTGCCTGACCCGCTTCGCTTCGATTCTTCAAGTCCGACAGGCTCCTAGCCCATCTTCCGGGTCCGGCCCCATGGCGCCGTGAGTCGGCCGTCGGAACCCTTCCGCATGGGTGAAAGCAAAACTCAATCCCGGTTTTCCTAAAGTTTTTTGGGGGTGTTCCGATAACCGGAGCACGGACGGAAATCATTCTCGTCCGCGAACGACGGGGTGGCTGGACTGTTTGCCGCTTTCCCTAATTTGGTATGAAGGAGCATCAAAATGCCTCAAATCATCAACACCAATATCGCGTCCCTTAACGCGCAACGCAACCTGAATACGTCCCAGAGCGCCTTGCAGACCTCGCTGGCGCGCCTGTCTTCCGGTTTGCGCATCAACAGCGCGAAAGACGACGCGGCGGGGCTCGCCATTGCCACGCGCATGACTTCCCAGATCAACGGTCTGAATCAGGCGCAACGCAATGCCAACGACGGTATTTCCATGGCGCAGACGGCGGAAGGCGCACTTAGCACCTCCACCGACCTGCTCCAGCGTATCCGCCAACTGGCCGTGCAATCGGCCAACGCCAGCAACACCTCCACCGACCGCCAGTCGCTGCAGCAAGAGGTGTCCCAGTTGCAGCAGGAACTGAACCGCGTGGCCAACACCACCCAGTTCAACGGCCTGAACCTGCTGGACGGCACCCTGTCCGGCGTACAGTTCCAGGTCGGGGCGAACGCTAACCAGACCATCGGTCTGAGCATCGGCAGCGCCAAGGCCAGCGACATCGGCAACTACGGGCTTTCCACCGGCACCGGCAACACCAACATCGCGGCGGCGGTCGCGGCGACCACGGGCACCCCGGGCAACAACGTGGCGGCCCAGACCCTGACCCTTGCCGGCAATGGCCAGACCGCCAGTGTTTCCGTCAACCAATACGACTCCGCCAAGGCCATTGCCGCCAACGCCAACACCTATACCGCTGCGACGGGCATCACCGCCACGGCCAGCGCCACCGCCACCATCAACACCGTGACCGCGGCCGGTACCCTGACCTTCACCCTGGTCGGGTCTGCCTCCACCACCATCAGCGCGACGATCTCCAACACCGGTGATCTGAGCCCGCTGGCCCAGGCGATCAATGCCCAGACCGCGACCACCGGCATTACCGCGGTGGCCAACGGCGGCAGCCTCGTCCTGAGCAACCAGGACGGCTCCGACATCAAGATCCAGGGCGCCGTGAACAGCGCCAGCGGCAGCCTTAATGTCACCGGCGCCCGGGGGACCGCGACCACCCTGACGGCGACTTCCGGCGGCAACAACAGCACGGCCGTGGGCGGCACCATCAGCTTCGGTTCCTCCACCGGCTACACGGTGACTACCAATACGGCGGGTACCTTGTTCGATGCGGCCACCCCCAACTCCGCGACCTTGAAGCAGGTGGCCCAGATCGACGTCACCACCGTGGCCGGGGCCAATTCGGCGCTGAGCACGGTGGATGCGGCCCTGGCCAGCATCAGCACGATGCGCTCGTCGCTGGGTGCGTTGCAAAACCGCTTCAGCGCGACCATCACCAACCTGCAAACCACCTCGCAGAACCTGAGCGCTGCCCGCAGCAGCATTCAGGACACCGACTTCGCAGCGGAAACCGCGTCCCTCACCCGCGCGCAGATTCTGCAGCAGGCCGGCGTGGCGATGTTGGCGCAGGCCAATGCGTTGCCCAACACCGTGTTGAGCCTGTTGAAGTAAGGGCTGGTTAACCCTGAACCCCCTGGCCGAGGCCTCTCGGCCGGGGATTTCCTATAGGGGGAACGATGATGGATATCCAACCGATCGCTAACTATGCGCCGGCCGCGGCGACTCCGAGCGCGACCGGCGCTGGGGCTCAACCCGTTGCGGGGGGGGTGAAGCCGGCGGCCAAGGCCGTCGAGGCGCCGCCAAACGCCGTCCAGGCGGCAGTGGCCGCTCCCGGCCCGGAACCGCTTAAGCAGGCAGTCCGCTCGATCAACAACACCATCCAGGCATTCACCCGGGACATTGAGTTTTCGGTGGATCAAGACACCAAGGAAATGGTAGTCAAGGTGATGGACAAGAACACCAACCAAGTCATCCGCCAGATTCCCTCGGAGGAAGCGCTGGCCATCGCGAAGGCGTTGGACAAATTGCAGGGATTGATCATCCGCCAAAAGGCCTGATGAGGGATCGTGGCAATCGGCCGCGCCAGAACGGAGCGCCGCGTTTAGTTTAGGAGGGTCTCATGGCCATTTCACCGACTTCATCGACTTTGTCGACTTCGTCATCCGGCGTTCTTTCATCGCCCGGCATCGGCTCCGGGCTGGATGTCAACAGCATTGTCTCGAAACTAATGGCGGTGGCGAGCCAGCCGCTGCAGCAACTAAATCAGCAGGAGGCCAGCTACCAGGCGCAGCTTTCCGCCTACGGCAACCTCAGCAGCAGTCTTTCCCAGTTCCAGAGCGCGGTTTCTGCCCTGGACAACCTGTCCCAGTTTCAGTCCCTCAGCGCGACCCCGTCCGACGCGACCATTCTGAGTGCTTCCGCGGCGAGCAGCGCGGTCCCCGGGAGCTACAACGTCCAGGTGACCCAATTGGCTCAGGCCCAGAGCCTGGCGGCGGCAGGGCAGGTGAGCACCACGGCGGCCATCGGCAGCGGCGCCACCACGACGCTTTCCTTCCAGTTCGGCACCATCAGTGGCGGGACCCTGACCGGCGGCACCTATAGCGGCGCCACCTTTACCCAGGACGCCAGCCAGGCCACGGGCACCGTTACCATCAACAGCGGCAACAACTCCCTGCAGGGCATCCGTGATGCCGTCAACGCCGCCAACATCGGCGTTACCGCCACCATCGTCAACGACGGCAGTGCCGCCCCGGAGCGCCTGGTGCTGACCTCCAACAAGACCGGCGCCACCTCCAGCATGAAGATCACCGTCACGGGCGACGCGACGCTGCAGGGCCTGCTTGGCTACGATCCGGCCGCAACCCAGAATCTGACGCAAAATACCGCCGGGCAGAACGCCCTCGCTTCGGTCAACGGGATCTCCATCAGCAGCGCCTCCAATACGGTGACCAGCGCCATTCAGGGCGTTACCCTGAATCTGAGCAAGGTGGGCACGGCCACGTTGAATGTGGCGCGCGATACGTCTTCCGTGCAGAGCGCGGTGCAGTCCTTCGTGAGCGCCTACAACACCATCAACACGACGCTGAACAGCCTCACCGCATACGACCCGAGCACCCAGCAGGCGGGGTCCCTGAATGGGGATTTCACGGTGACGATGATCCAGGATCAGATTCGCAGGGCCCTGTCGTCCAGCATCACCGGGCTGAGCGGCGGGCTGACCACGCTGTCCCAAATCGGGGTCTCCTTTCAAAAAGACGGCAGCTTGGCGCTGGATTCCACCCAGCTGCAAAATGCCATTACCAACAACTTCAACGATATTGCCGGCCTGTTCACCTCGGTCGGCACCGCTACCGACAGCCTGGTGAGTTTCGCCGGTTCCACCGCGAACACCCAGGCGGGCAGCTACGCCGTCAATATCAGCCAGTTGGCAACCCAGGGCAGCGTCGTCGGTTCGGCCGCCGCGGGGCTGACCATCACCGCCGGGGTGAACGACCAATTGGGGGTGACGGTGGACGGAACGAGCGCCAGCGTCACGCTATCGCCCGGGACCTACACCGCCGCCTCCCTGGCCGCCCAGGTGCAATCTGCGATCAACGGGGCCGCGGCGCTGTCCGCGGCGGGGGATGGCGTCACCGTCACCCAGAACGCCGGGGTGATGACTATCACCTCCAACCGCTATGGATCTGCCTCCAATGTGAGCGTCTCGGGCACGGGGGCCGCCAACCTGCTTGGTGCGTCCCCTACCGCCGCCGCCGGCGTGGACGTGGCGGGGACGATCAACGGCGGGCCTGCCTCGGGTTCCGGCCAGTATCTCATCGGGGCCGTCGGGACGCCCACCGAAGGGCTCAAGATCCAGATTACCGGGGGTGCCACCGGCGCGCGGGGCATGATCGACTTTTCCCAGGGGTACGCGCATCAGATGAATAATCTGCTCACCGGCCTGCTGGCAACCCCCGGCCTGATCTCCGGCCGCACTGCCGGCATAAACAGCAGCATCCAGGACATCGACAATCAGCGGACCGAGCTGAACCAGCAGTTGGCGGACACTCAAAGCCGCTACCAGGCCCAGTTTACCGCGCTCGATGTGCTTATCGGCACCTTGAGCCAGACCAGTTCTTTCCTGACCCAGCAGTTGGCAAACCTGCCGAAGATAGGGGGGTAGCGCTGGGCGCTGACTGGGTTCGGGCGATCGATCCGCGTAATTTAACCCGATAACAAGAGCACAAGGAGTGAATATGCAACCCATGAGCCGCAGTGCCGTCGACGCGTATGCGCAGGTGGCAGTGGACGTTGGAGTAGCGGCAGCCGATCCCCACAAGCTGGTCCTGATGTTGTTCGACGGGGCGATCAAGGCGGTATACAGCGCCAAGGTCCACATGCAGGGTAACGATGTCGCCCTCAAGGGCCGCTTCATCTCCCATGCGGTGGCCATCATCGACGAAGGCTTGAAGCCCAGCCTGGACGAGAATGCAGGCGGCGACATCGCCCGGAATCTGAAGGACCTATACGAGTACATGTGCCACCGGCTGATTGTGGCCAACCTGAAAAATCAGGTGGACGCGCTGGACGAGGTCGGGGGCCTTCTGGGCGAACTGAGGAGCGCCTGGGAGGCCATCGGCAAACAGGCGCAGTCGGCGGTGGTGTCCGCCTCCGAGCAGCAACCGCCGCAGCAGCGGGCGGGCATCAGCTACGGAAAGGTCTGAGTTCGTGGGCGGGGCGCGGGTATTGGCAGCCTACGAGGCGCTGCGGGCGGTAACCGGCCGGATGCTGGTCGCGGCGCGGGCGGGCGACTGGGATGGGATGGCCGCCCTGGAGCCGGAGCGGGACCGGATCGCCCGGGACCTGATGATGAACGGGCCGGTTACCCCGGGACACCCCGAGTCGGTGCGGCGGCTGGCCGAGTTGGCCAGCGCCATTCTGTCCTGCAACGAGGAGATCCAGGCCCTGGCCGGGAGCCGGATCTCGGAGTTGAGAGAGCTGTTGGGGAGCATCGGGACGGAAAGGAGGCTGGGCCGCGCTTACGGCATCGAGCGGTGAGTCGGGGTCAAGTTGAGGATGGCGCAATGGGACATCTCGGGTCAGCCTTGCCCTTTTCGGAAACGTTGCCCTTGTCCGCGGCAACCGATCCGGTAGGCGGCGTGCGCGACGGCGTTCCGATCCATCCCGATCCGGGGCACACCACACCTCAGGAGATATGGGAGGAGCAGATCCGCAGGCGGCGTGACAAGAAGCGGCGCGAGTCGCCCGAGCGCAGGCCGCCGGACCCGGATCATCAAATCGACGAATATGCGCGATAAGCCCTTCCGCAAAATCGCGGATGCTGGGCAAAGGTTGGCCGAAGTGTTATCTTAGGACCAAGGCATCTCATTCAGGTACAGGCCCTTGGAATCCTTTGTTGTCACTTGGCGCGAACTGCTGTTCGTGCTTGTGCTCGTGTTGGCGATCTACATCGCCGAACTGCTGTTGCTGATGCGCGCCGGCCGCAGGAGGGGCGCGGCCTCGGGGCGGGAGGCGGCAGGGCACGCCGAAGCGCTGGAAGCAATCCAGAGGGAAATTGGCCAGTTGCGGGAGCAGGTGTTCCGGCTCGAAGGCGAGGTGGATCGCCTGAAAAGCGCGCAGCAGATCGCCGCACCTTACGCCCATGTGGTGCAGATGGCGCGCCAGGGTCTCGATGCAAACGAACTGGCAGCCAGTTGCGGCATCTCCCGCGGCGAGGCGGAGTTGATCGTTGCCTTGCACCGAACGCAGTCGCGTGACCAGGAGGGAGCGACAGGTTCCTAAGGCGTCGAGAAACAATAACTTGGACATTTGTTGTGGCGAATCCGCGATGGATGCAAGGCTCGCAACGCCGCAGACGCGCGGATTCGCCGCAACCCTCCGGGCCGCGGCTGCTTTGCGCACATGCCGGTGTCGCAAGCCGCTTGTTGTGAATGACACATCGGCGCGACTTGCTTCGTGGC
>JAJZUU010000107.1 GCA_021848325.1 Pseudomonadota bacterium | reverse complement strand
TGTCCCAGCGCTCCGCACAGGTGCTCAAGGTACTCATCGAATTCATCCACAAGTTCCATTTCGTCTCCTCCGCAAGGCCCGGTGGTCTTGTTATCGGCACGAGTGGGAATTTCTTAACACAGTGCAACTAAGGAGCGAGTAAAATGAGTTCTCCTTCCGTGCGACCGATCGTTGCCCCCATGCGGCTCGCCGCCGTGAAGCGCTACGCCGTGATCCTGGCCGGCGGTTCGGGCACGCGGCTGTGGCCGTTGTCCCGCTCCTCCATGCCGAAGCAGTTGCTGGCCCTGAACGGCGGCGAGACCCTGTTGCAGCAGACCGCGCGCCGCTTGTTCCCGCGGGCGGATCACGATCATGTGGTCACTGTCACCCATGCCGACCATCGGTTCGAGGTGATGGGGCAGTTGCATGCGGTCGAGCCCGCCCTGGCGGACCAGGTGCTGGCGGAGCCGCTCGGCCGCAATACCTTGCCGGCCATCGCCTGGGCGGTCGCCAGGATCGCCGGATCCGACCCCCACGCGGTGGTGGGGGTGTTTTCCTCGGACCACGCGGTGGGGGACGTGGCGGCATTCCAGGCGGCGTGGGACACGGCGGAAAAAGCCGCCGCAGAGGGATATCTCGCCCTGTTCGGCATGCGGCCGACCTCCCCAGCCACGGGCTACGGCTACATCCAGGCGGCCGGACCCCTGGTCGCGCAGGACGGCGGGGCGGCGCTGGCCGGGGTGGAAAAGGTCGCGCGCTTCGTGGAAAAGCCCGATGCCGAGGCGGCCCGCGCCTACCTCGCTGCGGGCGACTACTACTGGAACGGCGGCATGTTCGTGTTCCGCGCCGACGTGTTCCTTTCCATGCTGGAAAGACATCAGCCGGCGATTTACGCCGCTGCACAGACCCTGGCGCAGAGCGGTGCGCCGCTCGCGCCGCCGGAGATCTACCAGGCCTTGCCCGACCTCTCCATCGATTACGGATTGCTGGAACTCGCCGAAAAGGTGGCGGTGGTACCGGTGGACATGGGCTGGAGCGATCTGGGCAGTTGGGAGGCCATCTACCAGCAGCGGACCAAGGATGGCGACGGCAACATGCTGCAGGGCCAGGCCCTGGCGGTGGACAGCCACAACAACCTGCTGTGGAGCGAGCACGGCCTGATCGCCACCCTGGGCCTGGAAGGCATGGCCGTGGTGCAAACCCGGGATGCCACCATGGTCTGCCCGCGCGAAAGGGTGGCCGACCTGAAGCAGCTGGTGGCCTCGGTGCGGGAGAACTACAGGCATCTCACCGAGATCCATCTGACGGTAACCCGGCCCTGGGGCAGCTACACCATCCTGGAAGAAGGCGAACGCTACAAGATCAAGCGCATCGTGGTGAACCCGGGTGCCAAGCTTTCCATGCAGATCCACTACCACCGCTCGGAGCACTGGGTGGTGATCGCCGGTACGGCGCGCATCGTCAACGGCGAGCAGGAGGTCTTCCTGGAAGAGAACCAATCCACCTACATCCCCAAGACCCACCGGCATCGCCTGGAAAACCCGGGCAGGATCCCGTTGCAGATCATCGAGATCCAGAGCGGCCCCTACCTGGAAGAGGACGATATCGTGCGTTTCGACGATGTGTACGGGCGCGCCCCGGAGGACGCTTGAGCCACTCGCCTTTCCCCTTTCTGCCCCCCTGGCTGGACGAATTCCGCTCGGTGGCGGTGGCGCTGGTGGGCAGGGACGGCCAGATCATCGAGGCGAACCAAGGATTTCGCACGCTGATGGCCGACCTGCCGGCAGGCAGCGCCGCCGAGCGATTTATCGAGCCGCGGTTTTCGCAACTGCTGGGGGCCGGGCCCGAGGCCAAGGGGGAGGTCTACCACGGGCTGATCACCCTGGGGGCCTCGCCCGGCATCCGGCGCACCTTCTCGGGCAAGGTCTACCACTCGGGCGAGATGCTGTTTGTGGCCGCGGAGGTGGACATCGCTGCGTTCGAGAAACTGCAGGGCGAGGCGGACCGTCTGGGTCAGGAACTGGACGCCGTCAAACAACAGTTGACCCGGCGCAATCAGGCCTTGAAGAAGGCGCTGGACGACCTGAAGGAACGCAGGGGGCTGGACGGCCTGACCGGCCTGCCGCTGCGCCGGCGGCTGGACGAGCGCATGGATCAGGAGATCCTGCGCTGGGAACGCTATCGCAGGCCGTTGGCCCTGGTGATCCTGGATATCGACGATTTCGCGGCGGTGAACGGGGATTACGGGCGGGAAACCGGGGACGACATCCTGGTGCACGTGGCCACCATCCTCAAGCAATCGGTGCGCTCCCTGGACTTTACCGTCCGTTACGGCGGCCAGGAGTTCGCCGTAATGCTGCCGGAAACCAACGAGATGGGCGCCTTGATCGTGGCGGAAAGGCTGCGCATGGAACTGGAAAGCCAGATCATCCTGCCGTTGGTCAGGCCGCTTACTGCCAGCTTCGGCGTCGCCATGCTGATGTCGGGAGAAACCCGGGATGAATTGTGCAGGCGTGCCGAGCGTGCCGTCGAGCATTCCAAGGCCAACGGCAAGGACTGCGTGACCATGGCCGGGGTGATCGGCGAGTGCGACCATATCTACCGGGGCATGAAGGAAGCCCTTTAGGCGTCGAGAAATAATAACTTTGACATTTGTTGCGGCGAATCCGCGATGGATGCAAGGCTCGCAACGCCGCAGACGCGCGGATTCGCCGCAACCCTCCGGGCCGCGGCTGCTTTGCGCACATGCCGGTGTCGCAAGCCGCTTGTTGTGAATGACGCAACGGCGCGTCTTGCTTCGTGGCCTGTGCGCAAAGCAGCCACAGCAAATGTCCAAGTTATTGTTTCTCGACGCCTTAGGCAAGAAGGATGGAGCCATGTTCAAGACCATAGAGGAATTCGTCGGCAATACCCCGCTGGTTAAGCTCAAACGGCTTCCGGGGGGCAGCGGCAACACCGTGCTGGTCAAGCTGGAGGGCAACAACCCAGCCGGGTCGGTGAAGGACCGTCCCGCCTTGTCCATGGTCATCCATGCCGAGGCGCGAGGCGAGATCAAGCCGGGCGACACCCTGATCGAGGCCACCAGCGGCAACACCGGCATCGCCCTGGCCATGGCCGCCGCCGTGCGCGGCTACAAAATGGTGCTGGTGATGCCCGAACACATGAGCATCGAGCGGCGCCAGATCATGCGCGCCTTCGGCGCCGAGATCGTGCTCACCCCCCGCGCCGGCGGCATGGAAGAGGCGATCGACGTGGCGCAGCGCATGCAGGCGGAGGGCAGGGGGCGCATCTTCGACCAGTTCGGGAACCCGGACAATCCCCTGGCGCACTATGAGGGCACCGGCCCGGAGATCTGGCGCGACACCGGAGGGAAAATCACCCATTTCGTCAGCAGCATGGGCACCACCGGCACCATCGTGGGCTGCTCCCGCTACCTCAAGGAACGGAATCCCCGGATCCAGGTCATCGGCGTGCAGCCCCAGGAAGGATCGCAGATACCGGGCATCCGCAAATGGCCGGAGGAATACCTGCCCAAGATCTATCAGCCCGAGCGCGTCGACCGCATCATGCTGGTCAGCCAGGCGGAAGCGGAAGAGATGACCCGGCGCCTGGCCCGGGAAGAGGGTATCCTTGCCGGCATCTCCTCCGGCGGTGCCTTGGCGGCGGCCCTCAAACTCGGCGCCGAGGTGGAGAACGCGGTGATCGTGTCGGTCGTGTGCGACCGCGGCGACCGTTATTTGTCCACCGGCGTGTTTCCGGCGTGATGCCGGTTTGCTCTTCAGGCGCCGTCTTTCCGGATGCGGGCCAAGTCGGACAGGCCGAAAGGGTCCATCCACGATTCATCTTCGTCGCCCCCTGATGGAAACGCTGGCTACGGGCGTCGGAAACCGAAGAAGATAAGGCGCTACGGACGCGGCAAGTCCCGGCCGAGGGGCGCCGCCCGGCCCCGCTCATTCTCCCGCAATGGGGCCGCAGTACTGCTGGCCCCCGTTTCGGCTATCAACCCGTTCTTCACCCGGGCCATGACTTCTTGCCAATCGCCCGGCTCCCTTTGGCGAAAAAGCCGCATGGTGGGGTACCAGGGGCTGTCCTCCCGCCCCAGCAACCAGCGCCAGTCCGGGGCGCGGGCCAGCAGGGTCCATACCGGCTTGCCCAGCGCGCCCGCCAGGTGGGCCACCGCGGTATCCACGGCAATCACCAGGTCGAGCCGGGCGATCAGCGCGGCGGTATCGGCGAAGTCCGCCAGGGCCGCGCTGTGGTCCGCCAGCCTCATTCCCGGAGGGACGGCATCGCCCGGATCTTTCTGCAGGCTGTGGAAGCGCACGCCGGGAAGGTCCGCCAGGGGGGAAAAGGCCTCCGGCGGGCAGGAACGGTTGCGGTCGTTGGCGTGCCGGGCGCTGCCCTTCCAGGCCAGCCCCACCTTGAGCCCGGCGCCGTCGGCGGCAAGGATTTCTCCCCAGGCCGATACCCGTTCCGCATCCGGCGCGAGGTAGGGCACCTGCGCCGGGATGTTGCCCTGGGTGGTGCCGAACAGCAAAGGCAGGGACATCAGCGGACAGTGGACGTCGTAGGAGGGCGGCTTGTCCCCTTGGGCCACCACTTCGGACACGCCCGCCATACCCCGGATCAGCGGCGCCAGGGGGGCGGGGCATTCCACGATCACCCGCGCGCCCCGCTGGGCGACCAGGGGGGCGTAGCGGATGAACTGGATGGCGTCGCCCAGTCCCTGCTCCGCATGGAGCAGGATGGTGCGGCCCGCCAAATCCTGGCCGCTCCACCGGGGCCTCTTGAACTTGCGCCGGGGAGAAAACGGGTCGTCGGTCTTCCAGCGCCATTCGTATTCCCGCCAGCCTCGCTCGAAATCGCCGCCCAGCAGGCTGGCGAAGGCGATGCCGAAGTGGGCCTCCGGGTCTTCGGGGGCCAGCGCCAGGGCCTGCTCGAACTGGGCGATGGCCTGCTCGAGCAGACCCTGGTCGCGCAGGGCGATAGCCAGGTTCTTGCGGGCCTGGAGGTAGTCCGGGTCGAGGCTGAGCGCGGTGCGGTAGCTTTCCTCCGCTTCCCGGAAGCGGTGCATTCCGTGCAACGCGTTGCCCAGGTTGCTGTGCGCCGCGGGGCTGTTCCAACCCCTGGCCAGCATCCCCTGGTAGCAGGCCGCCGCGTCCCGGAACCGGCCCAGTTTCAGCAGGGCGTTGCCCTTTTCGTTCTGGGCCTCGGCGTTGTCCGGATCGACGGCGCTGGCCCGCTCGTAGCAAGCGAGCGATTCCTCCGGCCGGTCCCTGTCCCGCAACAGGGCGCCCAGATTGATGAGGGCCTGAACGAACCCGGGTTTGGCGGCCACCGCCTTTTCCAGGTGCCGGCCGGCCGCCTCCAGCTTGCCCTGCCGATGCAGCACGCTGCCCAGGTTGTTGTGGGCCTCGGCATAGTCCGGCTTGACTGCCAGGGCGCGCCGGTAGTGGGCCACGGCCTGGTCGACCTTTCCTTGATGCTCCAGCGTTACGCCCAGGTTGTTGTGGGCCTCCGGATAGTCCGGGTCGAGGGCCAGGGCCTTGCGGTAGCGGGCCAGCGCCGCGTCGTATTTCCCCTGCGCGCGGTAGGCCTCGCCGCAGTTGTTGTAGAAATGGGGATTGGCCGGGTTGGCGCGGATGGCCCGGTCCATCAGGTCTGCCGCCGGTTGGTGGCGGCCGCTCTGGTGGGCGAGCAAGCCCAGCAGGTGCAGCGCATCCGGGTTGTCCGGCTCGAGTTGCAGCACCTGGCGATAGGCGTCTTCCGCGCCGGAAAAATCTCCCGCCTGGTGGCACGCCACGCCCTTCTGCAGTTGTTGCAGGATGGCCGGAGAACTGGGGTACGGTTTGCGTTTCATGTCGGGCAAAGTTTAGCACACGGCGTTCCGGGGGCCGGCGCCGCCCGTGCCGTCCGGGTTTTGTCTCAAAGGCTACAAAATCCTACACATCTTGCTGCGCCGTGCCCGGGCGGATAGCTCAAGCTTCAAGAAAACATAGACTTAGTCAAAGCCGTGCCGCTGGCATGGAAATTGCTCGCCGGTTAGGGGGCATTGCCGCCGTGTAGAGAATCGCCCACAACCTTACTTTCTTTCTCTATCGGGAAGCGGAGAGCTTATGGTCAAGTTACCGATTTATCTGGATTATTCGGCGACGACGCCGGTGGACCCGCGGGTGGCGGGGGAGCTGATCCCGTACCTGACGGAGAAGTTCGGCAACCCGGCGAGCCGCT
>JAJZUU010000106.1 GCA_021848325.1 Pseudomonadota bacterium | reverse complement strand
ACGACTATTGACCTGCAAAATCGACAAAATCTGTCCTCGGCCAGCCGAATTTTGCGAGCAGCCGCTACGCGGCTTGCCTGCCTGACCCGCTTCGCTTCGATTCTTCAAGTCCGACAGGCTCCTAGGCAGCGGCGCCCCGCCGCCGGGAAACCGCATCGGACAATGTTGAACCAGGCCGGCGTCGTTCGCGTCCGGCGGAAGGAGGATCGCTGTTGGCTTCCATATTCGCCTGGTCGCAGTTCGTCCTGTGCGCGGTCGTAATCGGCTACGCCGGGACCAGGCTGTCCCGCTACGGCGACGTGATCGCCGAAAAGACCAGTCTGGGCGGCACCTGGATCGGGGTGGTGATGCTGGCCACCGTCACTTCCCTGCCGGAATTGATGACCGGGGTGAGCGCGGTGGCGGTGGCCGGCACCCCGGAGATCGCCGTCGGCGACGCGCTGGGGAGTTGCGTCTTCAACCTGCTGATCATCGTGGTGCTGGATTTTCTTCATCGCGGCGAGTCGGTGTACACCCGGGCGCACCAGGGGCACATCCTGTCCGCCGGGTTCGGCATCGTCCTGATCGGTTTCGCCGGCTTCAACATCCTGCTGGCGCACAATGCGGGCACCCCGGCCCTGGGCCACGTCGGGCTGTACACCCCGGTCATCATGGTGATGTACGGGGTGGCCATGCGCACGGTGTTCCGCTACGAGCGGGAGCACTACAGCGCCTACGTGGAAGAGGCGCCGCGCTACCCCGGGATCACCCTGCGCGAGGCGTCGCTGCGCTACGCGGCCGCGGCGGTGGTGGTGGCGGCGGCGGGTCTGTGGCTGCCCTTCGTCGGCAGCCAAATCGCCCGCCAGATGGGTTGGCACGAGAGTTTCGTGGGGACCCTGTTCGTGGCGTTCGCCACCTCCGTGCCGGAGGTGGTGGTGACGGTGGCGGCGCTGCGCCTGGGGGCGCTGGACATGGCCATCGGCAGCCTGCTGGGCAGCAACCTGTTCGATATCCTGATCCTCGCCATAGACGACGTGTTCTATCCGGACGGCCCGCTGCTGGCCCACGTCTCGCCCACCCATGCGGTCACTGCCCTATCCGCCATCATGATGACCGGGGTGGCGGTGATCGGGTTGCTGTACCGCCCCAAGACCCGGGTTCTCAAAACGGTGGGCTGGACCAGCCTGTTCCTGTTTTCCATCTATTTGCTCAACGCCTATATGGTCTACCTGTATGGCAAATGAGTCGGGAAAGCGCGGCCCGTGGCACCTGCGCACCGTGGAAGAGGTGGCCCGCGCCCTGGGGACGGACCCTAGGGGGGGCTTGGAGCCGGGCGAGGCCGGGAATCGCCTGGAGGCCTACGGCCGCAACGAGATGGCGGCGCGGCGGCGGCGCGGGCCCCTCAAGATGCTCCTGACCCAGTTCAGCGATTTCATGATTTTGGTGCTGATCGCCGCCGCGGTGGTGGCCGGGCTGGTCGGGGAGCCCCAGGACAGCATTGCCATTGTGGTGATCGTGGCGCTCAACGCGGTCATCGGCTTCGTGCAGGAATACCGGGCGGAGCGGGCGATGGCGGCCCTGCAGCGGATGGCGGCGCTGTCGGCCAGGGTGCTGCGTGCCGGAAGCGTTCACACGGTCGCCGCCACCGAACTGGTCCCCGGCGACGTAGTGCTGTTGGAGGCGGGCAACGTCGTGCCGGCGGACCTGCGCCTGGCGGAGGCGGTCCGGCTCAAGGTGGAGGAGGCGGCCCTGACCGGGGAGTCCCAGCCGGTGGACAAGCATAGCGAGGCCCTGCACGACCCGGACCCGCCCCTGGGCGACCGCCGCAACATGGCCTACAAGGGCACCGTGGTGAGCTACGGCCGCGGCACCGGGCTGGTGGTGGCGACCGGGATGCGCACGGAACTGGGCAGAATCGCCGCCCTGCTGCACGGGGAACAGGAGGTGAAGACCCCCTTGCAGAAGCGCCTGGCCCAGTTCGGGCAGCGGCTGGCGCTGGCGGTGCTGGCCATTTGCGCCATTATCTTCGCCGTCGGCGTCCTGCGCGGCGAGTCGCCCTTGCTGATGTTCCTCACCGCGGTGAGCCTGGCGGTGGCCGCCATTCCGGAGGCGCTGCCCGCCGTGGTGACCATCTCCCTGGCGCTGGGCGCCCGAAAGATGGTGCGGGAGAGCGCCCTGGTGCGGCGCCTGCCGGCGGTGGAAACCCTGGGCTCGGTGACCTTCATCTGCTCCGACAAGACCGGCACCCTGACCCAGAACCGGATGCGGGCCGAGGCCCTGTACGCGGACCGGGCCGCGTTCGAACGTATGCCTTCCGGGGCCGGCCAGCCCTGGGCGCTTCTGGGCACGGCGCTTGCCCTCAGCAACGACGCCGCGCCCGGGGGCGCCGGGGAGGTGCTGGGCGATCCGACCGAGGTGGCCCTGTACCAGGCGGCCGCCGACAGCGGATTCCGCAAGGAGCGGCTGGAGGCGCAGCACCCGCGGCTGGCGGAGATACCGTTCGAGGCTGCGCGCCAGTGCATGAGCACGCTGCACCGGGAGGAGGAGGGGGTGATCGTCTTTGCCAAGGGCGCGCCGGAGGCGCTGCTCCCCCGCTGCAGCAGGCAGCTCACCTCCCGCGGGGAGGAACCGTTCACTCCGGAGCAGGTCCTGGGGGTGGCGGAGGAAATGGCGGCCCGCGGCCTGCGCGTGCTGGCGCTGGCCTATCGCCGTCTGGCCGCGCTGCCGGCCCGGGTGACCCCCGACGAGGTGGAGCAAGGCCTCACCTTCCTGGGCCTGGTGGGGTTGATGGACCCTCCCCGCCCCGAGGCGCCGGACGCCGTGGCGCTGTGCCGCACGGCCGGCATCACCCCGGTGATGATCACCGGGGACCACCCGGCCACCGCCCGCGCCATCGCCCTGCGCCTCGGCATCATCGCCGACGGCGGCAAGGTGATGACCGGACGCCAGTTGGCCCGGCTTTCCCTGGAGGAATTCGAGCGTATGGTGGAGCACGTGCGGGTGTACGCCCGGGTCGCCCCGGAGCAGAAGATCAAGATCGTCAAGGCACTGCAGGACAAGGGCGAGTTCGTCGCCATGACCGGCGACGGGGTGAACGACGCCCCGGCCCTGAAGCGGGCCGACATCGGGGTGGCCATGGGGCTGGCCGGCACCGACGTGGCGCGGGAGGCCGCCCACATGGTCCTGCTGGACGACAACTTCGCCACCATCGTGGCCGCGGTGCGGGAGGGCAGGCGCATCTTCGACAACATCCGCAAGTTCGTCAAATATACCATGACCAGCAACGCGGGCGAGATCTGGGCCCTATTCCTGGCCCCCTTCCTGGGCCTGCCCATCCCCCTGCTGCCGATCCACATCCTGTGGATCAACCTGGTCACCGACGGCCTGCCCGGCCTCGCCCTGGCGGCGGAACCGGAGGAAAAAGGGATCATGCGGCGGCCGCCGCGCCCGCCCCGGGAAAGCATCTTCGCCCACGGCATGTGGCAGCACATGGTATGGGTCGGGCTGCTGATGGGGGGCGTGAGCGTGCTGACCCAGGCCTGGGCCTACCACACCGGCTCGGCCCACTGGCAGAGCATGGTGTTCACCGTGCTCACCCTGTCCCAGATGGGGCACGTACTGGCCATCCGCTCGGAACGGGAATCCCTGCTGCGCCAGGGGCTGTTCTCCAACCGGCTGCTGCTGGGCGCGGTGCTCGTCACCTTCGCCCTGCAGATGGCGGTGCTGTACCTGCCTTTCCTCAATGCCGTTTTCAGGACCCAACCCCTGGGCGTCGGCGAACTGGCCGTGTGCCTGGGGCTCTCCGGCGCGGTATTTCTGGCGGTGGAGGGGGAAAAGGCGCTGGTGCGCAGGGGCTGGCTGTACCGGGGCGCGGCGGAGGTGCTACCATGATCGGACGTTCCGCCAAGCCGGGGAGGAGGGCATGGACAAAATGAACAGAATCGTGGCTGCCACGGATTTTTCTCCCAGGGCCGACCGGGCGGTGCACCGGGCCGCCCAACTCGCTGCGCAGCAGAGGGCCGAACTGACCCTGCTGCACGTGATCCCCGCCCTGCCGCTGGAGGCGTTCAAACACCTGCTGTCCGAAACGCCCCTGGAGATCGAGCAGAAGCTGGTCGACCTGGCGCACACCCGGTTGCGGGAACTGGCGGCGAGTCTGCATGCCGACACCGGCATTGCCGCCAGCACCCATGTGAGCATTGGCAGGGTCCACGCCCAAATCAACGGCTACGCCCAGGCGAGCGGGGCGGACCTGGTCGTCATCGGCGCCCATGGCGAGCACTTCCTGCAGGATGTCTTTTTGGGCACCACGGCCTCCAAGGTACTGGACCATGGGCGCCATCCCCTGTTGATCGTCAGGAACACCCGATTCGACCCCTATCAGCGGATCCTGGTGCCGGTGGATTTTTCCCGGCCTTCGCGGCTGGCATTGCGCACAGCGCTGGCCATGGCCGACCCCGCGTCGATCTACGTGCTGCATGCCTTCGAGGTGCCGTTCGAGGGCGAAATGCTGTACGCGGGCGTAAGCGGGGAGACGGTGCGGCAGTACCGCGCCCAGGCCCTCAACGACGCCCGCCAGCAAATGCAGGCATTCCTCGCCGACCTGGCGGGCGAGGGGGCGGCGCGGGTGATCGAACAGGGCTATGCGCCGGCGGTGATCAGGGAGCAGTCCCAGGCCCTGGGCGCGGACCTGATCGTCATCGGCAAGCGCGGGGAGACCGAACTGGACGAGGAGTTGCTGGGCAGCGTGACCAAGCATGTCATGTACGAAACCACCTGCGACCTGCTGGTGGTGACCCCCGATGCCGGCCGGTGAAGGCGCCGACGCTGATCGACACCCATTGCCACCTGGACGCCGCAGAGTTCGACGCCGACCGCGACCGGGTGTTCGAGCGGGCGCGGGCGGGCGGCGTGGAGGCGATCGTGGTGCCGGCGGTGGAGCGCGCCAACTTCGCCGCCGTCAGGCGCACCTGCCAGCGTTATCCGGGCTGCCTGCCGGCGCTGGGGCTGCACCCGATGTACCTCGATCGGCACCGCCCGGAATGTCTGGAGGCGCTGGGGGCCGAGATCGCGCGCCAGCGCCCGGTGGCCGTGGGGGAGATCGGCCTGGACTATTTCGTGCCCGGGCTGGACCCGGCGCAGCAGGAATATTATTTCGTGGAGCAGCTAAAGATCGCCCGGGAGGCGGACCTGCCGGTGCTGCTGCACATCCGCCGGGCCCATGACCAGGTGCTGAAGCAATTGCGCCGCTTCCGGGTCAAGGGAGGCATCGCCCACGCCTTCAACGGCAGCCGTCATCAGGCCGAGGTGTTCATGGACCTCGGATTCAAGCTGGGCTTCGGCGGCGCCATGATGTATCCCCGCGCCCTCAAGCTGCGGCGACTGGCCGCCGCCCTGCCCCTGGGGGCGATCGTGCTGGAGACCGACGCTCCGGACATCCCCCCCGCCTTCGCCCGGGGCGGCCGCAACAGCCCCGAGTACCTGCCGCAAATCGCGGCGGTGCTGGCGGACCTGCGCGCCATGGCCCCGGATGCCATTGCCGCCGCCACTTCGGCCAACGCCAGGCAGGTGCTGGGGCTGGCGTAGGGGCCGGGTGGCAGGGGGGCAGACCCCAAACCTCTTGACCCGCGCCCGCCCCCTCTGACCCTGCCCCCTTTGACCCTCATGTTCGCCGCGCATCAAAGCTGCATTGACGGTCACATGTCGCATTGGTTAGGATGAGTGGCCGACAAAAATAGAAGGTATCATTCGGCGCCGCGCGGCATCGCGTTGGGTATTCTCGCAAAAAGGAAGAAATCCTGCACGCGGAAACGACGAGCGACCCCTGAAATGCCAATATCGACCCGCCCTCTAAAACGATGGATAGGACAGCTCAACGCGCACCATCGAGTGGCGTTAGCCGGCCTGTCAGGCGCCGCCGTATTTTTCCTGCTCCCCATTGCGCTCCTCGACACCCGCACCATCGCCAGTTGGGATGTGGCCGCCGGGGTGTACCTGCTGTTGGCCTGGATTACCATGGCCGGCACAGATGCGGAAGCCACCCGCATCAGCACCGGCAACAGGCAAAGTAGCCTGGCGATATTATTGCTGGTGTTGGGTGCGGCTTGCATCAGCGTTGCCGCGCTGGCATTCATGTACAAAAGCGGTCACGGTTTGCCGGCGTGGAAGAAGATGCTGCATGTCGCGCTTTCGTTTCTGGCGTTGGGATTTTCCTGGCTGCTGGTGCATACCCGTTTCGCCTTCCACTATGCACATCGT
>JAJZUU010000031.1 GCA_021848325.1 Pseudomonadota bacterium | reverse complement strand
CTAAAAAACTTAGTTCATCCGCAGATTACACAGATTTACGCAGATATGTCAGGAGCTTGCCTCGATGGCAGATGTTACCCAGAAGCTGAATCGGATTTTCCATGTAACCATCTGTTTATGCGTTGTTTAATCTGCGTAAATCTGCGCAATCTGCGGATTTTAGGATCATGCCTTGGGTGCGGCGGTCCGGCGACACGCTGCCGGCGACCGCCGGGCCGGATAGAATGGAATTGCGCAGCGGATTCGCCGTCCACGGTGAAAACTCGGAAACCGTGGCCGGGTTTCACGTGAGCAAGGGCGAGCGGATATGCGACCGATGCCGAGGTGGATGCGCTGCCGTCCGAGGAGAAGGCACATTTTTGCCTTGTTCATTCTGGCTTGCCGGCAGTCTTGCGTTGATCGGACGCCGCACCTTGTTCGAGCGCCTGCTTGCCTTGATAATGATCTTGGATTGCTGACGGAAGAATACGATACGCGCGGGCGTTGCATGCCTGGAAAATTTTCCGCCGGCATTGACGCACAGGGCCCTGATCAATACTGCCTATTTGCTGTCCATTCCAGAGGAGCAGGCCAACCGCGCCAGCGAGAAAGACGAGCGGCCTGCTGCGGTGCCCAAAATATCATGAAGCCGCGATTGGAGAAGAATGTGAAGATACTCGTTGTCGATGTCGGCGGCTCTCACGTCAAGTGCATCGCTACCGGCCAAACGAATCCCGTCAAATTCAAATCCGGGCCGAAGCTGACCCCGGACCGGATGGTCGGGAAAGTTCTGAAGATCACCAAGGATTGGCGCTTCGACGCGGTTTCGATCGGTTATCCCGGCGTAGTTCGCTGCGGCAAGATTGTCCGCGAACCACACAACCTGGGTACGGGCTGGGTTGGATTCGATTTTCAGGCGGCCTTCGGGCGCCCGGTAAAGACCATCAACGATGCGGCAATGCAGGCGCTCGGCGGCTACGAAGGCGGAAAGATGCTGTTTCTTGGGCTGGGAACGGGACTGGGGTCGGCGCTTATCGTCGACGGCGTGATCGCGGCGATGGAACTGGGGCATCTGCACTACACGGATGGGCACAGCTACGAAGACTATCTCGGCAAACAGGGGCGCAAGCGGCTGGGAAACAAGAAATGGCGTAGCAAAGTAATGGATGTCGTGGAGGGTTTCCGCAAGGCGCTGTTGCCCGATTACATCGTGCTGGGCGGGGGTGATGCCGCAAAGCTGAGGCGGCTGTCGCCGCAGACCCGCCGTGGCGACAATACGGATGCGTTTCTGGGCGGCTTTCGTTTGTGGGAACGGCAAGACCCGAATGCTGCAGGGCCGATCAGAATCGGACGGACCATTACTGACGAGGAAAACGGGCGTGACCCTGTGGCGGATGAGGCGGCAAAATTGTTGCCCGGCAACGGGATTCGACCGCCCCTCAGAACAACGTCACCTTCTCCTCCAGGATCAGCGCGGTGACCTGCTCGATGTCTTGCAGCCGGCGGTCCGCGATGGCGGCGACTTTTTCTTTCAGCACCGCGCTGACGGCTTGGCGCGAATCTATCTCGACGGCGGCGATTTGCGGCTGGTCAATAGGCTCGCCGATGGCCGACAGCAGTTCCACGCCAGCCCCGTCGACCTCCTCCAGTTGCTCGCACAGGTCGCGGGCGATCAGGTTGGCCAGCACGTTGTATAGCTTGCCCACGTGGGACACCGGGTTCTTGCCCGCCACCGCTTCCAGGGACATGGCGCGGCCGGGGGTAATCAGGCCGCTGGCCCGGTTGCCCCGGCCCACCTGGCCGTCGTCGCCCATCTCGGCGCTCAGTCCGGAAACGGTGAGATACAGGCCGTCCTCGTTGCGCGCGGCGGGATCGTCCAGGGTGTTCAGGCGGATAACGCCGGGGGCATCGAGGACGCGGCCCAGATAGCCCACAATCTCCTCCTTCAAGGCGAAATAGCGGGCGACGTCCGGCACGAACCTGTCCACGAACGCCAGCGCGACGGTGAACGTCATTTCTCCCTTGACGCGATGCCCCATGACCTTGAAATCGTCGCCGGCGCAGGGGAATTTTCCCTTGAATTCGGGCGACTTGAGCGCCCGGGAAATGGCGAGCACGGCCAGTTCCAGCCGTGAGTACGGGGCGAAGCCCACGCCGAAGGAGGTGTCGTTGGCCAAGGGTATGGCGGCCTTCCGGGAGAATAGCTGTTGCAGATTGGCGCTGCCTTCCCTGATCTCGGTCTCGATGCGGAAGTTGTCCAGGCCGTAGCGGATGCTCCGCGCCAGATAACGGTGCGCCGCGTCGAGCACAACCTGGCGCACGTCTATCCCGCCGCCCGCCCGGGTGGCCCTGCCGCACACGATAAGCCGGATCGGCGCGAGCAGCGTGCCGCCGCCGAAGCGAGGCGCGCTCTCGCCCGCCACCAGCAAGCCCTTGTCCAGGTTGTGGTGCAGCACGCGCCCGTGCTCCCCGAGATAGGCCAGGGAAAGTTCCCGCGAGGCGGCTTCGCACACGCCGTCGGTCATCGAGTCGGGATGTCCGATACCTTTGTGCTCGCAGATCTCGGTTTCCCGCTGTGCCACAGGGATGCAGGAAAACGGCTGAACGACGATGCTCCTGGCCATGGTCCCCCATTGTATTGCTCTTGGCCACCGCCGCCCCGCCCGGGCGTGGATTCTTTCGCCAAATATCCTATACGTTAGATTGTAGACAAGTTGCGCGTCTGAAGACGGCCTTGCTTCTTGGCCATGTTCCAGACGCGCTGTTTCTTTCCGCTAATAAGGATACGACGATGAAGACAGCAAACGCGCTTGTGGCATTGCTTCTGGTTATCGGGCTGCCTGCTTCGGGCATGTGCGAGGAGGTATCTGCCCCCGCGGTCCAGACCCACGAAGGCATTACCTACGCGAGCGGGGGAGTGGGCCTGGGAGAGCGGGAAGCCATGCAGCAGATGGCCAAGGACTATAACCTGCGGCTCAGCTTTGCCGCGAAAGGCACAGGGACCTATCTCGCCGATATCAAGGTCACCATCCGCGACGGGAAGGGCAAGCAGGTCCTCGATGCGCTATCCGACGGCCCCTGGTTTTTCGCCAAACTGCCGGTCGGGAAATACCGGGTGACGGCGGAAGAAGACGGCAGGCCCCTGGTCCAAAAGGCGGACTTGAGCGGCGGGCGCCATGCCGCGTTGTACTTCTATTGGCCGGAACATGGAGGTAAACCGTGATGCGGACCGAGATAGCCGTTCTCGACAGCACATTGCAAAAGACCATCGCCTGGCTGAACGATCTCTCGGAGGAACTCGGGTGGCAGGATCGGCAAAAGGCCTATAGCGCCCTGCGGGCCGCCCTTCATGCCCTGCGTGACCGCCTCGGCGTCAACGAGGCCGTGGACCTGGGCTCGCAGTTCCCGATCCTGATCGCGGGGCTCTACTACCACGGCTGGAGCGTGAACGATAAGCCGCTGAAGCTGCATAGGCAGGACTTCCTGGACCGCATCCGCGATGCATTCCCCAACGACCCCGATCTGGACGCGGAAAGGGTGGCGAAGGCGGTATTCAGGATCCTGGAGGACCGGATAACCGCGGGAGAAATCCAGGACGTGAAGGCCACCCTGCCCAAAGACCTGCAGCAATTGTGGGCGGACGCGGTGGGACACGCGTGAACGCCGAGGCCGGTATCCGGCCGCGGGGCCTTGCGCAAATGAGCGTTGGCGACGCGCAAGCAGCGGCTTTGCACTACCTGGCACGTGGTTTTTAGGATCATACCGATCCAGCTTCGCGCGAAACAACCTCTGGTCCAGTGGCGCGAATACCAGCAGCGCCGGGCGAGCGAACGGGAAGTCCAAGAATGGTTCGCGAAGTGGCCGGACGCCAACATCGCCATCGTCACCGGCACCTTGTCCGGCCTGGTGGTGCTGGACATCGACGCGGGCCAGGGGGCCCAGAGCCTGCTGAGGCCGGAACGGGCCCATGGCCCGCTGCCCCGCACCGTGGAGGCATTGAGCGGCGGCGGCGGGGGGCGGCTGGAAAGGAATCTCGCCGGAAAGACCATGCGCCCCGGCCACCCCCTCGATTACTGGAAGCACCTGGCGAGGAAAGGCGTTCCCGAAGGCGAACGTAACAATACCATCGCATCCCTCGGCGGGCATCTGCTGTGGCACGGCGTCGACGCCCATGTTGTCCTGGACCTGCTGCTGTGCTGGAATGCCGCGCGCTGCCGGCCACCCCTGCCGGAGTAAGAAGTGGCGCGCACCGTGGGAAGCATCACCCGCCTCCACGTGCGTTCCGAAACCGCGCCGCATTCGCGTTGGCCAGGCGGAAACCGCTAGTACGACAACCCATAGGTTTCGCTATGTTCGACGCGCCCCGCATCGCCGATTGCATTGTCGCGCACTCGGCGCGCGCACGCGCGTCTCGGCATGTACGCAAACTTATGGGTTGTCGTACCAGTGTAGCGCTTCGCCTTCGGCGCCGATTTCGTCACTTTTGCCAAGGCAGCGCCGGCAGCGTGGACACCTGAATTTACCAAGCGCTGCATTAGCTTGGGTTGTCACCTAAGTGTCGCCATACCCGGTTATCCTAGGAGCCTGTCGGACTTAAAGGAAATCGGCTGCAAATCCACCTGACCGGTCCATATTTCGCCGCTTTTTTGGTCAATAGAACGACTATTGACCTGCAAAATCGACAAAATCTGTCCTCGGCCAGCCGAATTTTGCGAGCAGCCGCTACGCGGCTTGCCTGCCTGACCCGCTTCGCTTCGATTCTTCAAGTCCGACAGGCTCCTAGGGTTATAATACGCCGATCCCGGCCGCAGCCACGAAAGGGCGCTCATCAACTGCGCAGAACTACCCTCGCGTCGGGTTGCCGAAGCGGCAACCCAATCGAGCCCCAGGGGGCTGCTAATCCCACTCCCGGGTTTGCCCTATGCACACTCCCGAACGAGCGAAGCCGCCGACAAGACACGAATTCAAGAATTTGGGGAGCACTACCGTGAGTTCCATTCAACAAGCCATCCTAGCCAAAAAGGCCGCTCTGGCGGATGCCGTGGCCCAACCCATGTCCCGCCTGGCGGCACACTGCGCCGAGGTCTGGCCAGACCCCGACGCCCTGGACGCGACCCTTCAGCGCGCCATCGACAGCGTTCCCAATTGTCATCTGCTGTACGCCTGGGACGTAAACGGCGTCGCCGTGTCTTCCATGGTGCAGGGGTCCGGTCCCGACCATCAGTGGCGCGGCAGGGACCTGTCGGCCCGCCCGTACCTGAAGAACAACCTGCCGTTCAAGGGGATCATGCTGTCTTCCGTCTACCAAAGCCAATACAGCCGCAAGCAATGCGTCACGGCCCTGCAGGCCGTGCGCGGGGGCAACCGGCTGCTGGGGTTCATCGCCGCCGACTTCGCGGTCAACGACCTGCTGCAGGACGCCCGCCTGACCGCCCCCGAGATTCGCTGGCAGCAGTTCCGCGGCGATCCGGCGGTGCGCGGCACGGTATTCATGCAGTGCCGGACGCAAAGCCTGCTGGACGAGCACATCGACGAGGTACTGGAACTCATCGAAAACCTCATGTCCGAGCACGGGGTCTTCCACTGCAAGATACACTTTTCCAGCGGGCGCTGCTCGTTCTGGCTGCTGGACGATCCCTACAACTACCGTATCCACGCCGTGGAAGAGATTGTCGATCCCGAACTGTGCCTGGCCTATCCCCTCCACGTCTACCCGGAAAACGCCAAGACCCGGCCCGAGCAGATAGCTCAGATCATGCGGCAGTTCAAGGCGCTGCGCTTCGCGGACGAGACGATCTATCTGCGCTCCAGTTCCGTCAACATCATGAACGGGATGCTCGGCCTGACGTTTTCCTGCGATGGCTCCCACTACATGCCGGTGGACGAATTCCTGGCAAAGGACATCGGCTTCTGGCTGGGCGCCTCGGATCAGCCGAGCGCCTCGGCCGCTTGACCGGACCGGGCCGCAGCCGCGAACTCGACACTGAATTGAGCAATGCGCGCCGTTGCACGGCTGGCCGGATTAGATGAATTATTGCAGCAACTGCGGGGCTGCGGTGCGCCTGCACGTTCCACCGGGGGACAATCTGCCTCGTTACGTGTGCGGCGCCTGCCAGACCATCCATTACCAGAATCCCAAGATCGTGGTGGGCTGCATCCCCGAGTGGGAGGGCCGGATCTTGCTGTGTCGGCGCGCCATCGAGCCGCGCTACGGCCTGTGGACGCTGCCGGCGGGATTCATGGAAAACGAGGAGACCACGGCCCAGGCCGCGTTGCGCGAGACGCTGGAAGAGGCCAACGCCAAGGTGGCCATCGGCGACTTGTTCGCCCTGTTCAATCTGCCCCATATCAGCCAGGTCTATCTGGCCTTCCGCGGGCGCCTGCTGGACCTCGATTTCTCGCCGGGCACGGAAAGCCTGGAAGTGGAGCTGTTCGACGAAGCGCACATCCCGTGGGAACGGCTCGCCTTTCAAACCATCCGCGACACCCTCAGACATTATTTCGCGGACCGGCGTGCCGGCGCCTACGGATTCCATTTCGCGGACATCCTGCCGGCGTCCGAGTAGGCGCCGTACGCTTCAGGCTCACGCCCTTCCGTCCGGCGCGCCGGTAACGGCCGGTTCGGCGCTATCCCGCCGCCAGGGCCAGCATCAGGCCGTTCAGTTTATGCACGAACCCGGCGGGGTCCTCCAGTTGGCCGCCCTCGCTCAGCAGCGCCTGGTCGAACAGGATATGGCTCCAGTCGGCAAAGCGCTCTTGCCCGGCCTCCTCCTTGACCTTTTGCACGATGGGATGGTGCGGGTTGATCTCCAGAATGGGCTTGCTGTGGCTCACGTCCTGACCGGCCGCTTTCAACAGCCGCTCCAGGTTGGCCCCCATGTCGTGGGCATCCGCCACCAGGCAGGCGGGGGACGCGGTCAGGCGGTGGGTGGTGCGTACCTCCTTGACCTTGTCGCCCAGGGCCTGTTTGATCTGTTCGCTGAGTTCCTTGAACTCTCCGGCCTCTTTCTCCTGCTCCTGCTTCTCCGCCTCGTCCTGCAGTCCGCCGAGGTCGAGGGCGCCCTTGGCCACCGACTGCAGGGCCTTGCCCTCGAACTCGGTCAGGTGCGCCGCCAGCCATTCGTCGACCCGGTCGGACAGCAGCAGGACCTCGATGCCCTTCTTGCGGAATATCTCCAGGTGAGGGCTGTTCTTGGCCGCGCCGAAGCTGTCCGCGGTGACGTAGTAGATCTTTTCCTGGCCCGCCTTCATACGCTCCACGTAGCCCGCCAGGGACACCTCCTGATTTTCGGCGTCGGCGTGGGTCGAGGCGAAGCGCAGCAGCTTGGCGATGCGCTCCTTGTTGGCGAAGTCCTCCCCTACGCCCTCCTTGAATACCGTGCCGAACTCCCGCCAGAAGGTCTCGTATTTTTCCGGCTGGTTCTGCGCCAGGTCTTCCAGCAGCCCCAGCACCTTCTTCACCGAACCGGCGCGCATGGCGTCGATGTCCTTGCTGTGTTGCAGGATTTCCCGGGAAACGTTGAGCGGCAGGTCGTTGGAGTCGATCACGCCGCGCACGAAGCGCAGGTAGGAGGGCATCAACTGCTTGGCGTCGTCCATGATGAATACCCGGCGCACGTACAGCTTGATGCCGTGGCGCTGCTCCCGGTCCCACAGGTCGAACGGGGCGCGGGCGGGGAGGTAGAGCAGTTGGGTGTATTCCTGCTTGCCCTCCACCTTGCTGTGGGTATGGGCCAGCGGCGGCTCGAAGTCATGGGCCACGTGCTTGTAGAACTCGTCGTACTGCTCCTGGCTGATCTCCTGCTTGGGACGCGCCCACAGGGCCGCGGCCTGGTTCACCGTCTCATCCTCGTCGCCGTCTTCCTTCTTCATCAGGATGGGCAGCGTGATGTGGTCGGAATACTTGCGGATGATGGAGCGCAGCCGCCAGCCGTTCGCCAGTTCCTCTTCGCCCTCGCGCAAATGCAGGATGACGTCGGTGCCCCGTTTCTCCTTGGCCACCGTCTCCAGCGTGTACTCGCCCTCCCCGGCCGACTCCCAGCGTACCCCGTGCTCGGCCGCGAGGCCGGCGCGGCGGCTGACCACCGTCACCTTGTCCGCCACGATGAACGCCGAGTAGAAGCCCACGCCGAACTGGCCGATCAGGTGCGCGTCCCGGGCCTGGTCCCCGGTCAGGGACTGGAAGAACTCGCGGGTGCCGGACTTGGCGATGGTGCCGATGTTCTCCACCACCTCGGCGCGGGACATGCCGATGCCGTTGTCGGAGACGGTAAGGGTGCGGGCGTCCCGGTCGTAGGAGACGCGTATCTTGAGGTCGCTGTCGCCCTCGTACAGCGCGTCGTCGGTGAGGGCCTCGAAGCGCAGCTTGTCGGCGGCGTCGGAGGCATTGGAGATGAGTTCGCGCAGAAAGATCTCCTTGTTGCTGTACAAGGAATGGATCATCAGCTTCAGCAACTGCCGGACCTCGGCCTGGAAACCCAGCGTTTCCTTGTGAGATTCCGTGTTCATGGGGGGCACTCCTTAATGATTTAACGATATGACCCGGTGGACATGAGGGCGAAACGACGGGCTTTCAAGAGGGAACGGGCCGGAAAACCAAGGGCCTCCCGGCTTTCTAGAGCCCCAGCTTTAGGGGCGCGACAGGCCGGGTGTGATCAGCCGGCCTGCCGATGAAGTAGCCCTGGGCATAATCCACCCCGTACTCCCGGAGCAGGGCCAGGATTTCGCCATTCTCCACGAATTCGGCCACGGTCTTTTTGCCGAAGCCCTTCGCCGCCTGCACCAGCACCTTCACGAACACCTGATCGTCCCGGCTCTGGGCCAAGTTCCTGACGAAGGAGCCGTCGATCTTCACGTAGTCCACCGGCAGATTTTTCACGTAGTGGAAGGAGGAAAACCCGACCCCGAAATCGTCCAGGGCGAAGGCGCAGCCCAGTTGCTGCACCGCCTGCATCAGCGTGCGGGCGGCCTCGAAATCCTCTACCGCCGCGGTCTCCGTGATCTCGAAAATGAGTTTGGCCGGATCCACATCGAGCTGTCCCAGTTGTTCCTTAAGAATTTCCACCAATCCCTGGCCCTCGAAACTGCGGCCGGACAGGTTGACCGAGAGCTTGATGGAACCGTTTTCCTTCTTGAGCTCCGCCAGCTTTAGAATGGCCTTGCGCAACACGACGCGGTCGATGGCCCGAATCAGCCCCGTGGCCTCGGCCACCCCGATGAAGTCTCCCGGGGGGACCAGGGTGCCATCCAGCATGCGCATCCGGACCAGCGCTTCGTAATGGTCGGCACAGTTGTCATGGAGCCCCATGATCGGCTGATAATGGAGTTCGAACCGGTCCTCGGCGAGCGCCTGTTCGATCTTCTCCACCCAGTAGCCGCGCTTGACCATCCGCTCCATGAGCTGCTCTTTCGGGGAATATAGATGCCAGCTGCCGCGCCCTTTCTCTCTGGCCTGAGCCAGGGCCAGATTGCCGTGGGCCAGCAGCTCTTCCGCACCGCCGCCATGCTCCGGGGACAGCGCGATGCCGATGGACGCGGACACCTTGTGGGTGCGCCACGGCCCGGGCAGTTCGATCTCCCCTATCCGCTGGTTGAGGCTGCGCGCGATCTGGATCGCCTCCGCGGCCTGGATGGAGTGAAACACGGCGGCGAACTCGTCGCCGCCCAGGCGCGCGGCCAGCCTCGGAGAGGGGATCAACTGCTGCAACTCGCGGGCCACGGCCCGCAGCAGGGCATCCCCCAGCTCATGCCCGCCGCTGTCGTTCACATACTTGAACTCGTCGATGTCGAAACACAGCAGGGCCGTCACGTCCCCCTGACGTGCCCCGTCCTGCAGCAGCTCGGACAATTCTTCCTGGAAACGACGCCGATTGAGCAAGGCGGTGAGCGGGTCGTAGTCGGCCAGGAACGAGGCCTGCTGCTTGGCCTGCCGCAATTCGGTAATATCGAGCCCCGCGGAAAGAAGCACCGGATCACCCGGTAAACGGGCCCCTAGCCGGGAGTGGACCCATACCACGTTGCGCACCGTCCCGTCCTTGCACTCCAGAATGGATTCACGGCGCAGGTGCCCCTCCCCGTGGGCGAGAAAGCCGGCGAGTTGAGCGCGCAGTTCCGTGCTTTGCTCGGCAATGGCGAAGCGCTCGAAGAAATCCGTTCCGACGAGATCTTCCTCGGTGTATCCGGTCAGATCCTGAGCGTAACCGTTGGCCATCACCACCCGCCCGGCGGCGTTCTGGGTTACGATCATCACCTGGACCGTATTGACCAGCCCGGTGGCGAAATCCCTTTCCCTGGACAATGCCTCAACCGTGTCGGCAAGGGCATCGGTGCGGGCGGAAACCTCGCTTTGCAGCCCCTCCAGCCTGTCCGCCAACTCGATCGCCGTGCCGTCCAGCAAGTCGATCTCGTCCCGGGTCCGCCTGTTGCCGGAATGGCTGCGGATGACGGCACGCACTTCCCCGAACGCCCCCTGCCCCAAGCGCGGGAGGGTGAGTGCCGTACGCCGCAGACGGGACATGGGCGGCCACAGCAGGCCCACCAGCAGGACCTCGGACAGCAGCAGGCCCAGTCCGCCGGCCGCCAAATTGCGCCAGGTGGCGCGGTGAATTTGCGCCAGGGCGTCGGTGATGTCGGAAACCAGAACGAAATAGCCGTTGCCGCTCTGGCGGGAAACGAACTGCATGGGCAGCGTCCCGATCTCATAGTCGCGCCCGTCCAGCCTGACCCGCTTGACGGCTGCCCGCAAGCCGGCGGGCTCGGCCATCTGCGGCACGTTCTGCAGCACCAGCAGATTGTGGGCCGGGCCGGAAAGCGCGAGCACCCGCGCATTCAACAGCGGCAGGACGCGCTCGTCCGCCGCGGTCGGCGAATGCCCCGGGCCCCGCGTGACGAGGACCCCGATGTCCGAACCGGAGGTCTGCCTAAAGGCCACGATCACGTCGGCGAGGGAGGCAGCGGCGAGCACCGCCCCCACGTGTCTGCCGCCGGCCATCACGGGCACCACCACATCCTGGATGCACTCGTCGCTGCACTGCAGGTAGTCTGCCGGCGCTTCCTGGCGACTCACCTTCGCCACCAAGAATCTGCGCATCTTTTCCTCGGAAGCGTGCCCCGGGTCGCCCCAGCGTCCCAACAGGCCGGAATTGCGACCGTACAGCCGAACCTGGTCGAGCCCGCTGTCCAACTGGATTTCCGACCAGTAGCGGTCAAAGGCGGCCTGCGCGCGCGCCGCATCCGATGCCGCCATGGCTTCCCGCACCCCGCCCAGGTCCGGGATCAGGCTGCCGATCTGGCGCAGCCGCCCGGCCGATTGCGTGAGCAACCCGCGCAGCAACTGCTCTTGCCGGGCACGCACGGACTGGCGGTTATGTTCGTACTGGTGCCGCAGATTGCGATAGGAGAGGAAGGAAAACGAGCCGCTGATCAGCACCAACACCAGACTGAGCAGCAGCATCGCCTTCCATTTGAGGCTGAAAAACCTCTTGCCTGCCACTCGCTCCGCCGTATCGCTCATGATCCGCTTTCGTAACCGATGGCCCGCCAGGGCGCGAGGGCCCTCTAGAACCTGTAGGAGCCCTGCAGGAGGAACATGTTCCAGCGTCTGCTGGTCCCGAACGGATCGGGGTTGTCCTCGAACGGCAGCCAGGCCGTGCCGTCGACGGAATGGAATTCGCCCCGCAGCATGAAGGACGGCGTGACGTCATAGCGCACGCCGACGGTCCAGTCCTTGGCGTAACGCGCATAGGCCGGGTTGCCGCTGAGGGCCGCGTAGCGCGCGCCGTCCCGGTCGGCCCGGTCCAGGTACAGCACGTCGTAGCGCAGCAGCCCTTCCCACCGGGCCGCGAAGCGGTAGGTACCCTGGACGTAGCACTGCTCGCTGGTGTTCGTCGTGTCCAGAACCGGCGCCCCGAAGCCCCGGCGGCTCACCCGCTCCAGGGCGTACTCGGAGGTCAGGCTCCAGCGCTCCGCGTTGAACTGGGCCGAAAGGACCGCGGGCTCGAACCGGATCGAACCGGCGGAAAGGGCGTCCCCGGCCCCTGGCCGGTAGCTCATGTTGATCTGTGCGGCGCTCAAGGCCAGGCGCAGCCGCCCCCCGTCCCGGTCGAACAGCAGCCGCCCGATGTACGAAGCATCCCCGTCCAGATTGCCCGGCTGGTCCACCCCGAGAAAGGCGAACTTCGTGTCCTGATCGTCCACCTGCGGCCTCAAGGCGGCCAACTGGAGGTAGAGGTCGCCCCCCTCCCCCACCCGCTCGCCGTACACGCTGGCGCCCGGGGCGGAGAGGGCGAAGTTGCGCGCCCGGTCGAAATAGATGGACTGGGGCAGCAGGATGCTGGGGCGGGTGAAGGCGACGTCCCGGGTGGTATTGTAGAACCCCAGGGGATTCTTGATCTTCCCCGCCATCACCCCCCACCGCCCCGACTCGCTCGCCGAAAAGGTGTAATCCACGAAACCGTAGTCCAGGCGCACCCTTCCGTTGTCCGTTCCCCCGGCGCGGCGGGACAACAACTGTGCCGAAAACTGCAAATCCGGATCGGGGCGATAGGAGGCATTCACCCCCAACTCGGTGAACTCCCAACTCACGCCGTTCTTGCTGGGGCCGAAGAAATTGTTGCCCGTGCTGGATATCAGGCCCTGGGTGACAAAGCCGTGGATCTGCGTCGCCTCGGGCATCTCCATGGCCGCCGCAGGAAGGCATGGCAAGGCCGCCAGAAGGAGGAGGATGCCGGCCCCACGGTGCTTCCCCCGACGGAGTTCACTGCACTGGCAACAAGCGGACACGGACATTCACCAGCCTCCTCTCCAAGTAACCGATCGCGCCCGGCGTCGACGCCACCCGTGCCAACATCTCCTGTTCGGAAGCAAGCTCAGTAGGCGCTTGGCCGCTGCCGGAATAGACCAGCCTGTCCCAGGCGGCCCTGAGCTGGTAAGGATAGATGTCCAGGACCTCTTTGCAGAAAGCGACATGTACGGGATCGCCGTCGCCCAGTACAAAGACCCTGATCGGGCTGCCGTCCGGCCACCTGGTCATGCGCATCCCGAAAATGGCCCGGGCGACCCCGCGGGAAATCGGATGAACCGGGACACTGGGGTTGACGATAACGTCCACGGCCTCGCAATCGGATGCGCCGCCAAGGCCGATAAGCAGCGCCGCGTAAATGAGGACAACCCGCACGAACGGATGTTTGTTGTTTAGCAGCGCCATGCGGGATTCCTGCGACTCTCCCCGTTCCTTCAAGCCACTCCGGTGGTTGTTCTCTTGGTGCCCCTTGCGCCGGCCAGCGGCCGCGAACTGCCGTACCCCGACACCCATATCGGCAGCATCGTGCGCAACTTTACCAAAGCGCAAGACTTGTTGTCACGCCGCGGAACGGATTATGACCTTAATTCCCCGGGTTGCACTCCGCCGCCAGACGCTCCGCAGCCGCCATCCCCACGCTCCAGGGGCGGGTTGAAAAAGCCGGCTCCTGTTTCTACACTGAATTTCAGCCTTTGAACTAGAGACCTCCGGTACCGGACGCAACGCACTCAAAGCAAAGAACCACGCTCCCGGTCCGGTGCAAGGCGCAACCTGAAAAATCCCCGGCATGCCCACCCCTGAAGCGAACCACATCCAGGATACAACCACCGCCACTGTGCTGGAAACCGTGCGCGAACTGGTGGCGGAACTGCGCCCGGGCACGGAACGGGGCCCCACCATAGCCCTGGACGCCTCCTTCGACCGGGACCTGGGGCTGGACAGTCTCGGGCGGGTGGAACTGCTGCACCGGATCGAGCGCGTGTTCGATGTCACCTTGCCGGAACAGGTGCTGGCAAGCGCGGAGACGCCACGCGACCTGTTGGGGGCTGTGCTCGCGGCGGCAAAGACAAGGCCGCCCGCCGCCCCCCTTCCGCCGCGCTTAGAAGTCTCGGAGGAAGCGCAGGCCTTTCCGGCCGGCGCCGCCACCCTCACCGAAGCCCTGGAATGGCACGCGGGCGCCCACCCCCAGCGGGTGCACATCGTCCTGGAGAACGGGGACGACCAGGGCCAGACCATTCGTTACGGCGAATTGCAGGCCGGGGCCCGGGCGGTGGCCGCAGGGTTGCAGGAACGCGATCTGCAGCCCGGTCAGGCGGTGGCCATCATGCTGCCCACCGGGCGCGATTATTTCTACAGCTTTTTCGGGGCGCTTCTCGCCGGCGGCGTGCCGGTGCCCATCTACCCCCCGGTGCGGGCCTCCCAGTTCGAGGAACACCTGCGCCGCCATGCCGGCATCCTGTCCAATGCGCTCGCGGCCGTGCTCGTCACCGTGCCCGCGGCCAAAGGGGTGGCGCGCCTGCTCGGTAGCCAGGTGGAAACCCTGCGCAAGGTGGCCACGGTGCAGGAACTGTGCGGGTCCAAAGCGAGCCCCGCCCTTTACGCCCTGAAGGGGGAAGATACCGCGCTCCTGCAGTACACCTCCGGCAGCACCGGCAATCCCAAGGGGGTGGTCCTGAGCCACGCCAATCTGCTGGCGAATATCCGCGCCATGGGGCAGGCGGCGCAGGTCGCCTCCGGGGACGTGTTCGTGAGCTGGCTGCCGCTGTACCACGACATGGGCCTGATCGGGGCATGGCTGGGCAGCCTCTACCATGCCTGCCCGTTTGTGGTGATGTCTCCGCTCGCCTTCCTGGCGCGACCGGAACGCTGGCTGTGGGCCATCCACAACCACCGCGGCACCCTGTCCGCCGCCCCCAACTTCGGCTACGAGCTGTGCCTGCGCAAGATCGAGGACCGTGCCGTCCAGGGGCTGGACTTGAGCAGTTGGCGCATGGCCTTCAACGGGGCCGAGCCGGTCAGCCCCGACACCTTGCTGCGTTTCACCGAGCGCTTCTCCCGCTACGGCCTGCGCCCGGAGGCCATGGCGCCGGTTTACGGCCTGGCCGAGGTCTCCGTCGGCCTGGCCTTCCCGCCGCCCGGCCGCGGCCCGTTGATAGACCGGGTCAGGCGCGGTGCCCTCACCGGCACCGGGCGGGCCGTCCCGGCCGAGTCCGGCGACCGGGAGGCGCTGCGCATCGTGGCCTGCGGGCAGCCCCTCCCGGGGCACCAGATTCGCATCGTGGATGCCACCGGGCACGAGGTGGGCGAACGGGTGGAGGGACACCTGGAGTTCAAGGGCCCTTCCGCCACCCTGGGCTATTTCCGCAATCCGGAGCAGAGCCGCCGCCTGTTCCACGGAGAATGGCTGGATTCGGGCGACCTCGCATACATGGCGCAGGGCGACGTGTATCTCACCGGGCGCGCCAAGGACGTCATTATCCGCGGCGGCCGCAATATCTACCCTCAGGAACTGGAGGAGGCGGTAGGCGACATCCCCGGGGTGCGCAGGGGCTGCGTCGCCGTGTTCGGCAGTCCCGACCCCGTTTCCGGCACCGAGCGCCTGGTGGTACTGGCGGAGACGCGGGAGACCGAGGCGGCGGCGCTGGACGCCCTGCGCGACCGCATCAACGGGCTGGCAATGGACCTGCTGGGAATGCCGGCGGACGAGATCGCCCTGGTCCCCGCCCACACCGTGCTCAAGACCTCCAGCGGCAAGATACGGCGTGCGGCGAGCCGCGAATTATACGAAAAAGGCGCCCTCCGGCGGCCGCGCCGCGCGGTGCGCTGGCAAGTGGCGCGGCTGGCCCTGGCCGCTGCCCTGCCCCGATTGCGTCGCGCATTGCGCGGGGGCCGGGCGCTTTCGTACGCGGTCTATGTCTGGGTGCTGTTTTGGATCCTGGCCCCGATCACCTGGCTGGTGGGTTCGATCTCGCCCCGCCCCGCCTGGTGCTGGGCGGCAAGCCGGCTGGCCGCGCGCCTCCTGCTGCGCATGTCCGGCACCCCCCTGCGCGTGGTCGGGGAGGGAAACCTCGCCGCGGCTGCGCCTTGCGTGATCGCCGCGAACCATGCAAGCTATCTGGACGGGGTGGTGTTGGTGGCGGCGCTGCCGCGCCCGTTCGGCTTCGTGGCCAAGGGGGAATTGAAGGCCAAGGCGATACCCCGGATCTTTCTGCGGCGCTTGGGGGCGGAGTTCGTGGAGCGTTTCGACCGGCAGCGGGGGGTGGAAGACGTGCAGCAGTCCTGCCTCGCCTTGGGCGCCGGGAAGTCGCTAATATTCTTTCCGGAAGGGACCTTCTACCGCATGCCCGGCCTGCTTCCCTTCCGCATGGGGGCCTTCGTGGCGGCGGCCCGGACCGGGGTGCCGGTGGTGCCGGTGACCATCCGCGGTACCCGCTCGGCGCTGCGCGCCGATCATTGGTTTCCACGGCGGGGCGCCCTCAGTGTGGTGATAGGGGCCCCCATCGCGCCCCAAGGGGCGGATTGGGATGCCGCGGTGAGGCTGCGGGACGCGGCCCGGGTGGAAATCCTGCGCCATTGCGGAGAGCCTGATCTGGGCGCGCAAGGGCAGTTCTGAAACGGGCCGAAGAAACGGAAAACGGAAGGGGAGCAAATTGCGGCGCACCCGAGGCCAACGGCATCCGGACATCATACCGTGCGACCAGGCACTCACCCTCCCCGGCCTGTTCCGCCGGCGCGTGGAAAGGACCCCCGCCGCCAAGGCGTACCTGCAGTACGACCGGACCAAGGGCAGATGGAAAAGCTGGACCTGGCAGCGGGCCGGTGCCCTGGCGCGGCGCTGGCAGCAGGCCTTGGCCAAGGAGGGCATCCCCGCCGGCGAACGGGTGGCCATTCTGCTGCACAACAGCGTGGAATGGGTCTGCTTCGACCAGGCCGCCCTGTCCCTGGGCCTGGTGGTAGTACCCCTGCACACCTTCGATGCCCCAGAAAACATTGCTTATATCCTGGCCGACTCCGGCTGCAGGCTCCTGCTGACGGGGACCATCGAGCAGTGGCAGGCACTGGAACCGCAACGGTCCCGATTTCCCGTCCTGGACCGGGTGCTGATCCTGCAGCCCGGCTCGGCCCCGGTGCGCAACCACGATATCTCCTTCAGTTTCGTGCCGGACTGGCTGGGCCGCCGCGATGCCCCGTTCGAGACCCGTGCCCTGGAGCCGCAGGCCCTGGCCACCATCGTCTACACCTCCGGCACCACCGGTCCGCCCAAGGGGGTCATGCTGTCCCACCGCAACATCCTGTGGGACGCCGAGGCCGTAAGCCGGGCCATCCCCGGCTACCGGGAGGACGTCTACCTTTCCTTCCTCCCGCTGTCCCATGCCTTCGAGCGCACCGTGGGCTATTACCTTCCGGTCATGAACGGAAGCTGCGTGGCCTTCGCCCGCTCGGTGCAGGAACTGGAGCAGGACCTGCTGACGATTCGCCCCACCGTGCTGATCGCAGTGCCCAGGATCTTCGAGCGGCTCTACACGAAACTGCAGCACCAATTACAGCAGCGCGGCGCACTCGCCAGGCTGCTGTTCAGTTGGGCGCAACGCGTCGGCTGGCGGCACTTCGAGGCAAGCCAGGGACATGCCTCGCTCGGCCTCGCGGAACGACTGCTGTGGCCGCTGCTGCGCCGCCTGGTGGCGGACAAGCTGCTTGCCCGGCTGGGCGGGCGGCTGCGGGTTTGCGTAAGCGGCGGCGCACCGTTGTACGGGAAGATATCCCACTGCCTGGTGGGGCTGGGGCTGCCCCTGGTGCAAGGCTACGGCCTGACCGAGGCCTCCCCCGTGGTGAGCGGAAACCGGTTGGAAAGCAACCTCCCGGAATCGGTGGGCGAGCCCCTGCCGGGGGTGGAGATACGCATCGGCCCGCAGGACGAGTTGCTGGTCAGAGGTCCGGGGGTCATGATGGGCTACTGGAACCAGCCGGAAGAGACCAGCCGCGCGGTCGATGCCGAGGGCTGGCTGCATACCGGCGACCAGGTGCGGATGGCGAACCGTCACCTGTTCATTCTGGGGCGCATCAAGGAGATCCTGGTCACCTCCACCGGCGAGAAAGCGGCCCCGGCCGACCTGGAGATGGCCATCGTCCAGGACCCGCTGTTCGACATGGCCATGGTGGTAGGAGAAGGCAGGCCCTACCTTGCCGCCTTGCTCAGGGTGAATCGCGGGGTATGGCGCGGCTTTGCGGCATCCCTCGGGCTGGACCCCGAGGACCCCGCGGCGCTGCAGGCCCCGGCCGCCACCGCCGCCGCACTGGAGCGGGTGCGCCGCGCCCTGCACGGCTTCCCGGCCTACGCCCGGGTGCGCCGCGTGATTCTCACCCTGGACCCGTGGACCGTGGCCGACGGCCTGCTGACCCCGACCATAAAGCTCAAGCGCAGCGCCATGGAGCGCCGCTACGAGGCCGAGATCCGCCGGCTCTACGCCGGCCACGGATTGCCGGGATAATCCCGCAACATGCGCCGCCTTTATACGGATTTCCCCACCGCCGCCCGCGTCTGCGCCACCGCTTGAAAAAGCGCGCTTCTCGTCTATAAAGACGTTAGGAGGCGGGTAGCCGCCTTGGGATAACGCTGGTACTGACTGAGGAGAAACGACCATGGCAGAAGAGAGCAAGGAAGTAAGCAAAGCGGAAAAGGGGGCGGAAATCCAGAAGGCGACGCCGGTGCGCGCCCTCAGCCCGTTCGACGAGATGGACCGGCTGTTCGAGGGCTTTTTTCCCCGCGGCTGGCTGCGTCCGTTCCGCTGGGAGCGGCCCTTGTGGAGCGAACTGGCGGCGCCCTTCGAAGGGAAGCTGCCGCGCATCGACGTGGTGGAGCGCGACGAGGATATCCTGGTGCGCGCGGAGATTCCCGGGGTGGAGAAGAAAGACCTGGAGGTGTCCGTGACCGAGAACACCGTGGCCGTCGCCGGCAAGACCAGCCACGAGGAAAAAGAAGAGAAAGGCAACTACTACCGCTGCGAGATCTCCCGCGGCGCCTTCTCCCGCACCGTGGCCCTGCCCTCCGACGTGGACCCGGACAGGGCCAAGGCCGCGTTCAAGGACGGCATACTGGAATTGACCATGCCCAAGGTGGAAAAGGCCAAGCGGCGCGCCATCAAGCTGGACTGAAGCTCCCGCCTCCGGAGAAAACCCGGCTGCCGCCGGGTTTTTTGTTTTCTCCGGCCGATCCGCCAAAGATCGCGACCCCCGGCCCGGGGACCGCGAAGAAACCCCTGGCGCCGTGTTAGAATACGTGGTTTCTCGTACCTTGAAGTGCGGGCGCGCGGCCCCATTTAGAATTTCCATCAACGTTTTCCCGGGGAAAGCCGATTTGATCTCCACCCACAACCTCACCATCCAGTTCGGGGCCAAGCCCCTGTTCGAAAACGTCAGCGTCAAGTTCGGCGAGGGCAACCGCTACGGTCTCATCGGCGCCAACGGTAGCGGCAAGTCCACCTTCATGAAGATCCTGGGGGGCGACCTGGAAGCCACCTCGGGATCGGTCGCCATCGACTCGGGGGAACGCCTGGGCAAGCTGCGCCAGGACCAGTTCGCCTTCGAAGAGAATCAGGTGCTGGACACCGTGATCATGGGCGATGCCGAGTTGTGGGCGGTGAAACAGGAAAAGGACGGCATCTACGCCAATCCGGAGGCCACCGACGAGGACTACATGCGTGCCGCGGAGCTGGAGGCGAAATTCGCCGAACTGGACGGCTATACCGCCGAGTCCCGGGCCGGTGAGCTGCTGCTGGGCGTGGGCATCCCGCTGGAACAGCACAACGGCCCCATGAGCGCGGTGGCCCCGGGCTACAAGCTGCGCGTGCTGCTGGCCCAAGCGCTGTTCGCCAACCCGGACATCCTGCTGCTGGACGAGCCCACCAACCACCTGGACATCAACACCATCCGTTGGCTGGAAGGGGTGCTCAACGCCCGCACCAGCACCATGATCATCATCTCCCACGACCGCCACTTCCTGAACAGCGTGTGCACCCACATGGCGGACCTGGACTACGGCCAGATCCGCATCTATCCGGGCAATTACGACGAATACATGACCGCCGCCACCCAGGCGCGGGAGCGGCTGGTGGCGGACAACGCGCGCAAGAAGGCCCAGATCGCGGAACTGCAGCAGTTCGTGAGCCGCTTCTCGGCCAACGCCTCCAAGGCCCGCCAGGCCACCTCCAGGGCGCGCCAGATCGAGAAGATCAAGCTGGAGGACATCAAGCCGTCCAGCCGCCAATACCCGTTCATCCGCTTCGAGCTGGACGACAAGGACAAACTGCACCGCCTGGCGCTGGAGGTGCAAGGACTCGGCAAGGGCTACGGCCGCCCGCTGTTCGAGGACCTCAACCTGATGGTGGAGGCGGGAGAGCGGATCGCCATCATCGGCCCCAACGGCATCGGCAAGACCACCCTGCTGCGCTGCCTGGCGGGGGACCTGGCGCCCGACCGGGGCGTCGTGAAGTGGGCGGAAAAGGCTCAGCCCGGCTATTTCGCCCAGGACCACGCGGCCGATTTCGACAGTGGCCTGAACCTGTTCGACTGGATGACCCAGTGGGCGCGCCCCGGGGACGACGACCAGGTGATGCGCGGCACCCTGGGCAAACTGCTGTTCTCGGGGGACGAGGTGAAAAAGCCGGTCAGGGTGATCTCCGGCGGGGAGCAGGGGCGCATGCTGTTCGGCAAACTGATTCTGGAACGCCCCAACGTGCTGCTGATGGACGAGCCCACCAACCACCTGGACATGGAGTCCATCGAATCCCTCAACACCGCCCTCGAGCTCTACAAGGGGACCCTCATCTTCGTCAGCCACGACCGCGAGTTCGTATCTTCCCTCGCGACCCGCATCCTGGAAATGACCCCTTCCGGGGTGGTCGATTACGCGGGCAACTACGAGGACTATCTGGCAAACCAGGACCAGGGCTGACCGAGCACCGCCGGCGCCCCCGGCACGAGGTCAGGTGCCGGCCTTTTTCGCGGTCCGCGCAGCCGCGCCTCCCAGCAGCTTCTTGAGGCGTGCCTGGTCGAGCCGGGCGAGCAGCCGCAATCCGGCACGCAGCAGTTCGCTTTTCTTGACGCGCAGGCCGGCCTGCAGGCACCTTTCCTTGAGCTCGCCGATCCGCGCATATTCGCTTTCCGGCAGGGTGAATCGGTCGCGAACCGTCTGCTCCTTGCCGTGTTTGCCTTTCCCGGCCGCTTTTCCCTTTCCCCCTTTGCCCGCCTTCTCCGCTTTGGCGAGGCCGTTCCGGGAGAACCTTTCGTCCACCCTTTGCGCCTCCGCTTTGAGGGAAGCCCCCAGGGCCTTCTTTACGTCTTTGCCGGCCATCCTGGCATCATCCTTTCTTGCCGTTGCGCTTGCGGCGCAACAGGGCAACCACCTCGTCGGTAAGCCCGTCCATTTCCTGGATCGCCGGGGCGGCCTTGTGCCCGAAGTCGTGCACGGTCTGGCCGAACACGGCGGACTGGCGGAACACGGTGCGCTGGCGCAACCGGGTGTGGCACATGGGAATACCGAATTCCGGCAGCAATTCCAGGACCTCCCTGGTCAGGCTGGTCTGCGGCTGGCACTGATTGACCACCAGCCGCGCCTGCAGCCCTTCATTGAGGTCGACCGCATTCTCGATGGCCTTGCGGATGCCGAGGGAGGCCCACATGTCCAGCGGCGAGGGAATCACCGGAACCAGCGCCAGATCGGCGATCAGCAACGCGCTTTGCGCCACCGGGGAATCGGCGGCGGGCGGGCCGTCGATCACGATGTAATCGTAATCCCGCACGAACTTCTTCACCTCCCGGTGGACCTTCTCGTTGGCCGCGCCCAGGCCGATCACCGAGGCGGGAAAGGGGCTTTCGTCCGGTGCCGACGCCGCCCAGCGGGTAGCGGTTCCCTGGGGATCGGCGTCCACCACCAGCACCTTCTTGCCGCGCCGGCCGAGGGTACCGGCAAGCTGCATGGAGACGGTGGTCTTGCCGGCGCCGCCCTTCTGGTTGACTACTGCGATCACTCTCGCTTTCATTGACTTATCCGTTCCGTCCGTGAAGTTGGGGCCTAAACGGCCCTTTGCGGAGTTTCCGGCATATCCCGCCTCGTCGCGGCTCCGGGCCGCCTTTGCGGCAGTAGCGGCAGCCGTAACTATGGCGAGGATGAGCGACGAAAGCCGGCGATGCGGGGCGCGCGGACATAGCAAAGCGGATGGGTTGTCGCGCTAGCGCTTGCCGCATATGTCGTGGCCGTCCCTCCATCCCTGGGCATACTGCCGGTCGTTCTTGAAGCGGGCCTTGTCCCGCGTGAGGCCGCCCCAGGACCGCGCGCTGTCGCAGCCGTCCCGGTAGCCCTGCCGGTAGGCAGGGGGGAACCCGGAAAGATTCACGTTTTCCGGGTGGTGCGATGGCGCCCCGGCGCAGCCAGCCAGCGTGCCCAGCAACAAAAGTAAAAGGTGCGTCCTCACGTGTCGCGCATCCACCACGCTGCCCTCAATTTATGCCGTCATGGGGCGGGGTCAAGCGGCCCCGGCCTCGGGGTGACGTACCCCCGGCCATAGTCCACGCCGCTTACCCGCCCTTGCGCCGATCTTTCGGGCGCAACAGCCCGCGGCATTCGCCTCTCCAAAACCGCCTGCCGCACGCCCGCTTGGGGGCGGCGGCTCCGGCAGCGCGCCGGCCACCATGTCGAGCAGGCCTCCAAATGGAGAAAGATTACGGGAAAAAGGCACGGCTGTCGACGAAGTAGGGTGGCGCGCCTTACCCGCTCGGACACCAAAGGAGCGGCCCAATTCAGGGCGTGCTTTGTCCCAGCGCGGAAGCCGAAGCGGCCCGGGCACGGCAAAACTCGACCACCTCTCCCAGCACCCGCCGCAATACCTGGTTCGCCGCAATCACCCCGCCGTAGGGATCGTCGCTGGGGGCCGGCTCCGACACATCGAATTCGCGGCTGCCCAGGACCCGCCTCCCGGCCAGATCGATCAACTGGACGCGCACTGTCAGGCGCACTCGGCTCGGTTTGTGGAGGAACTCCTGCTGCAAGCGGACAACTTCCGAATCCAGCCGCAGTTGGGCAGTCACCGGGCCGGACCCCCGGACCACCGCGCGAAATGCCCCGCTGCGCTCCAGCGCCTGCACCAGCAGGGGGGTGAGCATGCGTGCCGGCGTATCTACCCACCGGTTTCTGGCAAAGTAGTCCAGCTCGCTGGGCCTTTTCACATAGACCATGCGTGCGCTGTCGAATCCGGGAAAGTCACGCGCCGGGCTCACCTCCAGAGTGAGCCGGCCGCTGCCTCCGGCCGCCGTCTCACCGGGCACCGCATCCAGGGTGAAATAGTCCACATCCACGGCCTGGGGCGCGCGCAAGATGGCGCAGCCCGGCAATGCCGCAAGCCCTGCCAGCAAGGCAGCCCGGAGGATGAACGGAAGAACGGCGGAGGCAAGGCGTCTCATGCTGGTTTGCTCGATCCGGTTGTACAAGCGACGGCGCGGAGCGCCAAAATCCGCATGACGTTACTATCCTCTCTTCATCAATGGCCGCGCCCGGCGAACCCGATCGGTTCCTCCGTTACTCCCCGGGACCCGGAGGGGATGGCGATTCGCCGCGCAGCAGCACGCCGGGGTTGCGTTCCACCTGCTCCGCGACCCGGCGCATGGAAGCGGCAAGGGCGCGGGTTTCCGCGAGGGCGGCTTCCAATTCGGGCAAGGACTGTTGCGCCAGGCGCTGCGCGTCGCCATGGACGCTTTCCAGGGTCCGGCGCGCAACCACGTTGGTCTGCGCGGTCTCCGCCGCCATTTTCTGGACCGCGTCCGCGCTGCGCCCGATGCGCTCCAGCAGTTGCGCAAGCTGTTCGCTGGCGCGGGCCATGTTCTCCATGGTGCGCGCCCCTGCCTTCATACCGGCGTCGATAGTCCCTCTCTGGACGGCCAGTTGCTGCGTCACGGCCTCCACGTCGGCGAGGGTATGCTTGAAGGCGCGCCGGTTGTCTTCATCCAGCAGGGCGTTCACATTCTCCGAGGCCAGATTCAGGTTGGTAAGCAGATGGGTCACGGCGGTGTCCAGGCGCGCCAGCAGCGAAGGCCCGCTGCCGATGACCGGGTACTCCTCCCCCGCTTTCGCCCGCAGCGGCGGGGCATTCCGGCTGCCCCCGCTGAGTTCCACGTAGGCCAGCCCGGTAAGCCCCTGGCTTCTCAGCACGGCCACGGTGTCCGTCTTGATCGGGGTGCCCCGCTCGATGGCCAGTTCCAGCCGCACCCGTTCCGAATCCGCCGGGTCGAGGGAAATCCGGCGCACCTGCCCCACGTCGACCCCCCGGTACTTCACCGGGGCATTGAGATTCAGCCCGGACACGGACTCGCTCATGTAGGAGAGGTATGTGTCATAGGCCTTGCCGTAACTCGCGCCCGCCCCCAGCCACAGGACGCCGGCAATAAGCGCGGCGGCCAGCAGCAGCACGAACAGCCCGACGACGGCATAGTTTACCTTTGTTTCCATGCCTGATCCCGCGCCGCGCGTCCGCGTGCCCCGTAGAAATATTCGCGCACCAGGGGATGATCGGACCCCGACAGTTGCTCCATGGTCCCCACCCCCAGGACATGTCCTTCCCCCAGGACCGCCACCCGGTCGGCCACGCGCCACAGCAGGTCGAGGTCGTGGGTCACTATCATCATGGTCAATCCCAGCAGCTCTTTCAAGCTCAGCACCAGTTCGTCGAAGCCGCTGGCGCTCAAGGGGTCGAGGCCGGCGGTCGGCTCGTCCAGGAACAGCAACTCCGGGTCCAGGGCGAGGGCGCGCGCCAGGGCCACCCGCTTGCGCATCCCGCCGGAGAGCTCGTTCGGATACTTGGCGCCGGCGCTGGCCGGCAGCCCGGCCAGCGCGATCTTGATGGCCGCCAGCTCGTCGATCAGCCCATCGCTCAGGCGAGTGTGCTCGCGCAGCGGCAGGCCCACGTTCTCGCTCACCGTGAGGGAGCTGAACAGGGCGCCGCGTTCGAACATGACCCCCCACTTGCGCCGCAGCGGCAGCGCCTGTTCATCGTCCAGGCCCACCACTTCCCTTCCGAACACCCGAATGGAACCCGCAGCCGGGCGCTGCAGCAGGATGATCTCCCGCAGCAGGGTCGACTTGCCGCAACCGCTCGACCCCACCAGCGCAAATATCTCGCCACGGCGTATTTCCAGGCTGATGTCGTCGTGCACCAGCGCCGCGCCGAAGCGGGTGCTGAGATGGGCGATCTCGACAATGGGGGCGCCGGCCGGGGCTTCGGTTTGGGCCACGGTCAAATCTTGAGCCAGCTGAAAATCACGGAAAACAGCGCGTCCGCGATGATCACCAGAAAGATCGACTGGACCACGCTCACCGTGGTCTGCCGGCCGACGCTGTCCGCCCCGCCGCTCACCTGGAAGCCCTGGAAGCAGCCCACCAGGGCGATGATGGCGGCGAATACCGGGGCCTTGCCGAGCCCCACCAGATACGAAGAGAGCGTAATGGCGTCCTCGAAACGGTCGATGAACTGCTCGAATCCGACCCCCAACTGGGCCCGGCCCATGAGCATTCCGCCGAACACCCCCAGCACGTCGGCATAGACGGTGAGCAGCGGCAGGGCGATCATCAGCGCCAGTATCTTCGGCAGCACCAGGAGTTCCATGGGCGCAATGCCGATGGTGCGCAGGGCGTCGACCTCCTCGGTCATCTTCATGGTGCCGATCTGCGCGGCGAAGGCCGAGCCGGAGCGGCCGGCGACGATAATGGCGGTCAGCAGCGGCGCCAGCTCCCGCAGCATGGACAGCCCCACCAAGTCGGCCACGAAGATGTTGGCGCCGTAGCGCTGCAGTTGTCCCGCACCCTGGTAGGCGATCACTACCCCCATCAGGAACGAAAGCAGCCCGGTGATGGGCAGCGCATTGAAACCGGCCGTGTGCAGGTTGTACAGCACGGGCCGCCAGCGGATGCGCGCGGGGCGCGCCAAGGAGTGCAGCACGGCCAGCGCGGCCTCTCCCAGAAAGGCGAGCCCCCCGATCACCTGCTGCCAGCCGAGCCAGAAACGGCGCCCGATCGCCTCCAGGGTGCCGGGGCCCGCTGGCCTCCCCGGCGCCCCGGCCGCCGGTCCGCGGGCGCGCACGAGGCCCAGCAGGGATTCGTGTTCGGCGCGCAGGTCCCGCAGCGTCACCCGGCGCCCGCCTTGCTCGAGCAGGCGGACAATATGCAGCAGCAGCCACGCCCCGGCCGTGTCCATGGCGGAGATCCCGCCGCCGTCCAGCACCAGATCTGGTCCGGAGGGCCACCGAAGCGCGGCAAGCCGGCGCTCCAGCGGAGCCACCGCCCCCACGGTCCAGGCGCCCAGGCAGCGGATCTCGGTTCCCGCCGCGGGCAGTTCGATCCCGGCGTCGACAGGCCGGGAAGCAGAAGGGTCAAGCGCCATAACACGGCAGTGTCTACATTCGCCCGGCCCGCGGCGAGTCGCCGGGGCAAGGCACGGTCTATTTCGGGCCGGCTAACCGCATACGGGCCACCGGGGCTCCGCCGCGCGCGCCTGGCGCGTCTTCTCAAACCGATTATAGCGGATGGGTATTTGCTGCGGGTACCGGCGTCATTAAATCTTCATAGGCAGGATCACCATCTGCATGCCGCGCAGATGCAGGCGGCGCTGCATGGCGAAGGCGGTCTGGTTGTGCAGCATGCGGGTAAGCCAGTTATCGTGGACAAAGATCAGGGTGCTGGCAAAGAAGACACAGTCCGGGTATTCCTGGCCGACTCGCAGCGCCAGGGTGTTGAGTTCCTCTATGGTATCGGTCCCGTAGGCGGAATAGGCGGCGGCGGCCAGCCCGTGATTGTGGCAGAAGTTGACGAAATAGGAGAGGCTGTAGGCGACTTCCTCCTGCATCTTTTCCAGCGCCCCTACGCCCCCGTAGCTCTTGGAGTCCACCTCCCCCACGCTGAGAAAGATGAAATTCTTGAAATGCCCGGGAAACAGGCGCTGCACCCAAAGCAGGGTATGCATCCCGGCGCCGCGGTTTCGGCCCACCATGAACACGGCGGTGGGCTGCCGCGGGTCGAGCGCCGGCGGGGATTCGACCTGGTGCGTTTCCTGGGCGGCGAACAACTGGTCCACCTTGCGCAACTGGGCGCGGGTCTCGCCGTAGTGTCTGCGGATCAGGAGGCCGGCGGCGATCACCAGGCTGGTGATCAGGATGGTGACCCACCCGCCTTCGGCGAACTTTTCAACCAGGGTGACCAGCAAAATGCTGCTGGTCACCGCCAGGCCGATCAGCGAAAGCGCCAGGCGCCACCACCAGCGCTGCTCCACGCCCCGGTTGCGCCACCAGTAGATGCACAGCCCGAGCAGCGACAGGGAAAAGGTGAGGAACACGTTGATGCTGTACAGCACCACCAGCAAGGCCACGCTGCCCCCGCTCCACAGCAATATGGCCAGCGCGGACAGCCCCATGAGCACCACCCCGTTCTTGGTCACCAGGCGGCTGGACAGGTTGATGAACTGGTGGGGCACCCACTGGTCCGCCGCCATGTTGGCCAGCACCGCCGGCCCGCCCAGGAAGCCCGTATTGGCCGCCACGAACAGCAGGCCGGCCTCCAGCGCCAGCACCATGGGCAGCAACCAAGTCCCCAGATCCCAGCCGTTCCAGTGCCAATGGTTCATAATGGCCTTGAATACCACCGCGTTCAGCGTCTGCCCCGGGACGCGGGCGACGCCCCACAGCAGGTAGAGCACGATGATGCCGCCCGCAGTAAAGGCAAGCGAGGTGGCCATGTAGAACATGGTCCACTTCCCGGTTCGGACCCGCGGCTCCGCCAAGGTGTTGACATTGTTGGAAACCGCCTCGATCCCGGTGTAGGTCCCCCCCCCCAGGGAATAGGCCCGCAGAAACAGGGAGACGGCGAATATCCACCCCATCTGATGGGTGAAGGAAGCGGTTTCATGGAGAGTCTGCGGAATCAGGCCCGGCAGGCGGCTGGAATGGACGAAAATCCCGTACAGAATGAGAAAGGCGTGGGTGATGACAAAGCCGAGAAAAATGGGCATCAGCACCTTGATCGATTCCTTCATGCCCCGCAGGTTGAGCACCAGCAGCACCAGGATCAGCAGGATTTCGGTGCCCAGCTTGACCACGTGCGGCGAGCCGGGCAACAGGCTGAACAGGGCATCCACCCCGCTGGCGATGGATATGGTGATGGTCAGCACGTAGTCCACGATCAGGGCGGCACCGGAGACCAGGCCGGCATGGGGGTTGATCAGCTTGGTAGCCACCTTGTAGCCGCCGCCGCCGGAGGGAAACAGTTCGATCACCTGGTTGTAGGCAACCGAAATGATGAACACGGTGAGCGTGGTAGCGAGGGCGAGATACAGCCCGAGATGGGTATGCTGCCCCAGGGCGACGAACGCTTCTTCCGGGCCGTAACAGGAGGACGAGAGGCCGTCGGCCCCCAGGCCGACCCAGGCGAAAAAGGCGATCAGCGTGATGTGCTGCCGGGTCTCCGGGCTGAGGGGGTTACGCGGCGCCCCCAGCAAGAACTCGAGAAATTTCTTCATGGATGGCGCAAGAGCAATTGTTAAGCGGATGGTTTATCGGGCAGGGCGATCCCTGCCGCCTGCCGCAGCAGGGGCAAAATCGCTCGAATAAGTTCATTGGCTACCATGCAAGTTCCTCAGGCGTCGAGAAATAATAACTTGGACATTTGTTGCGGCGAATCCGCGATGGATGCAAGGCGCGAGCCGCGGCCAATGGTCATTCCATTGGCAAGGCTCGCAACGCCGCAGACGCGCGGATTCGCCACAACCCTCCGGGCCGCATTTCCCGGCGCAGCCCGCACTATTCACCTGAATCGCGATGCGAAGCCCCAGCCGCCATGTCGCTCCCGGATGTCCGCTGCGTGGCTTTCGGCGCCATTATTCTACCCCTTTGCTGCCTTGGGTGCTCGCTCGCGCAGACACTATTTTAAAAGATATCCGGATTGTGACATCCGCTTTTTTCAACCACCCCATTCACTATTCCCCGCCCCAACTCGGGCGGGTATCCGCGCGCCATGCATGTTTGCCGCCTTTCTCACGATTTCACGGGAAGAGGCGCCCCGCCCGACCGGGTAAGGAAGCCTTCCGACAGCGCCTTGTACAGCGGCGTGCCGCAAACCAGGCTGGAACAGGCGTAAGCAATCAGGGAGGCCGCCATCAGGGGAACCACCATGGTATGGTTGTCGGTCATTTCCATCACGATGACAAAGGAGGTAATGGGAGCCTGCACCACGCCCGCAAAGTAGGAAACCATGCCCAGGATGATCACGGCGCTGGCGGGCGCATAGGGCAGGAAGGGCACCAGGTTCGAGCCGAAACCGGCCCCCACGGCGAGGGTGGGGGCAAACAGCCCGCCCGGGATGCCGCTCAGGTAGGAGACGAGGGTGGCCAGCATCTTAAGGGCGCCGTAGGCCTCGGGCAGGGCCTTGGTGCCCTCCACGATCTGCTTGGCCTCGTTGTAGCCGCTGCCGTAGGTGGTGCTCCCCGAGACCAGACCGATAATGGCGAGCGTCAAGCCGCAACCGGCGGCGAACAGGATCGGCCGCTCCCGCATGAAGCGGCCGATCCGGCCCGGCAGCCCGCGCACCGAAGCGATCAGCGCGCGGCTGAACAGCCCGCCCAGCAATCCGCCGACCACGCCGCACACCAGCACCGCGATCCAGCCCTCGCCCAGGCTGAGGGTGGCGGAGGTATGGCCGAAATAGGTATAGTTGCCGAGCACGTACAAGGAGGTGATGCCGGCCACGATGACCGCGGTCATCACTGTCCCGCTGGTGCGGTGCTCGAAGGAGCGGCTCATCTCCTCGATGGCGAACACCACCCCGGCCAGCGGCGTGTTGAAGGCGGCGGCCACCCCTGCCGCGCCGCCCGCCAGGATCAGCCCCTTCTCGAGATCGTGGCGCGGAAAGGCGCCCAGCCGCCCCAGGGCGTGCATGATGGAGGCGCCGATCTGGACCGTGGGGCCTTCGCGGCCCACCGATGCCCCGGACAGCAGCCCGACGAAGGTGAGCAGTATCTTGCCTGCCGCGATACGCAGGGAAAGGACCGCGTTGCGGGCGGACTGGTCCTTCATGTCGAGCGCGGCGATGGTCTGGGGAATGCCGCTGCCTTCCGAACCCGGAAAGAACCTGCGGGTAACGGCAACGGCCAGCGCCAGCCCCGCCGGGGCGATGACGAAGGGCAGAAACGACGAATAGCCGATCACCCGGTGCAACACCTCGTTCGCGTATTCGCTCGCGACGGCGAACATGATCGCCACCCCGCCGACGGCGACCGCCCCGCCCCAGAATAGCAGGCGGCGTGCCCAGCGCCTCAGGGACAGCCAGCGCTTGACTTGCACGAGTACGTCGTTAGGCATCCGCAGACCCAGCAGCCCAGTCAAAAAGGGCCTATTCTAGGGGAGACCGGGCGTCTTCACAAGGAAACGCGCCTTTTGGGGCCTGCCCGCGATGGCGCGAAACATCGGCCGGGCGGGATGAAAACGGGCTGCAGGGACCCCCTGACCGCTAAAGACGCCCGTCCTGGAAGCGTTCCTGAATGCGCTCCACCTCCGCCCGGCTGCGCACCAGCGCCTCCACGCAATTGCGATCGAATTTGCTGCCCGCGATCTCCAGCAGCTTGGCGAAGGCTTCGTCGTTGCTCCAGGGCGCCTTGTACGGGCGGCGGCTGGTGAGGGCGTCGAACACGTCGGCCACGGCGACGATCCTGGCCTCGATGGGGATATCGCCCCCCCTGAGGCCGTCCGGGTAGCCGCTGCCGTCCATGGCCTCGTGGTGGTGATGGGCGATGTTGCGCAGCACGTCTATGTGCTGCAGGTCCTCCAGCCCAAAGTGTCGCAGCATGGCGTCTATGATCTCCCGCCCCTTGAGGGCGTGGGTCTTCATCACCGCGAATTCGGCCTCGCTCAGCTTGCCGTTCTTCAGCAGAATGCCGTCGGGTATGCCAATCTTGCCCACGTCGTGCAGCACCGAAAACAGAAAGATGTGCTCGATGATCTCGTCGCCGAATCCCTCGCTCGCCGCCAGTTCCTTGGCGATCAGCTTGGCGTAGTTGGACATCCGGTCGAGGTGGGAACCGGTCTCGAAGTCCCGTTGGTGCACCATGTCGGAAGCGGTCCTGACAGAGGCGAGCAGGGTGCGGATCTCCGACACCTCGCTGGCCACGGCGAGGGAGATCAGGTGTCCGAAGACATCGAGCTCGGACAGCGCAGCATCGTCAAATACCCCCTTGCGGTAGGCGTTGAAAAACAGGTAACCGAAGAAATTGCCGTTGAGGTAGATGGGCAGGGTATAGCTGGAGCCGTACCCTTGCGCACGGATGCGCCGGGTGTGCTCGTGCCCGCCGCCGAACGAGGCGAGGTCGTTGACCACCCGCGGCCGTCCCTTGGCCAGGATATCCCGCAGCGACGGCGCGTCGCCCAGTCTGGCCTCGTAGCGGCTGAGGGGATCGTCCGAGCCGCTGCTATGGGCATAGGTCTTGAGGGTATCGCTTCTGGGATCGTAGACCGCCACCGCGATACGGTCGATGAAATCCAGCTTGCGGCGCAGAACCCGGTGGACCGCCAACAGCTTGTCCGAAAGCGGTATCTTCTGGTCCAGCGCCCGCAGCGCGTCGTCGTGATCGAACATGGTCTTGTCATTTAGGCGTCGAGAAATAATACCTTGGACATTTGTCCAAATTATTATTTCTCGATGCCTTATATCCTCCGCATAGCATAAATATAGACCGCAGGCGCCCGCAAAAGTGCGGCAGGGTATCGGGACCGCTCCCGGCGGCCCCCAACGCGAGTATTACTACACGACTATTACTACAAGATGGCGGTTGTGGTATTTTAGTAGATAATCATGTCTTGAATTATCGCTCCGGGCCGCTCGCGAATATACTATAAACAGAAGTAATGCCATCAGAACACACGCGGGCTGCGCTCTTACGGCGCAGCGGGGCTTCCCACGGGACCGCGCCCGAAGGATTCGAAATGTAAGTTTTGTCGCTATTTCAATTTCTAACAATGGAGACTGCCATGAACCCCGAGACCTTGAATATCCTGCGTTGCCCCGTCAGGTGCGCCCCGCTGCAGTTGGTCACCCAGTCCTCGTCCCACGGCGGAGCCCTGGAGTTCCTGGCAAACGACGACCACGGCGTCAAGTACCGCATCCATGACGGCATCCCCATCTTCGTGGAACGGGAGCAGATCACCGACCTGAACAACAAGTACCGCAACATCTATGACCGCGCCGCACCGCTGTACGACTTCATCAGCAAGGTGGGCCTGTTCGTGTTCGGGCTTTCGGAAGAAAAGATACGCAAGGAATTCCTGAGCGCCCTGGAGATCCGGCCCGGGGACAAGGTGCTGGAAACCTCGGTGGGGACCGGCTCCAACCTCCGCTACCTGCCGCGGGACGCCAAGTACTACGGGCTCGACCTGTCCTGGGGCATGCTCAAGGTGTGCAAGCGCAAGCTGCCAAAAATGGGCCAGCGCGCCGAACTGTTCCTGGGCGAGGCGGAAAACCTGCCCTTTACCGACAGCAGCTTCGACGTGGTATTCCAGATGGGCGGCATCAATTTCTTCAGCGACCGCGGCAAGGCCATCCGGGAGATGGTGCGGGTGGCCAAGAAGGGCACCCGGATCATCATCATGGATGAAACCGAGAAGGTGGCCAGGATGTCGGAAAAAATCCCCGGCATCAAGGTATGGTTCAAGGATCGCAGGGAGCCCATCGCCGCCCCCCTGGATCTGATCCCGGACGGTATGGAGGAGGTGGAATCCAGGGACCTGTTCAACGGACAGGCATGGTTCCTGAGCTTCCGGAAACCCGCCTAGGAGCCTGTCGGACTTAAAGGAAATCGGCTGCAAATCCGTCTGGCCGGTGCATATTTCACCGCTTTTTTGGTCAATAGAACGACTATTGACCTGCAAAACCGGCAAAATCTGCCCGCGCCCA
>JAJZUU010000105.1 GCA_021848325.1 Pseudomonadota bacterium | reverse complement strand
GCTGATCGGGCGCCATGCCGGGCATGTCGACCAGCTTGACGGCGCCTTCGAGCCGCCGCGCTGGGAGTTCGAGATGCAGTCGGGTCACATGGCGCCCGTTGGCCGGGTTGTAATGCTCTGCGGCAAATTCCGCGAGCCGGCCCAGGTCGAAAATCTCTGGCGCCGCATCGGCAAACTGCACCCGCCCGCGCGGGGCGGGGCCATACTCGATGTGGATCGGAACGGCGGTTGTGGGCAGTGCGCCCACCGGCAGGAACTCGCCTTCCAGCAAGGTATTCAGCAGGGACGACTTGCCGGCGTTCACACGGCCGAACGCGGCGATTTCGAAGTCGTCCGCTTCCAGACGTTCCAGCAGGGCGTTCAGCGGCGCACGCAAGGGTGTCAAGTGGTGGGCATCGACGGCCTGGGCCAGTTCCCGCGCCAAACGAACGCCGGCGGTAGCTCCATCGGCTTCGGCGAGGTGCGCGGCAGGATCGCCGGCATATCCCGCCGCGAGATGGCCTTCCATGGCTGTGAGCCCGTCGAGCAGTTGCGACACGATGCGATTGAGTTCGGCTTCGCTATCGGCCGGGAGATCGCCTTCCTGCCGCAGATAACGCGGGCCCAGCGCCTCGACCGTGATCACGGCGCGGTCGATGGCGGTACGGCAAGCAAGCGCCGCGCTTGTGTCCGGGGTAGGCATGGCGACGTGATGGCGCGCAAGGATGGCGTGCATCGCGGCGCGCAGGCGGTCGACGTCCTCGGTGATCAACTGACGCTGGAGTGGCGCCACGTCGTCGGCGCGCGGGGCAAAGGGTGAGCGATGCGCCACAGTATCCAGGCAGCGCATTGCCTCTTCCAAGCATGCGTCCACTTCGGCGAGCGCCGATATCAGGCGCGATGTTTGTCGTTCGTCCAGTGCCATCGCCGCTTTCCTCCTCGCACGCGGGTTGGTCATTCCATCGGACATACGAATCTCCTTCCCGGGCGGCGGGCATGAAAATGGCCCCGCCATTCGGTAGGGGCCATCAGCCGTAGGTCGGCGTTTGTAGCGGGCACCATCGCTATTTGAATTCTAGACTGCGCAGGCCGGGATTGATTCACGCAGCAATCGCGGGGCTACGGGTGGGCGGGTCGGCATCGATTTCCCGACTCCACGAACTGGTAACCGGCTGACCTTATGTTCTATTTCACCAATTTGAAATTGAAAAGATCCTGGACTCAGCGCACGAAGGCCTTGCGTCCCGCGTACGCAGCCGATGTCCCCAGGTAGTCCTCGATGCGCATCAACTGGTTGTATTTCTCCACGCGTTCCCCACGGCACGGCGCTCCGGTCTTGAGGTGGCCGGTGGAAAGGGCCACGGTGAAATCGGCGATGAAGCTGTCCACCGTTTCGCCGCTGCGGTGGGACACCATCGCGCCCCAGCCGGCGGAATAGGCCAGATTAACGGCAGCAATGGTTTCCGTGAGCGTGCCGATCTGGTTCAGCTTGATCAGCACCGCGTTGGCGATGTCCTCGTCGATGCCGCGCCGGATGCGCTCGATGTTGGTGACGAAAATGTCGTCGCCCACCAGTTCGACCTTATCGCCCAGTTCCCGGTTGAGCAGTTTCCAGCCTTCCCAGTCGTCTTCGGCAAGGCCGTCTTCCAGCACCACGATGGGATACTTGGCGACCCAGTCGGCGTAGAGCCCCACCATGTCGGCGGCGGCCACCTTGCGTCCCTCGGTGCGCAGGTGATAGAGGCCGTCTTCGAAAATGCCGCTGGAGGCGGGGTCGAGCGCGATGGAGAGGTCGTCACCCGGGCGGTAGCCCGCGGCTTCAATGGCTTGCAGGATCAGTTCCACCGCTTCGGCGTTGCGCGAGAGCCGGGGCGCGAAGCCACCCTCGTCGCCCACACCCACCGAATGGCCGCTGTCCTTGAGCACCTTCTTCAATGCGTGATAAACCTCGCTGCCCCAGCGCAATGCTTCGGCAAAGTTGGACGCGCCCACGGGGACGATCATGAACTCTTGGAAATCTGTGCCCTGCCAGTTGGCGTGTATTCCGCCGTTGAGAATGTTGAACATGGGCACCGGCATGCGGCACGCGGCCGCGCCGCCCAGATAGCGGAACAGCGGCAGGCCGCAGGCATCCGCCGCCGCACGCGCAACCGCCAGGCTCGCGCCGAGGACGGCGTTGGCGCCGAGCTTTTCCTTGTGGGCTGTGCCGTCGAACTCCAGCATGGCGCGGTCCACGGCGCCCTGATCGAGGGCGTCCATGCCAACGATGACGCGCGCGATTTCATTGTTAACGTGGCTCACGGCTTTTCTGACGCCCTTGCCGTCATAGCGGCCCGGATCGCCATCGCGTAGCTCCAGCGCTTCGTGTACGCCGGTGGAGGCGCCCGAAGGCACCGCCGCCCGGCCAAAGGCGCCATTCGCCAGCGTTACCTCAGCTTCGACCGTCGGATTTCCGCGCGAGTCGAGGATTTCGCGGGCATGAAGCGTTTGAATGCGGGTGTTCATATTGCGTGTTCCTCCATTGATGAATCCAAGGGGTGCCTCCACAAATTTGATCGCGCCGCTGCGTAGGGAAGGGAAGCCGTTTATGTTGTGCATGCCCGTGGGGTGCAATCGCCTGCTGCTTCGATCGCTTGAGGGTATGTGCAGTGTATTTTGGCATCTCTTCCTGATTCGGGTTGTAGCAGACGCACCTTCTCACTGAATGGCCGCAGCGGCCTTACCGGTAGATCTTCACCGCGACGCGCCGGACGATGGTGAGCACCACATGCCATGAGATGGGCTGAAAGGATGCTGAACAATGGCGCAGGGGAATATGAAGCGGGGCGCCACTGTAGCGATGGGAGCGCATTCTTTTTCCTTGCAGGCACAGGGAGGTGGTCTAGTATGGGGACATGATGGCGATGGAGCTCGCCGTTAAGTGCGCAAGCTGATGGCTCCTACGACGGTTAAGCAACCGCTGAAGAGATACGATAATGCGAGCTTCCAATCAAGGCCGTAGGGGGATTTTGCGTACCGCCCGGCGCCACGGAGCGACGGGGGAGCGATGATCGCCCATATCGCCATCAACCTGCTTCAGGTGCTGTTCATCCTCCTGTTAGCTCCCCTGGCCAAGGGCGTCTCCAACCGCCTCAAGGAACGGCTCCAGTCCCGTCGCGGGCCGCCCGTCCTGCAGACGACCGGTTCGAGAAAACGCCCGGCCCGCACCGCCCAGTTCCGATCGTGGAAACTTAGCGTCGCGCCCCAGGTATAGCCGCGCACATCAGCGGCATAATCCCAGGCACCGTAGGTCAGGAAAGACCAATTGAGGAAGGTATTGCGGGGGTCCCCGCTGTAGTTTCCGGTATCGAAGATGTCCGTGATGGCATAGTTGCCCACGGTCAGGACCAGCCGCCTGCTATCAACCGTTGTGGGGAGTTGGGTGAGGCTGGCCACCTGTTTGACCGGACGGCCTCCAAGATTCCAGGTTTGGCGTAGGAAGGCTCGCGCGACGTAGAGTTCCGGGCGCACACCGCCCCCCTTCTGATTCTCGCCGTTCGTCAGGCCGCCCAGCCCCGTGAGGTTGGAGATGGGGATGGAGGAGACCAGTTCCGGCTCGAAATAGATTTCCCCGCCGGCCCACGGCCGGGCGGCGAGCATGCCGGTCGCGCTGAAGCTGTAGCCGTGGGTTGGGCCAGGCAGGAGACTGTTTGGCCCCGAATAAGGGACAGTAAACCCAGGCTGATACTGGTAGATGTAAGTGCTTTGCAGGCTCAGCATGAGAGATGGCTCACGCATAGCCAGGGCGGGCGCGCATAGCAGCACCGCGCAGGCGCCAAGGACGTGCCCGACGCGGCTGCTGGTCCGACGGAGCGCCGCCAAGGCGGCTTGAATTGCTGTTGTTCTTCTCATGGCGCACCTCAATGCCCCGATTCTGGCCCGGGGGCCGTGACAATTTGACGATGGGGATTACACGCCGCCCTCCTACCAGGCAGAGGGAGGCGACCTGTCTGAGATCAGCCGCCCGTGCCGTGCACAAAGGCCCAGACCACGACCGCGGCCATGACCAGCACGTAAGCGCGCAGCCCCCAGAACAGCATCCGCTGCCCGGCGGTAAGCTGGACCAGCCGGACCTCGGGCAAGGGCTCATGCCAGCCCTCCTCCTCGATCAGGCGGCGGATCACCTCAGGATCGAACTCGCGCAGGGGTTTCATGGCTATCCTCCCAAGGTGTGAGGAAAGAGGGTGGCGATACCATAGAGGCCGTTGCAGAGGATCAACCCGGCCATGATGGCGATCGATACGGCATTGCGGCGAGGTGAGTTGACGTGCTCACCCATCAGTTCTCGATCGTTGAGAAGCATAAGCAAAAACAGCATGGCCGCGGGCATGAAGACCGTCGCAATGACCTGCACGCTCAGGTTGAGGAAACCCAGGGGCAGGCCCGGGATCATGACCACGATCGCCGCCAAAGCGGTTCCGAGCATGGCCGGGAGATAAAAGCCGAGTGCCCGGCGTGGCGGGGCATTGATGGACCGGTCGATGTCGAAGGCTTCGCCGATCGCCCAGGCGCTGCTCGCGGTAATGACGATGGAAGCGATGAAACCGGCCTCCATCAGGCCCAGGGCGAACAAGGCCATCATGCCGTCGCCCAGCTTGGCGCGCAGGGCTGCCAGCACGGCGCCGGCATTGAGGTCTTGCGCATCGGGCATGCCCTTGAGGGTCTTGGCAGCGAGGACGATCAGGGCCATGGCCACCAACACCATGCCGATGACGCCGATCAGAAGGTCGCGCCGGCCAGCCCGGATGTCGCGTGGTAGCAGCCCCTTGTCGACGACGCAGGATTGCTGGAAAAAGAGCTGCCAGGGCGCGATGGTGGTGCCGATGTTGGCCGAGATCAGAATGAGGAAGGTGAGCGACAAGAAGCCACCCGGCACGATCCAGCCCTGGCCGACAAATGCCCGCGTCACGGCATGCCAGTCCGGATGGGAATACAGGGCCAGGGGCACAAAAATCAGATTGAATACGGCAATAAACAAGGAGATGCGCTCCCAGGTCCAGTAGCGCAGGAACACCAACACGTAGGTGATGAAGGCAAGGGACGCCGGCACCGTCAGCCAGGGCGAGAGCCCCAAGGCTTGCCCGCCCAGGCGGATGCCGATGAACTCGGTCATCAAGGTGAGCACATTGGCGACCACCAGGTCGATGAGCGAGAACCAGCCCCAGAACGCGCCATAGCGCTTCCAGATCAGTTCAGCGTGTCCCCGGCGGGTGACGGCACCCAGGCGTACGGTCATCTCCTGCACCACATAGGCGACGATGCCAAGCAGGATCATCATGGGCAGGAAAATTCCCAACCCATAAGTCGCGCCGGTCTGGGCATAGGTGATGACACCACCGGCGTCGTTGTCGCCCAGCATGACCAGGACGCCGGGGCCGATCAGGGCAAGCCCCAGGGTCAGGCGGCTGCGCCAGTCGCGGGCGCCGCGGCGCAGCGCATCCAGATGCAAGCGGTCGCGCAGGCGGTGCTCGATGCCCTCCGGCAGCGGAGGACATTCCGGGCACAGGCGGGTATCCAGGGCGCGGACTTCGGCGTTCATGGCCGGCCTCCTGGCTGGAATCCATCACGGGAACCTTGTCCGCAGCTTGAATCTGGCGGCAGGCCCAGGGACGCCAGGCGCACATCGGCAAAGCGGACCTCGGGCATGCGGCTGACCGATGGCGCTGCGCGCACGGGTACGGCTTGCGCGGCGCTGTTGCGAAAGGGCCGGAAGCCCCTTAGTGTGTTGAAGACAAACATACTACCCTCCTCTCGTACGAGAAGCCAAAATCCAGAGCCCATGCGCGGCTTTGCCGCGCTTGGCGCCAACGATTAACGAAGAGGGGGAGGAACAGGACTAGGATCTAGTCCTTGAACCGCCGCCAGCCTGAAGGCTGGCGACAGCGCAGATGGGAACTGCTGTCAGTGGCCTTCAGGGATTACTTCAGGGGGTGACAACAGTAACTACCCATGTGCGGATGGGGCGAGGCCCAAGTTGATATGCGGCGCATTATATCTGCTGATTCCGGCCAGTCAACGCGGCCGACGGTGAAAAAACAAACAATTTATCGGCCAGGGTCTGGTACGCCCCGGCGTCGTAGACATCTGATACCGTGTTCTCCGCTACCGTCATTCGTAGGCAGACTGCCTGGATCATATGCCGATAGATTCCACCGTCCGGCCATGGTGGCTTGAGCCACTTGACCTTGCTACTGGGGCCACAGGCTTGTCGAGCGCCGAGGCCAAAGCCCGGCTTGCCAGGTACGGCCCCAACCTGTTCCGTGGCCGGCATGAAAAATCACTGCTGCTCCAGTACCTCACCCGCTTCAAGAATCCTCTCGTCATTATTCTTCTCGTCGCCAGTGCGATCTCAGCGTTGACGGGGGAGCTCACCAACTTTGTCATCATCAGCTGCATCGTCATCCTGAGTGTCACCCTGGATTTCGTCCAGGAGTATCGCGCCAATGCAGCCGCAGAAA
>JAJZUU010000030.1 GCA_021848325.1 Pseudomonadota bacterium | reverse complement strand
CCGTCGTAGCCTTTCATGGCCACCAGCCCGGCGATGCCCAGGAAGGAGGCGGCGCTCATGTAGTCGCCTCCCAGGGCCAGGCCGTTTTGCCAGCCGGTGATGCTGCGGCCGGCAGCGTAGTATTGGGATGCGCTCTTGGAGCGCTTGGCCGCCCAATAGGTGATGACGAAGGTGATGCCGATGAAAATGAAAAAGAAGATGATCGACAGGACGTTCGGTTGCCCGAGCGTCGACTTGAATCCTTCCATTATGCTCTCCTCACGCGATTGGTTTTGTTTTGTGATCGTTCAAGCCCGGCGGGCTTCTACCCGCCTGCCGCCCGGTCCTTGATCTTCCGCACTTCCGCGTCGTAGGTGGTGTTGGCCCACTTGACGTACACCCCCGTGAGCAGCCAGGCGATGACGATCACGCCGAGGCCGACCGGAATGCCTAGGGTGATATGCTCGCCAATCTTTTGGGCGAGGATAGACTTGTCGAACGCCAACAGCAGGATGAAGCCAAAATACACGATCAGCATGATAGCCGTGAGGATCAAGGAGATGGACCAGCGTTTCGACACCAACTCTTTGAATTCGCTTGATTCTATAATGGCTTTGATCTTTTCTTTTTTCATTCTCTGGTCTCCTGGGGGAACAAGGCACGGCAATTGTAGTGAATTTAAATTCCGCGTGTCAAAAAAACATATCACTATCCGGTATTCTTGGGCTAGAAGGCCCAATGGCCAGCCCGGGACAAACGCCGGTGGTCCCGCTCGATTTTTCTCAGTTGAGCGCGGTTTTCCACCCCGCGGGCCTTGGCCCTTTGCAGCAGCACCAGGCATAGTTGCGCCGTGGCGAAGGAGTCGGCCACGGCATTGTGCCTGGCGAAATTCGGGATGGCAAACTGGCCCAGCCAATCGTCCAGGCTCTTGTGCCGGGCCGCCATTTCCGGGAAGACGGCTGGCAGCAGCCGCGCGAGATCGAACCAAGGGCGGACGAACCGGAGCCCCAGGTGGAGATGCAGCGCCCGGCTCAGCATCTCCTCGTCGAACGGGGCATGGAACGCCACCAGCGGATCCTTGCCCACGAAGTGCAGGAAGTTTAGCAGCGCCTGGGCCGGGGCAACTCCGCCGGCCTGGGCCTCCATGCCGATGCCGTGCACCAGGATATTGGCGGTGTCGCTGGCGGTTTCCTGCCTCAGGATGACCTCGAACCCGTCCTCCAAACGGACGGACTCGCCGTGTACGGCGACCGCCCCGATGGCGATCAAGCGGTCGCGGCCGGGATCGAGCCCACTGCTTTCCACGTCCACGATTACCCAGCGGGTGTGGGCCAGCGGCCGTTCCGGATCGGGCTCCGGCAGCGCCCGCCAATTCTGCAGCCGGGCGGCCAGCCCCGGTTCCAGGGAGACGCGGCGCGCAAGCAGGCCCTTGAACACCGTCCTAGATCCGATAGCGGAAGGCGAGCCGCGCTTGCAGCTTGCGGGCCTGGCGCAATGCCTCTTTGAGGATACGCCGGTCCAGGTCGTTCAGCCGGTCCGGGTCAAGCAGGTTGGCCGACTCGATCGGTTCGGCCTCCCGCAGGTGCTGCTGCTGCAGCCGCAACAACTGGATGAAATGGAACGCCTCGACCCACGCCTCCGCTTCTCCGGGCGCGATGCCCAGCAGCCCGGCGACGTGCCGCAGCCGCTGCGGGGTATTGGTGTAGGGGGTCTCCGTGGCCAGGGCATAGATGCGGGCGGCATCCACAAACGGGGTGGAGCCTTTCAGCTTGAGATCGATGACGTGGGCCTGGGACGCGTTCTCGCTGAACAGGAAGTCGCCGACCAGACCCAGCGGCGGGCGATTTCCCAGGGCGTTTTGCGTCATCTGGTACAGAAAGCGGCGGTTGCCGGCGGCCCTGGGACCAAGCCACGCCCGCAGTGCCTGGGCCAGCTCCGTCTGGCCGTAGACGGGCCGGAAGTCGAAGAAGATAGTCGCGTTGAGCAGGGCCTCCGGGTCGCATTGGTCGAGCCACCGAGCGAAGCGGCCGCGCCATTCGGTCAGGCTCAGGCACCACTCGGGGTTGCTCGCCATCACCTTGCCCTTGCACAGGGGGAAGCCGCACCGGTCGAGCTGGCGGTTGATGCGCTCCGCGATCGGCAGCAGCCGGTCGCGCACCGTCTGCGGATCGCCTTCGGCGTCAGCAAAGATGATGCCGTTATCCTGGTCGGTGCTGAGGGTCTGCTCCAGCCGGCCTTCGCTGCCCAGGGCGATCCAGCAGAACGGGGCGTGCCCCATTCCCGCCGTGCGCATTTCCAGCGCGATGACGCGGGAGGTGAGCAGGTCGTTCAGGGTGGAGATGATCTGGGTCAGGTATTCGGCGCTCACCCCCTGGGCCAGCATGTTGTGGGCCAGTTGCCGGATGTCGCGGCCGGACTGGTGCAGGCTCTCGTGGGAGGAGGCGTTGTGGATGGCGCTGCTGATCTGGGTGAGCCCGACGCGTTGCAGCGAGAACAGGTCCTGCTCGGATATTACGCCCACCAGGCGCCGGTCTTCCACCACCAGCACGTGGCGGATGCCGTGACGCGCCATCGCCAGCGCCGCGTCATGGGCGAACCCGTGGGCGGGCAGGGCGATGGGGGAGGCGGTCATGACGCTGCCGATGGGTTGCTCGGTATCCCGCCCCGGCAGCGCCACCCGGTTGAGCAGGTCGTGCAGGGTGAACATGCCGACCGGTTCCCCGTCCGCGCCAGTGACCACGATGGAGCCGATGCTGTGCCGCTGCATGGTTGTCAGCGCCTGCTTGATGGAGGTGCCGGCGGGGCACGTCACGGGCGCGCGCTGAACCAGGCTGCCCAGGGGGCTGTCCAGGGACTGTCGGTCGCTGCTGCGCTGGGAATACTGGGCCTGGATCACCCGCTTGGACTGTTCCAGCAGGTTGGCGATGCGGCGGGTGCAGAAATCGTGGAACGGCGGGCTCAGGGCGATCAGCCGGGAGAACAGATCGGCGCCGAGTTCGTAGCAGAAGGTGTCCGCCGCTGCCCGGTAGATGCTGGCCACCGGACGCTCCGCCAGTAGGGCGCCCAGGGGAAAGCACTCGCCCTCGGTGAGCTGCCAGTTGGCGCCCTCGTTTTCCTTGCGGCCCGCCGCCTGCTCGCCGATCACGCTGCCCTGCTTGATGACATAAAAGCGCCCGGCCACGCCCTGTTCCGGGCTGATGATGAGGGCATCTTTCGGATAATAGCCGAGGCGCAGGTGCTCCACCATGAACTCCAGGTGGGGCGGCTCCATGCGGTCGAACGGGGCGTGCCGGCGCAGGAACTCGATAGTGGCGCGGAGCAGGGTGGGGGCGATGGCGGCCGTGTCGCTCATGGCAGCCTAAGTTACCCCTTTTGCCCCAAGGCCGCAACCGCCCCCGGCGACAAAAAAAACCCCGCCGCGGCGGGGTTTTTTTCAGGGCCGGGCAGCTTACATCATCCCTTCCATGCCGCCCATTCCGCCCATGCCGCCCATTCCACCCATGCCGCCGGCGGGTTTCTCTTCCGGCAGTTCGGCCACCATGGCGTCGGTGGTGAGCATCAGGCCGGCCACGGAGGCCGCGTTCTGCAGCGCGTAGCGGGTCACCTTGGTCGGATCGAGCACGCCCATTTCCACCAGGTCTCCGTACTCGCCGGTGGCGGCGTTGTAGCCATGGTTGCCCTTGCCTTCCAGCACCCGGTTGACCACCACGGAAGGTTCGTCGCCGGCGTTGGCCACAATCTGGCGCAGCGGCTCCTCGATGGCGCGCAGCACGATCTTGATGCCGGCATCCTGGTCGTGGTTGTCGCCTTTGAGGGTGACGATGGCGGAACGGGCGCGCAGCAGCGCCACACCGCCCCCGGGGACGATGCCTTCTTCCACCGCGGCACGGGTGGCGTGCAGGGCATCTTCCACGCGGGCCTTCTTCTCCTTCATTTCCATTTCGGTGGCGGCGCCGACCTTGATCACGGCCACGCCGCCGGCCAGCTTGGCCACGCGCTCCTGCAGCTTCTCGCGGTCGTAATCGCTGGTGGCGTCTTCGATCTGCCTGCGGATCTGCGCCACGCGACCTTCAATGGCCTTGGCATCGCCGGCGCCATCGATGATGGTGGTGTTTTCCTTGCCCACTTCGATCCGCTTGGCCTGGCCCAGATCTTTGAGGGTGGCCTTCTCCAGGGAGAGGCCCACTTCCTCGGCGATCACGGTACCGCCGGTGAGGATGGCAATGTCTTCCAGCATGGCCTTGCGGCGGTCGCCGAAGCCCGGGGCCTTGACGGCGGTGGTCTTCAGGATGCCGCGGATGTTGTTGACCACCAGGGTGGCCAGCGCTTCGCCATCCACGTCCTCGGCGATGATCAGCAGGGGCTTGCCGGCCTTGGCCACTTGCTCCAGGACGGGCAGCAGGTCGCGGATGTTGGAGATCTTCTTGTCGTGCAGCAGCACGTAGGGGCTCTCCATGGCGGCGATCTGCTTGTCGGCGTTGTTGATGAAGTAGGGGGACAGGTAGCCGCGGTCGAACTGCATGCCTTCCACCACTTCCAACTCATTTTCCAGGCCGGATCCGTCTTCCACGGTAATCACGCCTTCCTTGCCCACCTTGTCCATGGCGTCGGCGATGATCTTGCCGATGTCGGCGTCGGAGTTGGCGGAGATGCTCCCCACCTGGGCGATTTCCTTGCTGGTGGTGCAGGGTTTGGAGACTTTTTTCAGCTCTTCGACGGTAGCGATGACAGCCTTGTCGATACCGCGCTTGAGGTCCATCGGGTTCATGCCGGCGGCTACGAATTTCATGCCTTCCTGCAGAATGGCCTGGGCCAGCACGGTGGCAGTGGTGGTGCCGTCACCCGCCACATCGGAGGTCTTGCTGGCGACTTCCTTCACCATCTGGGCGCCCATGTTCTCGAACTTGTCCTTGAGTTCGATCTCCTTGGCCACCGATACGCCGTCCTTGGTGATGGTAGGAGCGCCGAAGGAGCGCTCCAGCACCACGTTGCGGCCCTTGGGACCCAGGGTGACCTTGACCGCGTTGGCCAGGATGTTGACCCCCGCCACCATTTTGGCACGGGCGGAGTCGTGGAATTTCACTTCTTTTGCAGCCATTTCTATCTCCTAAAACAGGTTGCTTGAGGTATCGTCATGCGGGTGCCGGGAGCCTGCTCCCGCCCAGGCATGACGTGCTTGGCACGCGAGTTTTCCGAAACTGGTTTTTTGCCGGGCAGGCGATTACTTTTCGACCACGCCCATGATGTCTTCCTCGCGCATCACCAGCAGTTCTTCGCCTTCTACCTTGACGGTCTGGCCGGAATACTTGCCGAACAACACGCGGTCGCCCACCTTGACCGCCAGAGGGCGGACCTTGCCGTCTTCCATGATCTTTCCGTTGCCTACCGCCATGATTTCGCCCTGGTCGGGTTTTTCTGCGGCGGTGTCCGGGATCACGATGCCGGAAGCGGTCTTGCGTTCTTCTTCCAACCGCTTGACAATAACGCGGTCATGCAAAGGACGAATTTTCATTCTCGATTCTCCTTAAAATATTGAGGGACTATGCAGTTTGCGATTTCCAGGGTGGTCGCGCGTCCGCGCAACCGTGCCGGGACCACATCAACCGGAGGCTCGCACAAGGTGTGCGCCCCCGCAGGATAGGGACGAAAAGGCCAATATTAGCACTCCCGCCTGGTGAGTGCTAATAATAGTGGGTGAATATGAAAATTTCAAGAAGCGGGCGCAAATAAAGTGGCCGGGACTAACTGGGACTATCTAAGCCGTAGCCTGCAGGCCCTGTGGCACCCCTGCACCCAGATGAAGAGCCACGAGACCGTGCCCCTGGTGCCGGTCGCCCGCGGGCGGGGGGTGTGGCTCTATGATTTCGACGGCAACCGCTACCTGGACGCCGTGAGTTCCTGGTGGGTGAACCTGTTCGGCCACTGCAACCCGCGCATCAACGCGGCCCTGCGCGACCAGTTGGAAACGCTGGAACACGCGATCCTGGCGGGTTTCACCCACCGGCCGGTGATCGAGTTGTCCGAACGGCTGGGCCGGCTCGCCCCCGGGGCGCTCGGCCATTGCTTCTACGGCAGCGACGGAGCTTCCGCCGTCGAGATTGCGCTGAAGATGAGCTTCCATTACTGGCGCAATTCCGGCCGGCCGGAGAAGACCGGGTTCGTGAGCCTGCAAAACAGCTACCACGGGGAGACCCTCGGCGCGCTGTCGGTGACCGACGTGGCCCTGTTCAAGGACACCTATGCGCCGCTTCTGCGCCATACGGTGCAAGTACCCACTCCGGATTGGCGCTACGCGGAGCCGGGGGAATCGCCGGAGGCCTATGCCTTGCGCTGCGCGGACGCGCTGGAGGCGTATCTGGCCGAGCACGGCGACGAAACCTCGGCCCTGATCGTGGAGCCTCTGGTGCAGTGCGCCGCCGGCATGGGCATCTATCACCCCGCGTACCTCCGGCGGGCGCGGGAGATGTGCGACCGCTACCAGGTGCACCTGATCGCCGACGAGATCGCGGTGGGCTTCGGGCGCACCGGCACCCTGTTTGCTTGGGAACAGGCGATGGCGCAAGGCCCCCAAAGCAGGGCGGGGTCACCCGAAGCCGCCCCCTCTGCCCGCACCGGGGCTGCGCCCACCGAGTCCGAGAGGGCTGCTTCTTGCCGCACCGGCACCCTGTTTGCTTGGGAACAGGCGATGGCGCAAGGCCCCCAAAGCAGGGCGGGGTCACCCGAAGCCGCCCCCTCTGCCCGCACCGGCGCCGGGGGGCCGGATTTCCTGTGCCTGTCCAAGGGCCTGAGCGGCGGCTACCTGCCGCTATCGGCGGTAATGACCACGGATACCGTGTACCAGGCGTTCTACCACGAAGATGTGGGGCGCGGCTTCCTCCATTCCCATTCCTACACCGGCAACGCCCTGGCGTGCCGGGCGGCGCTGGCCACCTTGGACATCTTCGAGCAGGACGGGGTCATCGAAGCCAACCGGGCCAAGGCCGTCTACCTGAACCGGGCCCTGGAGCCGCTGGCCGCCCACCCCAAGGTGAAGAACCTGCGCCACATCGGCATGATCTGGGCGTTCGAGGTGGATAGCGCAGACGCCGGCCTGGGGGGGCGCATCTACCGGGAGGCCCTGGGGCGCGAGCTGCTGCTGCGGCCCATCGGGAACACCGTGTATTTCATGCCCCCTTACGTGATCGAAGAGCCGGAGCTGGACCTGCTTGCGGCCCGGACCCTGGAGATCGTGGAAGGGTTGAACTGCGAATAGGGCGGCCGGGCGGGCAGGGCCGCAACGGCCGGCCAAACAAAAAAGGCGAATATGCAGCTCACTTTCCTGGGGGCGGCACGGGAGGTGACCGGCTCCTGCTATTTCGTGGAGACCGATGCCGTGCGCTTCCTGGTGGACTGCGGGATGTTCCAGGGCGGGCGCGAGGCGGACGGCAAGAACCGGCAGGCGTTCGATTTCGATTGCCGGCGGGTGGATTTCGTCCTGCTGACCCACGCCCACATCGACCATTCCGGCCTGCTGCCCCGTTTCGTCGCCCTCGGCTTCCGCGGCCCGGTGTACACGACTCCCGCCACCGCGGACCTGCTCCACGTGATGCTGCCGGACAGCGCCCACATCCAGGAGAAGGAAGCGGAGTGGGCCAACTACCAGCGGCGCGCCAGGGGCGCCAAGGTCAGGCGCGAGACCGCGCCCCTCTACACCGTCGCCCAGGCCCAATCCAGCCTCAAGCGGCTGCGGCCGGCGGAATACGACGAGGAGGTCCGGCCCCATCGGACGGTGCGCTGCCGTTTCCGCGATGCGGGCCACATCCTGGGTTCCGCCGTCATCGAGGTCTGGGTGAGCGAGGGCGGCCGCAGCCGGAAACTGGTGTTTTCCGGCGACCTCGGCCAGCCGGGTCACCCCATCGTCCGCGACCCGGTCGCCATCGCGGAGGCCGATCTCCTCCTGGTGGAATCCACCTACGGCAACCGCATGCACAAGAGCATGGAGGATACCCTGTCGGAGCTGGCATTCGCGGTCAATGACACCGTCCGGCGCAAAGGCGGCAACGTCATCGTGCCTGCCTTTGCGGTCGGCCGCACCCAGGACATCCTCTATTTGCTGACAGAATTGATGCGGCAGGGGAGAATCGAGAAAGACCTGGACATCTATGTGGATTCGCCCATGGCCACCAGCGCCACCGAGCTCACCGTGAAGCACCGGGAGATCGTGGATGCCGAATCCCGCGCGCTGCTGGACCGGAACCGGAACAATGGCGGATATCCGCGCATCCGGTTTACCGAGGATGTGGAGGACTCCATGGCCATCAACGACATCAAGAGCGGGGCCATCATCATCTCGGCCAGCGGCATGTGCGAGGCCGGACGCATCAAGCACCATCTGCGCTACAACCTGGGACGGAAGGAGTGCACCATCGTCATCACCGGATTTCAGGCCGGCGGCACACCTCGGCCGCAGGCTGGTGGACGGCGCCAGGGTGGTGCGCATCTTCAAGGAGCAGATCCCGGTGCGGGCCGATATCTACACCATCGGCGGGCTGTCCGCCCACGCCGACCAGGGCGCGCTGATGGCGTGGCTGGGCCGCTTTCGCCGGCCGCCGCGGCAAACCTTTGTGGTTCACGGGGAGGAAGACGTCGCCCTGGGCTTTGCCGACCTGGTGCGCGAACGCCTGGGCTGGGAGGTGGCGGTGCCCCGGCTGCACCAGACCTGGGAGATATAGGAGCGCGCCGGCCGCGGGTTTAGCGTGTCTGCCCGGCGCGCCGCAGCAGGGCACGGACGTAGTTGCCGGGGATGGCGTAGGAAATGCCGGTGGGCTGGGACAGGGCGTTCTCCTTCGTGCCCTTGACGAATACCGCGTTGATGACACCGATCACCTTGCCGCTTTCCGGGTCGAACAAAGGGCTGCCGCTGTTGCCCGGATAGGCGATGGCGTCCAGTTGGAAGACGGAGAACGGGGTCTGCAGGCGCCTGACCATGTTGGAATTCAGTTCCTGAGTGGAATGGACCGGAATGGCGATCGGGGTGATGGAGGAGACAATGGCGTGCTGGGTTACCGGATAAAGGCCCAGCACCATGCCGATGGGAAAGCCGGTAAAGGCCGCCGAATCCCCTTCCCGTACGCTGCCGGAATCGCCCAGGGTTAGAGGCGGCAGCGGTTTTCCGCCGATCCTGAGCAACGTCAAGTCGTGCTCCAGGTCGGTGGCCACCGGGGTGGCAGGGTGCATCCGGGCCGCTTTGCCGGTGCCCGAGAACACGGCGAGAAATTCCCTATGCTCGCTGTCCAGGATGGGCGGAACCACATGGGCGTTGGTTACCACCAGGGAGCCGTCCCCGACGGCGAACCCCGTCCCCATGTAGCTGGCCTGAGGCGCGCGGGTCGGCTCCACGGTGCCCACCGCGACCACGGACGGCTTGACCCGTGCAATGGTGTTCGGCAGATCGGCGGCGGCGCCGCGGCAAAGCAGCCATCCGGAAAACAAGGAGACCCCGAGCAGCGCCGGGAAGGCCCATCTGCGGCCATGATGGCCGGTGCGAGCGGCGGTGTCTAACAGCATGGTCCCCTTTCGTGAACTCAGGTCTTGACGTGATGCGCGGCCGCACCGTGCCCGATTCCCGGTGACTGTGTTCCGGCGGCACCGATCTATCTCCAAGCCGGCAGATCGACTACAATTCTGTATAGCACAGATGCTGCGGGCCATCCGCTCGGCCGGGGCGCCAATCAATCAAACGCAGGGAGGGAGCATGGGCATCATCGCCGTGGTGGGGCTGGGTTACGTCGGCCTGCCGCTTGCCGTGGAGTTCGGCAAGAAGTTCGAGACCGTCGGGTTCGACTTGTCCGCCGGGAAGATAGAGAACTACCGCCGTTGCTGCGACCCGACCGGCGAGGTCTCCGGCGATGACCTGCGCGCCGCCGAAAGGCTTACCGTCACCACCGACCCCACCCAGATTTCCAAGGCCGACACCATCATCGTGGCGGTGCCCACCCCCGTCGATCAGGCCCACCAGCCGGACTTCTCGCCCCTGGTGTCGGCATCCCGCAGCGTCGGCCAGAACATGAAGCGCGGGGCCATCGTGGTGTACGAATCCACGGTCTACCCGGGCGCAACGGAGGAGGCCTGCGTGCCGGTGCTGGAGCAGTACTCCGGAATGAAATGGCGCCGGGACTTCCACGTCGGCTACTCGCCGGAGCGCATCAACCCGGGGGACAAGGAGCACACCCTGACCAGCATCCTCAAGGTGGTGTCCGGGGACGACGAGGAGACCCTGGAAAAGGTCGCCCGCCTCTACGAATCCGTGATCACCGCCGGGGTGCATCGCGCCTCCAGCATCAAGGTGGCGGAGGCGGCCAAGGTCATCGAGAACACCCAGCGCGACCTGAACATCGCCCTGATGAACGAACTGGCCATCATCTTCGACAAGATCGGCATCGACACCCTGGAAGTGCTGCGGGCGGCGGGCACCAAGTGGAACTTCCTGCCGTTCCGTCCCGGGCTGGTGGGCGGCCACTGCATCGGGGTGGACCCCTACTATCTCACCCACAAGGCCGACATGCTGGGCTACCACCCCCAGGTGATCCTGGCCGGACGCCGTATCAACGACGGCATGGGCAAGTACGTGGCGGAGCAGACGGTCAAGCACATGATCCGCGCCGGCAGCCACGTCAAGGGGGCGAAGGTGACCGTGCTGGGCCTGACCTTCAAGGAAAACGTGCCGGACCTGCGCAACTCCAAGGTGATCGACGTAATCAACGAACTCAAGAGCTACGGCATCGAGGTCTCGGTGCACGATCCCATCTCCGAGCCGGCCGAGGCGCGCCACGAATACGGGGTGGACCTGGTCACCTGGGAGGACCTGCCGGCGGCCGACGCCATCGTGGCCGCAGTGGCCCATCGCCAGTTCCTGGAGCGGCCGACCGCGGACTACCTGGCCAAGGTGAAGAAGGCCGGGTGCTTCATCGACATCAAGTCCCAGTTCGACCTCGACGCCTTCCGGGCGGCGGGGCTAACGGTATGGCGGCTGTGACGGCGGGGGCGGGATGACTGGTTATCAGGCACTCACGGAACGGCTCAAGGGGCAGCGCCATACCTGGCTGGTCACCGGTGTGGCCGGCTTCATCGGCTCCAACCTGCTGGAGACCCTGCTCAGGCTGGGCCAGGCGGTAGTGGGGCTGGACAACTTCTCCACCGGCCATCGCCATAACCTGGATCAGGTGAGGGAACTGGTGGGCCCCCGGCAATGGGACAATTTTCGCCTGGTCGAGGGGGATATCGCCGACCTGGATCGTTGCCGCGAGGCGACGGCCGGGGTGGACTACGTGCTGCACCAGGCGGCCCTGGGTTCGGTACCGCGCTCCATCGAGGACCCGCTGCTCACCAACCAAAGCAACATCACCGGCTTCCTCAACACGCTGCTGGCCGCCCGGGACGCCGGGGTGCGGCGCTTCGTGTACGCCGCTTCCAGCTCCACCTACGGCGACCACCCCGGTCTGCCCAAGATGGAGGACGTGATCGGCAAGCCCCTTTCCCCCTATGCCGTCACCAAGTACGTGAACGAGCTGTACAGCGAGGTGTTCGCCCGCTGCTACGGCTTCAAGTCCGTCGGCCTGCGCTACTTCAACATCTTCGGTCCGCGCCAGGACCCGGAAGGGGCGTACGCGGCGGTGATTCCCAAATGGATCGCCGCCATGGTCAAGAACCAGCCGGTCTACGTCAACGGCGACGGCGAGACCAGCCGCGACTTCTGCTACGTCGACAACGCGGTGCAGGCGAACCTGCTGGCGGCGACCGCCGAAAGCCCCGATGCGGTCGACCAGGTGTACAACATCGCCGTGGGCGAGCGTACCACCCTGAACCAGTTGTTCGAGGCGATCCGCGCCCCACTGGCCAAGCAGTTCCCCCATCTGCAAGACGCCTGCCCGGTGTACCGGGATTTCCGCGCCGGCGACGTGCGCCATTCCCTGGCCGACATCTCCAAGGCCCGGACGCTGCTGGGCTACCGCCCCAGCCACCGCATCGCCGAAGGACTGGAGGCGGCGATGGACTGGTATGTCGAAGACCTGGCTGCGCGCTAGCCCGGCCGGATGAGCCGGAATCCCTTTATGCGGATGTCGCGGCTGTCTTTGCTTTTGCTGTTCGCGGCCGTGCTGGTCCTGGGCTTTGCCCGGGTCGGGCTCGGGGCGCAGCAGCGCCTGCCGCTGGCGGTGCGTGCCGCGCTCAAAGGCGCGCATTTGCCGGTCTCCTCCGTCGGGATCCTGGTGCAGGATGTATCAAAGGGTGGGCCGGTGCTGGCCTACAATGCCGGGCGGGCGATGAGTCCCGCTTCCACCATGAAGCTCCTGACCACCTACGGGGCGCTGGAACTGCTCGGGCCAGCGTACCGCTGGAAAACGGAGGTCTACGTCGACGGCCCCCTGTCCGGCGGCGTGCTGGACGGCGACCTGATCGTGAAGGGCTACGGCGATCCCGACCTGACCCTGGAGCGGTTTTGGCTGTTGTTGCGCGGCCTGCGCCAGCAGGGCCTGCGGGAGATACGAGGCGACCTGGTGCTGGACGAAAGTTTCTTCGCCCCGGCCAACGGCGATCCGGGCGCCTTCGACAACCGGCCCTACCGTCCTTACAACGCCGTACCCCGCGCCCTGCTGGTGAATTTCAACGCGGTCCGCCTGCGCTTCCTGCCGCAAGACGCGGGCAACGTGCGGGTGGTGGCCGATCCCGTCCCCCAGGGGCTGCGCCTGACGGACGGCCTGCGGCCGGTCGAGGGATCGTGCGGGGATTGGCGCTCGGCCCTGGGGATGGAGGTCAGAAGCCGGCCAGGCGGGGCCGAATTGGACCTCAAGGGGCATTATCCGGCCGCCTGCGGCGAGCAGGACCTCTATCTGAGTCTGCTGGGCAACGGCGCTTACGTCTACGGCGTCTTCAAGCAGTTGTGGTCGGAGCTGGGGGGGGCGATCAAAGGCGGCTACCGTTCGGGCCCCGTCCCCCCGTCCGCGCGGCTGCTTGAAACCTTCCAGTCGCCGCCCCTGGCCGACATCGTGCGCGACATCAACAAGTTCAGCAACAACGTGATGGCGCGCCAACTGTTCCTGACCATCGGCGCCGAGCAAGGCGGCCCCCCGGGGACCGTGGACAAGGCGGCCGAGGCGATCCGCGCCTGGCTCGCCGCGAAGGGGCTGGATTTCCCGGAACTGGCGCTGGGAAACGGCTCGGGCCTGTCCCGCAACGCGCGCATCAGCCCGCGCCACCTGGGGGCGCTGCTGCTGGCCGCCTACCGCAGCCCGGTGTTCTCGGAACTGGAGTCCTCCCTGCCCATCGCCTCGGTGGACGGGACCATGAAAAAGCGGCTGAAGGACCAGCCGGTGGCCGGCCACGCCCACATCAAGACCGGCACCCTGGAAGGGGTAAAGACCCTGGCGGGCTACGTGTTCGACAGGAAGGGCCGGCGCATGGTGGTGGTGTGCATGATCAACCACCCCGATGCCGCGGCCGGCAAGGCGGCGCAGGACGCGCTGCTGGAGTGGGTGTTTGGGCGGCCGTGAAGGCGGCTGCCACATCCTCGCTTTGAAACCTGGTTACTGCCTGAGTGGAGCGGAAATAGTGATTTATAGAGGTGCCCTTATGTGTTTTATTTTTCGAGAGATCAACCACTAGCCACGCCTGCACGGCCACAGCCTGAAGGAATAGCGTGTAACAATTTGTTACACCCGCTGGCCGCGCCCGCTCGGCCGCAGCACTTCGATCTTGAACGCTTCCTCGTAGGGCGGCACGTTGCATTCGATGATGTCGATCGGCGCCACGTCCAGCCGCACCCCGACGATGTCGGTGCGCACCGGCAGCTTGGCCGCTCCCCGGTCCACCAGCACCACGGTGCGGATTTCCGCCGCCTGCTTGCCGGCGAGGTACTCCACCGCGCGCAGCATGGAGTGGCCCTTGTACATCACGTCGTCCACCACCAGCAGGGTCTTGTCGGAAAGGTTCAGGCTCGCCTGAGCCGCGGTCTCGGTCAGTCGGGTTTCCGGGTGCAGCAGGGTGAGGTCGTCGGCATAGCGCTTGATCTGCAGGTCGAGCCGACTCAGGTTGGGAATCCGGAAATCCCGCGCCAGCCGCCGGTGCAGCATATCCGCCAGCGGCGCGCCGCGGCGCAGGATACCGACCACCATCACCTGCTCGCGCCCGGTCAGCGCTCCGGCCGCCTGCCACGCCATGTGGTCGAGCACGGCGTCGAGCTGCGGGGTGTCGTAGAGGCAGAAGCGCTCGCCCGCGGGTTTGTCCAACCTAAAGCCCCAATTCCCGCCACATCGCGTCCACCCGCCGCTTCACCGCCTCGTCCATGGCGATGGGGGTGCCCCATTCCCGCGCGGTTTCCCCCTTCCACTTGTTGGTGGCGTCCAGGCCCATCTTGGAGCCCAGGCCGGATACCGGGCTGGCGAAATCGAGGTAGTCGATGGGGGTGTTTTCCACCAGCAGGGTGTCCCGGGCCGGGTCCACACGGGTGGTCATGGCCCAGATGACTTCGGGCCACGAGCGGATGTCGACGTCGTCGTCCGTCACGATGATGAACTTGGTGTACATGAACTGGCGCAGGAAGGACCACACGCCGAACATCACCCGCTTGGCGTGGCCGGGGTACTGCTTCTTCATGCTCACCACCGCTAGGCGGTAGGAGCAGCCCTCGGGCGGCAGGTAGAAATCCGCGATCTCCGGGAATTGCTTCTGCAGCAGCGGCACGAATACCTCGTTCAGCGCCACCCCCAGCACGGCGGGTTCGTCCGGCGGCTTGCCGGTGTAGGTGCTGTGGTAGATGGGGTCGCGGCGCATGGTGATGTGGCTGATGGTGAACACCGGGAAGGTCTCCCGCTCGTTGTAGTATCCGGTGTGGTCGCCGAAGGGGCCTTCCAGCGCGGTTTCATCGGGCGCGATGTGGCCCTCCAGCACGATCTCCGCGCCGGCCGGCACGTGCAGGTCGCAGCTTACGCATTTGACGATCTCGGTCTTGGCCCCCCGCAGCAGCCCGGCGAACTGGTATTCGCTCAGGGTGTCCGGCACCGGGGTGACCGCCCCCAGGATGGTGGCGGGGTCCGCTCCCAGGGCCACCGCCAACGGAAACGGCTCGCCCGGGTGTTCCCGGGAGAAGTCGCGGAAGTCCAGGGCGCCGCCCCGGTGGGCCAGCCAGCGCATGATCACCTTGTTGCGGCCGATCACCTGCTGGCGGTAGATGCCCAGATTCTGCCGCTTCTTGTGGGGCCCCTTGGTGACCACCAGGCCCCAGGTGATCAGCGGCGCGGCATCCCCCGGCCAGCAGGTCTGGATCGGCAGCCGGGACAGGTCCACCGCATCGCCCTCCCACACCACCGCCTGGCACGGCGCACTGCCCAGATCCTTGGGCGCCATGTTGAGCACCTGCTTGAACACCGGCATCTTGTCCCAGGCGTCCTTGAGGCCCTTCGGCGGCTCCGGCTCCTTCAGAAAGGCCAGCAGCCGGCCGACCTCCCGCAGGGCCTCCACGCTGTCTTCCCCCATCCCCATCGCCACCCTCCTGGGGGTGCCGAACAGGTTGCCCAGCACCGGGATGCTGTGTCCCTTGGGCTTTTCGAACAGGATGGCCGGACCGCCCGCCTTGAGCACCCGGTCGCAAATTTCGGTCATTTCCAGGTATGGGTCGACCTCGGCCCGCACCCGTTTGAGTTCGCCCTGTTTCTCCAGTTGGGCGATAAAGTCGCGCAGGTCTTTGTATTTCATGGGTCAATCTTCGTGGGTGAAAGGGTGGCCGTCAACGCCGGCGGCGTCCCTCGTAGGCGGCGATGGATTTCACGATTTCCTCGTAGGGCAGATGCTGCAGGCTGCCGAAGCGCTCCTGGGCCTCCACCACCAGGGCGTGGACATTGGGCGCCTCGGGCCCGGACTCGGCGGCGAGGACCCGCTGCAGCCCCAGAAGGCCGCCGCACTGGAGCCTGATTTCCTTGGCGTGGGGGATCGCCTCCCCGGAGGCGTGCAGCTTGAGGGCGAATACGGCCTTCTCCCGGAACAGTTCCCGCAGCGTATGGCAGTTCTCGCGGGCGACGGCGGAGCGGCAGGAGACGGCCTCCCGCTCGGCGATGTTGATGCGCTGGATATTCTCGCAGCCGCTGCAGCGGCACAGGATCGCCTTTTCGAACGGGCAGCGAAGCTGGGCGACCGTGCCGTAGGTCGACTGGTAGGCATCCTCGTCCATCTAACCCCCTTTCCCGCGGGCCTTGCGCCCGGGTATAGAAGCCGCCTGTCAGTAGTCCTCGGCGGTGCGCGGCTGCGGCTCGCGCACCTGGTTCAGCAGGTCTTCGGCCTGCAATTGATTCTCGGCGTGGATGACCTTCACGGTATAGCTGTCCGCCCGCGTCAGGCTGGCGCGCACGGTCTTGGCGTGTGCGCTGGCGGGCTTGAAACTGTCGAACTCCTGAACCAATTCGAGCAGCTTGATGGGATGCTGGTGGATCTTGTACACGTAGTAGGGCACCTCGGTCTCCTTTCAGTTTGCACGCGGGATGTCTTGGCGCGCCTGCCCCGCGTCAGAATAGGTAATCCAGCGCGATGCCGGCAAAGATCGCCGCGCCGAGCCAGTTGTTGTGCAAGAACGCCTTGAAGCAGCCTTGCCGCTCCCGGGTCTTGATCAGTTGATAATGATAGCACGCCATGCCCAGGGCGGCGGCGAGGCCGCCGTAGTAGGGCCAGCCCATCTTCAGCCATACGCCGAGCCCGGCCAGGATCGCCAGCATGGCCAGGTACGAAAGCATGACGGCCAGCACGTCGAAACGGCCGAAGGCGATGGCCGAGGACTTGATGCCGATCTTCAGGTCATCCTCCCGGTCCACCATGGCGTACGCCGTGTCGTAGGCGAGCGACCAGAACACGTTGGCGGCCAGCATGGCCCAGGCGGCGGGGGGGACCGCGCCGGTTTGGGCGGCGAAGGCCATGGGGATGCCGAAGCCGAAGGAAATGCCCAGATAGGCCTGGGGCATGGAAAAGAAGCGCTTGGTGAAGGGGTAGCTGGCGGCCAGAAACAGCGCGGCGAAGGACAGCAGGATGGTCAGCCTGTTGAGCCTGAGGATCAGCAGAAATGCCAGCAGGCTGAGCCCCGCGGCGAGCAGCAGCGCTTCCCGTGTGCCGACCAGCCCCGCCGCCAGGGGGCGTTCCTTGGTGCGCGCCACATGGGGGTCGAAATTGCGGTCGGCGTAATCGTTGACGATGCAGCCGGCCGAGCGCATGAGCACCGTCCCCAGCACGAAGATCCACAGGATCAGCCAGTTGGGACGGCCCGCCGCGGCGATCCACAGGCCCCACAGGGTCGGCCACAGTAGCAGCAGGATGCCGATGGGCCGGTCCAGCCGCATGAGTTTTTCATATAAGGTAAGGCGTTGCAGCAGGGTCATGGCCGCAGTTCGAGAATGTCGGGCAAGAACACCTCGGTAACCAGCAGCGGCCGGCCGCCCAGGGTGAATACCGAACGCCTGGCCCATAGCTGCGAGGGCCTGGCCAAAAGCGCCTCGGCCGCACGCCGATAGAGCGCCTGCCGCGGGTTGAGCTTCCTGAACTGCAGGGGCATGCGCCTGACCCGGGGATTGGCGAACAGGGCGGCCCCCAACGGCCTGTTTCCCAGCCCGTCAAGGGACTGCCAGGGCCCGCGCAGGCCGGCCCGCGCCAGCACGCTGCGGGCGAATACCACGGGGCGCTCTCCGCAGTACAGATAGACCTCCCGCACCAGGACCGATTCGTCCCGCCTCAATCCTAACAGCGGAATTTCGTCGTGCCATGCCTTGCCCCAGGCCTGACGCAGGCCACGCACGTCGAAGCGGTCGCAGCGACGCCGTATCCGGCGGGTCAACGAGCCCCGGTCGATCAGCCAGGGCTGGAAAGGGCGCTGGGGCATGGGGGGACGCACCTGCCAGGCCGGCGGGCGACGGGGTACGAACTTCATTACCGCTTTTCGCAATCGTCGATATTAGACCGGTCCTGCCGGCGCGGGAAAGTCCCGTCGAGAGTCCAAAAACAACCGGGAGGGGCCCGAAATCGGGGGAGGCTATTTATGCATCCACGTGAGCATGTTCACGTAATCATCCGGATTTCCAAGGATGAAACCTTTCACGCCGATCTGGGCCAGGACCTTCCTGCCCTCTTCTGTGTCCCCCAGGGTGACGAGGGCCTTCCTTACTTTGGCTACATCGTCCTGGCTCATGCTGGGCGAGGCGATCACCGACCACAGGGGCAGATTCTTGCTCTTGAACAGGATGGTGCCGCCCTGCTTCGCCCAGTCCTTGGCGAGTACCGGGTTCACCACCCCTACGTCCGCGAAGCCTTGCGCCACCATGTAGACCACCGCCTCCTGCAAACGCGCATGCTGGATGTTTTGTTTCGCGGGGTCGATCCCCATATCGCGCAGGGTGGCCATGGCCGCCTGGGCCATCAGGGACTGGGGCGCCGGCATGGCGATGCGCTTGCCGCGTATGTCCTCCGGCTTCTTGATGGAGGAGTTCTTCGCCACGATGAATACGGTGTTGAGCTGGCCCTTGCAGGTTGCCACCAGGGCGTATTTGTCGTCGCGGATGGCTTTTGCCGCCACATTGCTCGGCTTCACGAACATCAGGTCGTAGCGCATCTTTCCCAGATTGCTCGCCGCACGCCCCAGGGTTTGCGAGGACTCGAAATGGACGGGTTTTTTCAATACCCGGGACAGGTAGCTGGCGAGCCCTTGATATTTCTGCTGCAAGTCGCCGAAATACTGCTGGACGCTTATACCGTCATTGATGCCGAGCAGGATCGCCGACTTGTCTTGGGCTGCGGCGCTGCCCTGCCACAATAAAAGCAGGATCAGGCAATAAAGCGGGCGTTTCATGGCTCCTCCGCGGGGTTTTGTCCGGTTGTCCGTCGATTCGGGTTCTGGGCCTGCGCCCATTTCTTTTGTATCGGCCTGCCGGGAACGAAGTTTAGGACCTGTTAAGCATTAAGTGTCACACGTGTAACACTTAAGGGCACCTCTAAAAATTCAAATTTCCGTCATTCCCGCGCAGGCGGGAATCCAGATGTTGCTGATTTACTGAGTTTTATAACCGCTGGATTCCCGCCTGCGCGGGAATGACGAATTATTAGAGGTGCCCTTAACAGGTCCTTAGCAAGCTATTTCAGATGCAGGATGGAAACCAGCCCGTCGTAGTCGCGAAGCGTTGCCGGTTCGAAGTTGGGGAAACTGGAGTATTTGAAGAACTTCTCCGCATCCGGGTCCCGATCCGCCTTGAGCAAGGCCTTGGCAACCCTTTCCTTCATGCCCTTCGGCAGATCGTCCCGCACCGCGAAAGTCAGGTGCGGCACCCCCTTGCCCTGCAGAACCAGATTGATGTCGTACCCTTTCGCCGTCCACGCGTTGAACAGCCCGCTGTTGGCCACCCCGATGTCGATCAAATGGTATTGCAGCGCGGACAGCACCCCGTCCGCGTCGTGATAATAGGTGACGCTCTTGAAGTACTTGGCCGGATCGATGTTCATCTTCGCGAGTTGCGCCAGACCCAGTTCGGTGATCATGGACTCCTTGTCGGTGAAGCCGATACGCTTGCCTTTCATGTCCTCGGGGAAGGCGATCCCGCTGGAAGCGAGGCTCATGAAGGAGGCGGAGAGCAACCCGGGTATCTTGGCGATGGGCTCGTACCCCGCCAGCCTGTGCGCCTGCATAATCATGCTGGGCGGCGCGAACAGGAACGCGAAGCGCCGGGCCGCGGCCTTTTTCAGGTACTCGTCGTAGTCCCTCACCGATTCCACCCGCACCTGGCGCCCCAACTCCCTGCCGAGGTAGCGGGTCAGCCCCATGTATTCGCGCACCACCAGGATCGGGCTCTGGTTGTAGTCCTGCACCCCCAGCAGCAAGATATCGCCTGCCCGCGCGGGAAGAAGGTAGAAGCAGAGCAAGATACCTAGGACAAGCCGCGGGGAAACCCGTCCATTCATCTCCATTCTCCTGTGCCATCTTGACTCGGCCGGCCGATGTTTCCGGAATATCCAGCGGTTCTCCGCGGGGGCGCCTTTGCGGGTCTTGGTTGGCCCCCGTGGCGCGATACATCGCATCAGGACCACCGTCCCCGGAATTATTACAAGCCTTATGGCGCGAATAGTCAAGTTCCTCGCTCCGGGTGCGGCAGGACATTTTGCTGCGCCGGGCCGGGGCCGCCAGCGCCGCGGGGCTATGTCCAGCGGCGGCGTTTGCGGGTAAAATACAAACTTTTGTTTTCCGGGGTTATGTCATGTCCAAGTACAGAATCGCACCTAGCATATTGTCCGCCAATTTCGCCAAGCTGGGCGAGGAAGTGACCAGCGTCCTCGATGCCGGGGCCGACGTGATTCACTTCGACGTGATGGACAATCACTATGTGCCGAACCTCACCATCGGCCCGCTGGTGTGCGAGGCGATTCGTCCCCTGACTTCCGCCATGATCGACGTGCACCTGATGGTCAAGCCGGTGGACCGCATCATCCCGGACTTCGCCGAGGCCGGCGCCAACATGATCACCTTCCACCCGGAGGCCTCGGAGCACATCGACCGCACCCTCGGCCTGATCAGGGAGAGCGGCTGCAAGGCGGGGCTGGTGTTCAACCCGGCCACGTCCCTGAGCTACCTGGACCACGTGCTGGACAAGCTGGACATGGTGCTCATCATGTCGGTGAATCCCGGCTTCGGCGGGCAGAAGTTCATCCCGGAGGCCCTCAACAAGTTGCGCGCGGTGCGCCGCCGCATCGACGAGTCCGGGCGTGACATCTGGCTGGAAATCGACGGCGGGGTGAAGGTGGACAACATCGCCGAGATCGCCCGCGCCGGGGCGGATACTTTCGTTGCCGGCTCGGCCATCTACAACACCCCCGACTACAAGGCCACCATCGACGCCATGCGCGCCGAGCTGGCGAAGGCTTGACCGGGCCCGGCTATGGATAAGGGTTTTCCCTTGCCCCTCAAGGCCGTGGTGGTCGACCTCGACGGCACCTTGCTGGACACCGCGCCGGACCTCGCCGCCGCTGCCGCACGCATGCTGGCGGAACTGGACCTGCCGCCGGTGGATACGGAAACCGTCAAGACCTATATCGGCAACGGCATTTCGCGCCTGGTGAAGCGGGTGCTGACCCGCGACATGGAGGCGGAACCCGATCCACAGTTGTTCGACCAGGCCTTGTCCGTGTTCGAAAGACACTATCTCGCAGGTGTGAGCGCCGAAAGCCGGCCCTACCCCGGCGTGGTGGAGGGGCTGCGGGCGCTGCGTGCCGCCGGCTTCCCCCTCGCCTGCATCACCAACAAGGCGGAGAAATTTACCCTGCCGCTGCTCAGGGATACGCATCTGTCGGACTACTTCGAACTGGTGCTGTCCGGGGACAGCCTGCCGCGGAAGAAGCCGGACCCCTTGCCCCTGTTCCACGCCTGCGAGCATTTCGGCGTCAGCCCCGGGCAAGTGCTGTTGGTGGGCGATTCCCTGAACGACGCCCAGGCCGCCCGCGCCGCAGGATGCCATGTGTTCTGCGTGCCCTACGGGTACAACCGCGGGCGCAGCGTGGCGGAGTTGGACACGGACGCGGTGGTGCCGGGCCTGCTGGACGCAGCCAAGCTGATCCGGCGGGTCTGATGGGGCGTAAGACCATGACTGAACAGGAATTCAACCAGCTCGCCAGACAAGGCTACAACCGCATCCCGCTGGTGCGGGAGCTGCTGGCGGACCTGGATACCCCCCTCTCCGTATATCTGAAGCTGGCCAACCGGCCGTTCTCCTACCTGCTGGAATCGGTGGTGGGGGGCGAGCGCTTCGGACGCTATTCCTTCATCGGGCTGCCCGCCAAGACGCGCATCCGGGTGCACGGCCGCCTGGTCACCGTGGAAAACGACCAGGGCGTGCTGGAACAACGGGAGGTGCAGGACCCCCTGGCCTTCGTCAGCGCCTACACCGAGCAGTTCAAAGTGGCGCCCCGGCCCGGTCTGCCGCGCTTCTGCGGCGGCCTGGTGGGCTGCTTCGGCTACGACACGGTGCGCTACATCGAGCCCAGGCTGGCCGGCGCGGCCAAGCCGGACCCCCTGCACCTGCCGGACATCCTGCTGCTGCAATCGGAAGAACTGGCGGTGGTGGACAACCTCTCGGGCAAGCTGTACCTGATCGTCTATGCCGATCCTTTGGTGCCCGATGCCTACCTGCGCGCCCAGCAGCGGCTGCGGGAGTTGGGCGAGGCCCTGCGCAAGCCGGTGCACGCCCCGGTTCATCTGCCCGTCCCGCCCACCGAGGCGGCCTCGGAATTCGGCGAGGAACCGTTCAAGCAGGCGGTGGAACGCGCCAAGCGCTACATCCGCGACGGCGACGTCATGCAGGTGGTGCTGTCCCAGCGCATGAGCCAGCCCTTCAGGGCGTCGCCGCTCGCCCTGTACCGCGTGCTGCGCAGCCTCAATCCCTCGCCCTACATGTTCTATTTCGACCTGGGCGGGTTCCACGTGGTGGGCGCCTCGCCGGAGATCCTGGTGCGCCAGGAAGGCGACACCGTCACCCTGCGCCCCATCGCCGGCACCCGGCCCCGGGGTATCACCCGGGAGGAGGACGAGGCCCTGGCCGCGGAACTCCTGGCCGACCCCAAGGAACGGGCCGAGCACCTGATGCTGATGGACCTGGGGCGCAACGACGTGGGCCGGGTGGCCCAGGTGGGCACGGTGCGGGTCACGGAGAACATGGTGATCGAGCGCTATTCCCACGTGATGCACATCGTGTCCAACGTGGAAGGCAAGCTCAAGCCCGGCCTCACCAGCATGGACGTGCTGCGCGCCACCTTTCCCGCCGGCACCGTGTCGGGCGCCCCCAAGGTGCGCGCCATGGAGATCATCGACGAGCTGGAACCCACCAAGCGCGGCGTCTATGCCGGGGCGGTGGGCTACCTGAGCTTCAACGGCGACATGGACCTGGCCATCGCGATCCGCACCGCCGTGATCAAGGACGAGACGCTCTACGTCCAGGCCGGCGCCGGCATCGTCGCCGATTCGGTGCCCCAGAGCGAATGGGTCGAGACCCAGAACAAGGCGCGCGCCCTGCTGCGCGCCGCAGAAATGGTGCAGTTCGGCCTGGACAACGAGGTGGAGTGACCAACCGTGCTGCTGATGATCGGTAAGCATCCCAAGAAAAAGCGAGTTCCGACCGTTGGCCTGTCGGACGCCCGCAAGGCTCGCGACGACGCGCGCGAGCTAGTGGAGCGGTCAACCGCGGTTTCTAGCAGCCTGTCGGACTTGAAGAATCGAAGCGAAGCGGGTCAGGCAGGCAAGCCGCGTAGCGGCTGCTCGCAAAATTCGGCTGGTCGAGGACAGATTTTGCCGGTTTTGCAGGTCAATAGTCGTTCTATTGACCAAAAAAGCGGTGAAATATGGACCGGTCAGGCGGATTTGCAGCCGATTTCCTTTAAGTCCGACAGGCTCCTAGGTTCAAAAAACTTAGTTCATCCGCAGATTACACAGATTTACGCAGATATGTCAGGAGCCTGCCTCGATGGCAGTTGTTACCCAGAAGGTGAATCGGATTTTCCATGTAACCATCTGTTTATGCGTTGTTTAATCTGCGTGAATCTGCGCAATCTGCGGATTTTAGGTTTATTTGCGTGTTGATGGTATCGGTTGGGGTGTTTTGGGCCGATACCGTCATCGGGATCGGCCGAGCCGTGTAACAATTGAGTCTGCCGAAAATTGACACATGAGCCAATAGTAGTTAATAGTAGATGAAAGGTTGTTTTTTCAGGATAGCCCGGGAACCCGCATGAACACTAAGCATTTTTCTGTTGACGGTGTCTTTGAAGCGTTAATGAGCCAAACCCGGCAGCCATGCGGGTTTTACGGTTCAGTTGATAATTGAATGGGGAATGAGCCCCCTGGGCGCGGCAGTCGGATGAACGCCAAGCTGATCGCCGGCCTCGTTCTGGCGGGACTCCTCATCCTGTTCGTGCTCCAGAACACCGCCGTGGTGACCATCAGGTTCCTGCTGTGGGACGTGGCCGTGTCCCGTGCCTTAATGATCGTCCTGGTGCTGGCGCTGGGGCTTGCCCTGGGCTGGCTGCTGGGCAGCCAGCACCGGCGCCGCGGAGGGAGGCGCTAGCCGGTGCTCATCCCGATCTCCGACCAGGCGTTCATGGAACAGGCCCTGGAGCAGGCGCGCCGGGCCTGGGCCTCGGGCGAGGTCCCGGTGGGCGCGGTGGTGGTGAAGGACGGGGAGATCGTCGGGCGCGGCTGCAATGCCCCGATTTCCGGCCATGACCCGAGCGCCCACGCCGAGATCCAGGCGCTGCGGGACGCCGCCGCCCGCCTCGGCAACTACCGCCTGACGGGCTGCACCCTGTACGTCACCATCGAGCCCTGCGCCATGTGCGCCGGCGCCGTCATGCACGCGCGGATCGGACGCCTGGTATACGGCGCGCCGGACCCGAAGACCGGGGCCTGCGGCAGCGTGATCGATCTGTTTGCCGACAAGAGGCTGAACCACCATGCCAGCGTCACATCGGGGGTGCTGGCCCGGGAATGCGGCGGCTTGTTGAGCGATTTCTTCGCCGGGCGCCGTCGGCAGGCGGCCGGAGAAGGAGATGAAGTTGCCGCGCATCAGGGTTGACATCGCGCGCCAGGCGCTCGATCTGCTGGACGAGGACGGGCGGCTCCTCCGGAGTTACCCGGTATCCACGGCCACGAACGGCCCGGGGGAGCAGGACGGCAGCCTCTGCACCCCCCGCGGCAGGCACCTGATCCGCGCCAAGATCGGCGCGGGCCAGCCCCTTGACTCGGTGTTCGTGGGGCGCCGCCCCACCGGGGATATCTATACCGCGGAACTGGGGGCCGCACACCCGACCCGCGACTGGATACTGACTCGCATCCTGTGGCTTTCCGGCTGCGAGCCGGGCTTCAACCGCCTGGGCCGGGTGGACACCATGCGCCGCTACATCTACATCCACGGCTGCCCGGACACGGCGCCGATGGGTGTACCCGGCTCCCACGGCTGCATCCGCATGCGCAGTGCGGACATCGTGGACCTGTTCGACCGGATGGCGCCAGGGACGCCGGTGGAGATCCTGGAGGGGTAACCCCTTTCCTCAGCGGTCTTGGGAGACCCTCCCCGCGGGCCTTGCCGGCTGCCCCGATTCAATCCTCTGGCGGAGCGCCGTGGCGCTCCTATAATCCTAAGAAACGGTTTCCAGGATAATGGAAACAGCGGTTTTCCGGGAGAAACGGCATGGCGGACTTTTCCCAAAGCACCGTGATGATCACCGGCGGCTCCCGCGGGATCGGTCTCGCCACCGCCCGCGCCTTCTTGCAGGCGGGCGCCAGGGTGGCCGTTTGCGCCCGGGACAAGCACGCCCTGGCACAGGCCGAGCTCGGCCTGGGCGATCTGGGGGAGGTGGCCATCTTTCAGGCGGACGTGCGGGACTACCGCCAGATGGAGTCCTTCGCGGAGCAGGTCCTGCACCGGTTCGAGGCGATCGACGTGCTGGTGGGCAACGCGGGCAAGGCCTGGATGGGCTACTTCGCCCACCAGCCCGTCGCGCTGTTGGACGAAGTGCTGGACACCAACGTCAAGGGCGTACTCTACGCCGCCCGCGCCGTGCTGCCCCACATGCTGGCGCGCAACTCGGGGGTGATCGTCAACGTCTGTTCCGGCGCCGGCCAGGCGGGGATCGCCGGGCTGGCAAGCTATTGCGCCAGCAAGTTCGCGGTGCTGGGATTCACCGAGAGCCTGGCACGGGAAGTGTCGGGGCAAGGCATCCGCGTCTACGGGGTATGCCCGGGGGCGGTGGCCACCGACATGCTGGTGGAGGTCACCGGACAGCGGGAGGGCATCCCCCCGGAGCGGGCCGCCGAGGAGATCGTGCGCCTGGCCGGGCCCCACCCACCGGTCGCACCCGGCGAATGCCTGGAGGTGTTCGGCTGATGGCCGCTCCGTCATGATCGAGATCGACGCCTCCTTCGGCGAGGGCGGCGGGCAGGTGCTGCGCAGCGCGCTGGCCCTGTCGGTGATCACCGGCCGGCCGATGCATTTGTGGAACATCCGCGCCCGGCGCGACAAGCCCGGGCTCAAGCCCCAGCACCTCAAGGCGGTGGAAGCGGCGGCCGCCATCAGCGGCGCCCGGGTGCAAGGGGCGCAGCTCCATTCCCAGACCCTCAGCTTCGAGCCCGGCGGGGTCGCGGCTGGCAGCTATCGCTTCGATATCGGCACCGCGGGTTCGGCCACCCTGGTGCTGCAAACCCTGTTCCTGCCCTTGAGCTTCGCCGGGGCGGCGTCGGAGGTGGCGATCAGCGGCGGCACCCACGTGCCCTGGAGCCCCTGCTATCATTACCTCGCCTGGCACTGGATGCCTCTGTTGCGGCAGGCGGGCTTTCGCGGGGAATGCAACCTGGAGCGGGCCGGCTTCTACCCCAAGGGCGGGGGCCGGATCATCGCCGCGATCCGGCCGCCCGCCCCCCTCAAACCGCTCAGGCTGGTGGCGCGCGGCGCATTAAAGGGGGTGAGCGGTCTGTCCGCGGTGGCCAACCTGGACCTCGCCATCGCCGAGCGGCAGCGCCGGCGGGCGGCGGAACGCCTGGGTCCGCTGGGGGTGCCGCTGGAGATCCAGACGGCCGCGTTGCCCGCCTATTCCAGGGGGACTTTCCTGGTACTGCTCGCCCAATTCGAACACGGACGCTGCTGTTACAGCGCCCTGGGTGCGGCCGGCAAGCCGGCGGAGAGCGTGGCCGACGAGGCGGCGGACGGGCTTCTGGCCTTTCTGGAAAGCGGCGCGGCGGTGGACCCATATCTGGCCGACCAACTCCTGTTGCCCCTGGCCTTCGTCCCTCACGCCTCGGAACTTTATACCGCCCGCATCACCTCGCACCTGTTGACCAACGCCGAGTTGGTGAAGCGTTTCGTGGCGGCCGACATCCAAGTGGACGGCAAGCTCGACGAACCGGGAACGGTGCGCGTCACCGGGGTCGCTCCGCCTCATCCGGCGGGCCCGTAGCCGCCCCCGCCCGGGGTCTCCACCAGCTTCACATTGCCGGCCACCACCGCCGCCTTGGTGACCGCGGCCGGGGCGTTGAAGTTGTTGGGCCGGCGCGGGGAGGTGCCGCTAAAATCGATGCGCGCGCTGCGGGCGCGGCGGTCCACCCGCACCTCCACCGCGATCGCCGCGCCGTTGTCCAGAGGGTAACGGAAGCGGCCGTCCTCCAGGGCGGCGATCACCCGCCGGATAGGCCCCCGAGCCCCGCCAGGAGGCGACCACCCCGGACTGGAAGCGCCCCCCCCGCGACGATCTTCAGGCCGGCGCTCAGCACCCCTTCCTGGTCGATGGCGGTGCTGTCCGGCGGCATCGAGCCGGGGCTCGCCCCGCCCCCATGCACGGCCACCGTGGCGGCCGGCGGGCATGGTGCGGCGCGGTAGCCGGCGCCGCCGCCGGGCGCCGGGCGACGATGTCGGTAAAGGTGCCGCCGCGGTCAATCCAGAACCGCCAGCGGCCGGACTCGTGCATGATCCACCAAAGCGATTGCGGGAAAACGGGGAAGCGGCAAGTTTAACAGATTCGCCGCCTAGGAGCCTGTCGGACTTAAAGGAAATCGGCTGCAAATCCACCTGACCGGTCCATATTTCGCCGCTTTTTTGGTCAATAGAACGACTATTGACCTGCAAAATCGACAAAATCTGTCCTCGGCCAGCCGAATTTTGCGAGCAGCCGCTACGCGGCTTGCCTGCCTGACCCGCTTCGCTTCGATTCTTCAAGTCCGACAGGCTCCTAGCGCCGCTGGTAGGTCCCCATCAGATCGGTCTGCGCCAGGACGTGCCCCTCCATGGCGAACAGCAGTTGGGTCTTGCCGGAACCGGCAGGCAGGGAAAGCACGGCGTCCAGGGCGTAGAGCTTGAAGAAATAGCGGTGGGTGCCGCCGGGCGGACAGGGACCGCCGTAGCCCAGGCGCTGCCAACTGTTGCTGCCGCGGACGCCGGAGTCGGCGAGCTTGGCCTCGGCGTGAACATGTTCCGGCAGGCCCGTGTTCTGCGACGGGATGTCGTACAGCACCCAGTGCACCCAGGTGCCGGCCGGGGCGTCCGGATCGTCGGCGATGAGGGCGAAACTCTTGGTACCGGGAGGCGCCCCCGACCAGGACAACGGGGGCGAGACATCCTCGCCGTCGCAGGTATACTTGCGGGGGATGGACTGGCCGTGGGCGAAGGCCGGGCTCGATAGGGCGAGTCGCATGAGCGGTGCTCCTTTAGGCGGGGGTTGGATGATCGAAACGGGCGGTCTCGCCGCACCCCCGCCGGCTGGCTGGGCGAGGGCCGGGACCGGATGGAGATACCAGAGCAGCAGGCCGCAACCGATGCAGGCCATGGCGTCGTTGATGCGTGCCGTGTGGAGCAAGCCCATCCTCCGTATTGGTTACGTAAGGGCGCAAGCAAAAACCTCACATTCGATATTAAACTATAGGCCATGGGCATGCCTCTGGCGACCGATGCAGCGGGGCACCCAGCGCACATCATGAGCGTGGCCGGGCATGAATCCAAAATCTGTCACGCCCAAAAAAGTCGGCACCTTGCCCGTAGCGGGTCATGACGAGCAGAAGCGCGCCGCTCCCGACTTCGACTTCCCGCACGTCGGCCAGGTATTTCTGATCGAACGGGAATCGGTCACGAAGAAATCTGGCGAGTGCTCGCGTGAAATCGTACTCGGGATGACGAGTCGCACTCCGCAAGAGGCCTCGCCTCGTCTTCGACTACTTGCGCATGACGGAGAATTCGACAGCCGTCGCGTCACGGGGCCTTGAGAACAAATTTACCGTGCCCCGCCGGCGGATAACCCTGGCGGCCGGGCGCCCCTTGTGGCAAACTTGCGGCTCGGCTTCTTCAGCGGGCATGGCAGCTTGCCGGTCGCCACCGATGTGCGGGTGCGGCCGGCCCTCCCGCGACGCCGCAGTTCAACTTCCGTCTTGCCCAGGATTCCGCCCGCCCCGTGCAACCCTTCGAACTCTTCATCGGCCTGCGCTACACCCGCGCCAAGCGGCGCAACCATTTCATCTCCTTCATCTCGCTCATTTCCATGGCGGGCATCGCCCTGGGGGTGGCCGCGCTGATCGTGGTGCTGTCGGTTATGAACGGCTTCCAGGAGGAGTTGCGCACCCGCATCCTGGGGGTCGCCGCCCATATCCAGATCAGCGGTCCGGACAACACCCTGGCCGGCTGGCCCCGGGTGGCCGCCGATGCCGGCCGCAACCCGGAGGTGGTGGCGGCCGCTCCCTATGTCACGGCCCAGGGCATGCTGGCCTTCGACGGCGCGGTGCAGGGGGCGGTGATCCGCGGCATCCTGCCGGACTACGAGGACCGGGTGGCTGACATCGGCGCCCACATGAAGCGGGGGCGGCTCGGGGACCTGCGCCCGGGGGATTTCGGCATCGTCCTGGGGGCCGATCTGGCCCGCGCCCTGGGGGTGACGCTGGGGGACAAGGTGGTGCTGATTGCCCCCGAGGGCCAGGTGACACCGGCCGGCATCCTGCCCCGGCTCAAGCAGTTCCGGGTGGTGGGGATCTTCAGTGTGGGCATGTACGAGTACGACGCGGGGCTCGCCCTGATCGACCTGGCGGACGCCCAGAAGCTGTACCGCATGGGCGACCGGGTGTCCGGGGTGCGGCTGCGGCTCAAGGACCTGTACCAGGCTCCCCGGGTGGCGCAGGAGCTGGCCGGGACACTGCGCGGCGATTTCTACATCACCGACTGGACCCGGCAGCACGCCAACTTCTTCCGCGCGGTGGAGATCGAGAAGAACGTGATGTTCATCATCCTGCTGCTGATCGTGGCGGTGGCCTCTTTCAACATCGTCTCCACCCTGGTGATGGTGGTCACTGACAAGCAGGCGGACATCGCCATCCTGCGCACCCTGGGGGCCTCGCCGGCGAGCATCCTCAAGGTGTTCGTGATCCAGGGGGCCTTCATCGGCGTGATCGGTACCGCCATGGGGGTGCTGGGGGGGGTGCTGCTGGCCCTCAACATTCCCGTGATCGTGCCGGCCATAGAGCGCACCTTCGGCATCCATTTCCTGGCCAAGAGCGTGTATTACATCAGCGAACTGCCATCCAAACTGGAGTTGCGGGACGTGTTGGTGATCGGGACCGTGTCCCTGGTGCTGAGCCTGCTGGCCACCCTCTACCCCAGCTACCGGGCATCCAAGGTCAACCCGGCGGAGGCCTTGCGCTATGAATGAGACCCCGGCGGTGGCCCAGGGAGCGGAGCTGGTGCTGGCCTGCCGCGGGCTGCGCAAGGTCTATCGGCAGGGCAGGCTGGAGGTGCCGGTGCTGCTGGGGATCGATCTGCAGGTGGCCAAGGGCGAGCGGGTGGCCATCGTCGGCGCCTCCGGCTCCGGCAAGAGCACCCTGCTGCACCTGCTCGGGGGGCTGGACAGCGCCAGCGCGGGCAGCGTGGAGATCATGGGGCGCGACATCCGGCGCATGAGCGAGGCCGAGCGCGGGGAGCTGCGCAACCGGGCGCTGGGCTTCGTCTACCAGTTCCATCACCTGCTGCCCGAGTTCAGCGCCCTGGAAAACGTCGCCATGCCCCTGCTGATCCGGCGCATGGCCAAGGAAGAGGCCTACGAGACGGCGGCCCGCATGCTGCGGGAGGTGGGTCTGGGGCACCGGCTGGAGCACAACCCCGGGGAACTCTCGGGCGGCGAGCGGCAGCGGGCGGCCATCGCCCGCGCCCTGGTGACCCAGCCGGCCTGCGTGCTGGCGGACGAGCCCACCGGCAACCTGGACCGCCACACCGCGGAAGGGGTGCAGGACCTGATGCTGGAACTCAACCGCTCCCGCGGCACCAGCCTGCTGGTGGTGAGCCACGACCTGGCGCTGGCGGCCAAGATGGAGCGGGTGCTGACCCTGGACGACGGCATCCTGCGGCAGGTTTAGGCCGAAGCCGCAGAGCGCCCCAGCCTCTCTTCCCCTCGGGGGAGCGTTGGGAGGGAGGGCGTTGTTCATGGCTGCACACGGCGTTTTCGCGTTCCGGAGCGGTCTTCGATCTTCCCGACTCCGGACCAACCTTCACTCCTTTTTCACAAGTTATCCAGAGTGCCTTCCGTATGAAACCGTCGAAGAGCCAAAAATCGCAACGTAGCGTTGAAATTACCCAGCAGGCGGTTTATGCAACATTCAGGCCAAGTGGTCTACCCCTGTTCACCGGCAGCCACCTGGAAGCATATCTTTGCCAGTACCGATTTGGAGGCATAACCTTGCTGGAGCGGCAAGGTTATGCTGTCCCGGGGCAGCGTTCTTCGTGTTTTTCTTGCCCGCGTAGTGCGGACAAGAGATAACATCAGGTTATTTGGTAGCGTCCGCGCCGGCAGACCTGCAGCGCGAAAAATAGCGGGTATCGATTGGCGGCATCCAAGGCAAACACTCTTATGGACAAGCAGCGTTTTCAGGTTGTCTATCCCGTTTTGCCGATGGATCTCCTCGGCATCTACATTCTGTTGCCGGAGTAATGCTTTGTGCTAAAATATTCTTACCATGTAAGAGGAGAATGCTGCCATGTTAGCAACCGTTTCCGATAAAGGCCAAGTAGTCATTCCGGTGGAAATCCGTCGCCGCTTGGGCATCACCCCAGGCTGCCAACTCGATTTCAGCCTGGAAGGTCACGTCATCCACGCCGAGGTGAAGCGCCAGGTTGCTCAAACCACTGCCGAAGACGGCTTCGGCATGCTGGTTTGCAAGCGGCCGGGCAAACGCCGGCTTGCAGATTTCGATGTCGCCCTCGCCATGCGAGAAGCCAAAAATGATCGCCCTTGATACCAACATCCTGGCGCGTTTCTATGTGGCTGACCCAGCTGACCCCGAGGCCGCCAGACAACGTCCGATTGCCCATCGACTCCTGACCGAATCCCCCCAGGTGTTCGTACCCCTGACCGTAATTCTTGAGCTCGAATGGGTCTTGCGCGCCTTTTATGGCTTCGCGGACGAGGATTTCGTCCGGGTCGTCAAACATCTGCTTGGTCTGCCCAACGTCAGCGTCGAGGAATGGTCGCGTATCGCCGATGCCCTGGCCTGGCACACAGAGGGGCTGGACTTCGCCGATGCGCTGCACCTGCTGGCCAGTAGCCATTGCACGGAATTCCTGAGCTTCGATGACCGTCGATTCGCGCGCCGCGCCAAACGTCTTGGCGTTACACCTGCAGTCGTTGTGCCTGCCAAGTAGCCGTCGCTATGCGGGGCAAGGCTTATTTAAGCGCTGCCCCTAAAGAGCGCCCTGTCCGACACGTATTCCGGGACGCTACGAATGTCGAAGAGCGAATTGCAATTCCAGATTGAGGAAGCCACCGGCCTTACAGGTTGGCCGCCGCCGTCGAACAGGGATTCCTCGAAAAGCGGAATAAACCGGTGAGCTATGCGCTACCCCGCCAACAGGCGCTTTGCTAACCAGAGGACGAATTGAAAGGTTTGTTGTGGAAGATGGTCTGATTACCCGCGCCATGCTCGAAGACCTTGCCGGCGGCACCGCCTTCCGGCGCGGCGAGGAATATTTTTCCGTTGGCGCCGTCAGTCGGCTGCGTGCGGCAGATGACAAGGTCACGGCCAAGGTTGAAGGCACGGAAACCTACCAGGTCGAGTTGTGGGATGACGACGGCGATCTGGCCTACGACTGTACTTGCCCGCGTGCCGCCGACGGCTATTTCTGCAAGCATTGCGTGGCGGTCGGGTTGGCGTGGCTGGCCGAGAATTCCGCCGTACCGAAATCCGGCGCCGCATCCGGCAAGAAGAAGCGGCGCGATCCATGGCGCGATATCAAGGAGTATCTGATCACGCAACCGCCGGAAGCATTGATCGACCTCCTTCTCGACGTGGCCCAGCGCGACGACCGGCTCTACCAGTCGCTATTGCTCAAGGCCGAGCGTACCGGCGGTGGCGGGAACGTGGCCAAGGCATTCCGGCGGGCCATCGACGGCGCGACGCGCATTCATGATTTTGTCGACTGGCGGGAGGTGGGCACGTTTGCCGGCAATCTTGACCAGATCGTGGATTCACTGGCGGAATTACTCAAGCCCGACACCGCCGCCATGCTGGTCGAACTGGCCGAGTACGCCATCGAGCGAGTCGAGAATTCACTGGAGCAGGTTGACGACTCGAATGGTGAGATTGGCGACATCGTCTATCGTCTGGGCGAGTTGCATCTCAAGGCTTGCACGCTGGCGCGGCCCGAGCCGGCAGGGCTGGCCGAGCGTCTGTTCCGGTTCGAGACCACGCTGCCGTTCGGCCTGTGCAGCTTCGATGCCGCCACCTATCGTGATGCCCTCGGCAAGGAAGGCCTGAGTCGCTACCGGGAACTGGCGGAAGCCGAGTGGCGCAAGCTCAAACCACGGGATACGAAGGACGGCTACGACGCCCACCGGTCACGCATTACCCGCATCATGGAGCGGCTGGCCGAGGCGAGTGGCGATGTCGAGGAACTGGTTGCGATCAAGTCACGTGACCTTTCCTCGGGCTATTGCTATCTCAACATCGCCGAAATCTGGATCAAGGCCGAGCAGCCGGACAAGGCGCTGGAATGGGCGGAACGTGGCCTGAAGGCTTTTCCTGATCGGCCCGACAACCGGCTGCGGGATTTCCTGGTGGCGGC
>JAJZUU010000029.1 GCA_021848325.1 Pseudomonadota bacterium | reverse complement strand
TACGCCTACGCACTATCCAATCCCTTGAAGTACACAGACCCATTAGGGCTTGATGCCGAGATGTGCTATCGCCCGATTCAAGGTTACATAATCCCTGGCCAGCATTGCTTCATGCGCTTCAACGGCGACAACAACGACACGTCGAGTTTCGATCCAAACGGTGTTCATCCAGATCCGGCACCCAAAGGGGCTACTTGTGAGGCCACGAAGGGGCCGCAGGATGATGATTGCGTGAAGAGGGAAATGAAGAAGTGCCAGAACTACGACTTCATCAAAAACAATTGTTGCCATTGCGCCGAGCAGGCCATGAAGGCATGTGGCCAATCCATTCCGGTCAAAAACTGGCCAAACTGGCCTATTAATCCGGGGCCTCAACCTGGTGAGCCTGGTTATAAGCCATGATTCACTGGACTGCACCCAAGGCCATGCTAGCCGGAATCGGTGTGTTCGTACTCGGGCAGATGGCGTATTTCGAGTTCAGCCACCACGAGCTATTGCGTCTACTGCTGCTTGGAACTCCTGGCTTTGCAGCATTTGTAGCTGCCTATTTGGCGCCCCGCTGGAAGATAGTTGTGGGAATGTCCATGGCTATATACGGGGCAGTGCTCGGTGAGTCGATGGCTCGTAGTTATGAGTATTTCGGCGGGCATGTGGATCGCATTGGCGGATTGTTGGCAACCCTTGCAATCCTTCTTGCCTACAATGGCACCCTGAGTATTGTCGGGAGTGCGGCGGGGGCCTTCCTATCCCGAAAACGTAAGGAGCTGCATTCCGTGGCAGACGAGAAATAACCCGCCTTAACAGGAAAACCCCTCCCAAGCCCGGCGTTGCCGGGCTTTTTTACGCTCTTCCTTTAGCGGCTAAAGGATCAGCGCGTTTCGGCTGGCTTGCCTTCGCTGCCAGTGACGCGCCCGGCGAGCCGCCGCGCCTCGTGCTTGAGCAACATCCCGTCGATCAACTCCTTGAGGACCACGCGCTCATGATAGCGCAATACTCTGTTGGTAAAGCATAAAACGCAAAAACTTTCACCCTAGATCCGGCAGTTGACCGCTCCGTTAGTGACTCAACAAGATATGGGGTCACGATTACAGACCTACCCGGCCAACGCGCCCGAGCAAAAAGCGCAAACCGCTCAGCCGTAATTCGGCCGGCGGGCGCGGGGCGACTCGCCGCGGGCCCTCATCCCCGGCCCTTCTCCCCGGGGGCGAAGGGGGAAAATCTCCGCCCCCCTCACCGCCGATATGTCGTGAGGCCGGCGCCGAAAGAACTTTCTCGGCGGCAGCCGCTATCAATCCCAGAGAAGAAAAAGAGAAGAAAAAGGGACGCTACCCTTTCCCATCACGCCAAAAGAAAATTCCTGCCGCTAACTCTCGCGACGGCTTCCCCCCCTCTGCACCGCCTCGGTTTAGCGGAAAGATCGGGGGATGTCGGCGAGCACTGTCCGAGCGCGCAGCGCGAGTTGCGCAGCCGCCCGATCTTTCCGGTCAACCGAGGGCAGCCGAAGGCCGGTGCAGTGGGGCGGTCTTCTTTTGGTTACTTTTCTTGACCGGACAAGAAAAGCAACCGGCATGCGGGGCCGCCCCCCGCCTCAAACAATCGCGCGTAGCGCGAACAAGGCATTGGGGTCAATTTTGGCTGTTCCAACAAAACGAAGATATGTCAAACACGATTACAGACCCACCCGGCCGACGCGCCCGAGCAAAAAGCGCAAACCGCTCAGCCGTAATCCGGCCGGCGGGCGCCGGGGCGGCTGGCCGCGTGCCCTCATCCCCGGCCCTTCTCCCCGGGGGCGAAGGGGGAAATCTCCGCTCCCCCCTCGCCGCCGATACGTCCCGAGGCCGGCGCCGAAAGAACTTTCTCGCCGGCAGCCGCTATCAATCCCAGGACAGCGCTCCCCCCGTTTGGTACTCGGTCACCCTGGTCTCGAAGAAGTTCTTTTCCTTCTTCAGGTCGATCATTTCGCTCATCCAGGGGAAGGGATTGTTGGCGCCGGGGTAGAGTTCGTCCAGGCCGATCTGCTGGCAGCGGCGGTTGGCGATGAAGCGCAGGTATTCCTTGAATTGGCCGGCGTTGAGGCCGAGCACGCCGCGGGGCATGGTGTCTTCGGCATAGCGGTATTCCAGTTCCACGCCTTTCCTCATCAGGCCGCGGATTTCCTCGCGGAATTCGGGGGTCCACAGGTGGGGGTTTTCCAGCTTGATGGTGTTGATGAGGTCGATGCCGAAATTGCAGTGCATGGACTCGTCCCGCAGGATGTACTGGTACTGCTCGGCTGCGCCGGTCATTTTGTTCTGGCGGCCCAGGGCGAGGATCTGCGCGAAGCCCACGTAGAAGAAGATGCCTTCCATGATGCAGGCGAACACGACCAGGCTCCTCAGCAACGTCTGGTCGTCCTCCGGGGTGCCGGTTTTGAAGACCGGGTCGGTGAGGGTGTCGATGAAGGGGATGAGAAATTCGTCCTTGTCGCGGATGGAGGGAATCTCGTGGTACATGTTGAAGATTTCCCCCTCGTTCAGGCCCAGGGATTCCACGATGTACTGGTAGGCGTGGGTGTGGATCGCCTCCTCGAACGCCTGGCGCAGCAGGTATTGGCGGCATTCCGGCGCGGTAATGTGGCGGTAGGTGCCGAGCACGATGTTGTTGGCCGCCAAGCTGTCGGCGGTGACGAAGAAGCCGAGGTTGCGCTTGATGATCAGGCGCTCGTCGTCGGACAAGGCGTTGGGGTCCTTCCACTGGGAGATGTCGCGGCTCATGCCGACTTCCTGGGGCATCCAGTGGTTGGCGCAGCCGGCCAGGTATTTCTCCCAGGCCCACTTGTACTTGAACGGCACCAACTGGTTCACGTCCGCCTGGCCGTTGATCACCCGCTTGTCCTCCACCCGCACGCGGCGGGATTTGAGATCGGCCTCGGGGTTTTCAGGGCCGGGGGCCGAAGGCCGCGGCACCGGGCGGTACGCGGGATTCGGTGCGGGGGTGACGTCGTCTTCGAAGCTGAGCATGGTTCTGTTCTCCTCTGGTAATGCCTGATGCCTGCGGAGTCGTTCGCTCGCAGTCTGTTCGGATTCTGCGGGGCCGGCCCCGGTTCCCATCACTGACACGCCTCGCAGCCGGGGTCGTCGATGGCGCAGAATTTGACGTCCGTGGCCGGGCCGCCATCGGCCCGCACCGCGTTGAGCTCGCCGCCCTTGCCGGTGGATTTCTCCGCCGCGGTGGCCGCCAGGGTGCGCAGGTAGTAGGTGGTCTTGAGGCCCCTGACCCAGGCCAGCTTGTACACCTCGTCCAGCTTCTTGCCGGAGGCCCCGGCCATGTAGATGTTGAGGCTCTGGGCCTGGTCGATCCACTTCTGGCGGCGGGCGGCGGCCTCCACCAGCCATTTCGGGTCGACCTCGAAGGTGGTGGCGTAGAGTTCGCGCAGCTCCTGGGGCGCGCGGTCGATCTTGGCCAGGGAGCCGTCGAAGTATTTGAGATCGGCGATCATTACCTCGTCCCACAGCCCCAGCCGCTTGAGGTCGTCCACCAGATAGCCGTTGCTGACGGTGAATTCGCCGGACAGGTTGGATTTCACGTAGACGTTCTGGTAGGTAGGCTCGATGGAGGCGGAGACCCCCACGATGTTGGCGATGGTGGCGGTGGGGGCAATCGCCAGGCAGTTGGAGTTGCGCATGCCGTGGCTCGCGATGCGGGAGCGCAGCGCTTCCCAGTCCAGGGTGGCGGAGCTGTCCGCCTCCACGTAGCCACCCCGTTCCTCGGCCAGCAGCCCGAGGCTTTCGTGGGGCAGGATGCCGCGGTCCCACAGGGAGCCCCGGAACGAGCTGTAGCGGCCCCGCTCCTCCGCCAGTTCCGTGGACGCCCAGTAGGCGTAGTAAGCCACCGCCTCCATGGAGCGGTCGGCAAACTCCACCGCCGCCTCGGAGGCGTAGGGGACCCTGAGCCGCTGCAGGCAGTCCTGGAAGCCCATGATGCCCAGCCCCACCGGCCGGTGCTTGAGGTTCGCGTTGCGCGCCTTGGGCACCGCGTAGTAGTTGATGTCGATCACGTTGTCCAGCATGCGCAGGGCGGTGCGGGTGGTGCGCCGCAGCTTGTCCAGGTCCAGCCGGCCGTCCTGGAGATGGGCCACCAGGTTCACCGAGCCCAGGTTGCACACCGCGATCTCGCTGTCGGAGGTGTTGAGGGTGATCTCGGTGCACAGGTTGGAACTGTGCACCACGCCCACGTGGCTCTGCGGCGAGCGGATGTTGCAGGGGTCCTTGAAGGTGATCCAGGGATGCCCGGTCTCGAACAGCATGGAAAGCATCTTGCGCCAGAGCTGCTGGGCCGGAATCTTCCTGAACAGCTTCAACTCGCCGCGGGCCGCCTTTTCCTCATAGGCCAGGTAGGCCTGCTCGAAGTCGCGCCCGTAGCGGTCGTGCAGGTCGGGCACGTCGTTGGGGGAAAACAGGGTCCACTCGGCGTTTTCCATCACCCGCTTCATGAACAGGTCGGGGACCCAGTTGGCGGTGTTCATGTCGTGGGTGCGGCGGCGGTCGTCCCCGGTGTTCTTGCGCAGTTCGAGGAACTCCTCGATGTCCAGGTGCCACGACTCCAGGTAGGCGCACACCGCGCCCTTGCGCTTGCCGCCCTGGTTCACCGCCACGGCGGTGTCGTTCACCACCTTGAGGAAGGGGATCACCCCCTGGGACTTGCCGTTGGTGCCCTTGATGTGGGAGCCCAGGGCCCGCACCGAGGTCCAGTCGTTGCCCAGGCCGCCGGCGAATTTCTGCAGCATGGCGTTTTCCTTGATCGCCTGGTAGATGCCGTCCAGGTCGTCGGAAACGGTAGTGAGGTAGCAACTGGAGAGCTGGCTGTGGCGGGTGCCGGCGTTGAACAGGGTCGGGGTGGAACTCATGAAGTCGAAATTGGACAGCACGTTGTAGAACTCGACGGCGCGCGCCTCGCGGTCGATCTCGTTCAGGGCGAGCCCCATGGCCACGCGCATGAAGAAGGCCTGGGGCAGCTCCAGGCGGCGCCCCTCCACGTGCAGAAAATAGCGGTCGTACAGGGTCTGCAGCCCGAGATAGCCGAACTTGAGGTCGCGGCAGGCGTCCAGGGCCGCGCTCAGGCGCTCCAGATCGAACTGGGCCAAGCGCTCGTCCAGCAGTTCCGCCTCGATGCCGCGCTTGACGAACCGGGGGAAATACTCGGCGTAGCGGGCGGCCATCTCCGCCTGGCCCACTTCCTCGCCCAGCACCTCGTGGCGAATGGTGTTGAGCAGCAGGCGCGCGGTGACCTGGGAATAGGCCGGGTCCTTTTCGATCAGCGCGCGCGCGGCGAGCACGGTGGACTTGCGCACCTCCTCCGCGGACACCCCGTCGTACAGGTCGCGCAGCACGCCCCGCAGCACCGGCCGGGGATCGACCGCCTCGCCCAGCCCCTCGCAACCGGCCGCGATCAGCGCCTGCAACCGTTCCATGTCCAGGGGCCGGCTTACGCCGTCCTCGACCACGTTGAGCGCTTGCCGCGGCCCCTCGGTCTCCCTCTTCTGCGCCCGCTCCTGGGCACGCTTCTCCCGGTACAGCACGTAGGCACGGGCCACGTCGTGCTCGCCGGAGCGCATCAGGCCCAGTTCCACCTGGTCCTGAATGTCCTCGATGTGGAAGGTGCCGCCGCCCGGCTGGCGGCGCATCAGGGCATTGACCACCCCTTCGCTGATGCGGGCCACCTGTTCTCGCACCCGGGCGGAGGCGGCACCCTGCCCGCCGTTGACTGCGATGAACGCCTTGGTGAGGGCGATGGATATCTTGCCGGGTTCGAACCCGACCACGCTGCCGTTGCGGCGGATCACCTTGTATTGGGCGAAGCGCGGATCCTTCGCGGCCGGCTGAGCTTCCGTCTGCGCTGTCTGGGATGAGGGGGAATGGCTGGTATCGGTGGCGAGTTGCATCTCTACGTCTCCCGTTTTTATAAGAATGAAGCAAATAACCCCGTTTTTCTGACACCGGTCAACCACAACATATTGTGTTTGACCGGTACGGGACAAACAAATTCTAGTGACTTAACGAAGGACACGCAACCGCAATCGAAGATTTTTTTATGACGAAGCAGTTGGCTTTTTCGAATCAATTCGATAGCTCGCGAAAAGCGGGCATAGGGGTCCCGAAAGGCGAGGTGTTATCATTATCGACCCAGCCCGTCGGACGAAACCATGAAAAACACCGCCATCCTGCTCGTCAGCTGCCCCGACCAGAAGGGCCTGGTCGCGGCCATCGCCGATTTCCTCTACCGCCACAACGCCAACATCCTGCACGCCGACCAGCACCAGGACGGCGCCCTCAAGCTGTTTCTGATGCGGGTGGAGTGGGATTTGGGCGACTTCCACCTGCCCCTGGGGGAGTTCGAGCGGCACTTCGCCCCGATTGCCGAACGCTTCCAGATGGACTGGCGCCTGGCGCTTTCCGGCTACCGACCCAAGATGGCGGTGTTCGTCTCGCGCTACGACCACTGCCTGGCGGATCTGCTGTACCGCCACCAAAGCGGGGAGCTGCATTGCGACATCCCGCTCATCGTCAGCAACCACACCGACACCAAGTGGCTGGCGGATGCGTACGGCATCCCGTTCCAGCACGTGACGGTGCACCGGGACGCCAAGGAAGAGGCGGAACGGCTGCAGCTCGACCTGTTGCGCCACCACCACGTGGACTTCATCGTGCTGGCGCGCTACATGCAGGTGCTGTCGCCCCAGTTCATCCACCACTACCCCAGCCGCATCATCAACATCCACCATTCATTCCTGCCTGCCTTCCACGGCGCCAAACCCTATCACCGGGCGTTCGAGCGCGGGGTCAAGCTGATCGGCGCCACCAGCCACTACGTGACGGAGATCCTGGACGATGGCCCCATCATCGAGCAGGACGTGGCCCGTATCTCCCACCGGGACCACCTGGACGACCTGATCCAGAAGGGGGCAGACCTGGAGAAGATCGTGCTGTCCCGCGCCGTGCGCTGGCACATCGAGAACCGGGTGCTGCTGTATGCCAACAAGACGGTGGTGTTCGACTAGGTTTCAGGGACGCGGGGGCGGCCCTCTCTCCTGGCCCCCCCGGGAAACACTTGCCGAGGGCTGCCCTCTCTCCTAACTCTCCTCGGGGAAGCGCTGGCCGAAGGCTGCCCTCTCTCCTAGCTCTCCCCCCGGGGGGGAGAGGGACGGGGGCGCTGCGCGTCTTTGATTAGAGCGCGGTAGCGGGCCCAGTCGAAGTGGGGGCCCGGATCGGTCTTGCGGCCGGGGGCGATGTCGCTGTGGCCGGCGATGTCGCGGATGGGATAGGACTCCCGCAGCGCACGGGTGAGGCCGGCCAGGGCGGCGTACTGGGCGTCGGTAAAGGACTCGCTGTCGCTGCCTTCCAGTTCCACGCCGATGGAGAAATCGTTGCAGCGGCTGCGCCCGCGCCACTGGGAGGCGCCCGCATGCCACGCCCGCTGGCCGCAGGGCACGAACTGGATCACCTCCCCGTCACGCCGGATCAGGAAGTGCGCGGACACCCTCAGGTCCTTGATCGCGGCATAGTAAGGATGGGCCGACGGGTCCAGCCGGTTGGTGAACAGTTCGATGACGCCGTCGCCGCCGTATTCGCCCGGCGGCAAGCTGATGGCGTGGATCACCAGCAATTCGACGGCGCAGCCTTCCGGGCGCTCGTCCCGATTGGGGGAGGGAATGTGGCGCGCGCCTTGCAGCAGGCCCTCCTCGTCGATCCTCACGGCTCCTCCTGGGGCGGTTGCGCCCGCGCCCCCGCAACCGCCCGGCGCAGGGCGACGGACGTGGCCTCGCTCTCAAGCGCGGCGTGGAACTGGCCGTCGCGGTACAGGAACAGGGTGGGCAGATGGAACACGTCGTACTGCCGCGCCAGCCCGGTGCTACGCTGCACGTCCACCCGAAACAGGGCCTGCACCGCCCCCTCCAGCGCTTGCGGCAATAGCGCCTCCACCCTGCGGCAGCTACCGCAGTCGGGGCCGCTGAACATGACCACCGCGAGCCCCGCGGTGGCCGCCAGGGCGTGATGATAATCGGGCTGGGTGAGCGGCTTGAACTCTAGGAGCCTGTCGGACTTAAAGGAAATCGGCTGCAAATCCACCTGACCGGTCCATATTTCGCCGCTTTTTTGGTCAATAGAACGACTATTGACCTGCAAAATCGACAAAATCTGTCCTCGGCCAGCCGAATTTTCGCTTCGATTCTTCAAGTCCGACAGGCTCCTAGCATGCGTGTCTTTCGTCCTGCGGGCCTACGATTGCCGTTTCGAGGCTAACGCACCCTAATCCAGCATCTCCGGCATGATGGTGATGTCGCCAAAATCGCCGGGGGCCCTCGGTGCGCTGCCGGGAACGCGCGCCCCGGTCTCGCGATATTTTTCCTTGGTGCTGTTCTTGATCAGCCATTCCAGATTATTGCGGGAGTCGGCATTGTGCAGCGCCTCTTCCAGGCTGACCCTGCCACTCTGGTAGAGATGGAACAGGGCCTGCTCGAAGGTCTGGGAGCCGTCGGTCATGGATTGCTCCATGGCCTCCTTGATGGCATCGATCTGCTGCTTCTGGACCAGTTCGGAAACGTACAGGGAATTCACCAGGACTTCCACCGCGGGCACCCGCTTGCCGTCCACCCCTTTCACCAGGCGCTGGGAAATCACCGCCTTGAGACTGGCGGACAGGTCGTGCAGCAGGTGCTCCCGGGTCTCCATGGGGAACATGCTGATGACCCGGGTCAGGGCATGGTAGGCGTTGTTGGCGTGCAGGGTGGCCATGCACAGGTGTCCGGTCTGGGTATAGATCAGCGCCTGCTTCATGGTCTCCATGTCGCGGATCTCCCCGATCAGCAGCACGTCGGGTGCCTCGCGCATGGCGTTCATCAGGGCGTTGCCGTAGGACTCCGTGTCCACCCCCACCTCGCGCTGGTTGACGATGGACTTCTTGTGCTTGTGCATGAACTCGATGGGGTCTTCCACCGACAGGATGTGCCCGGCCTTGCTGCCGTTGCGGAAGTCGATCATGGCGGCCAGGGTGGTGGACTTGCCCGAGCCGGTGGCCCCCACCACCAGCACCAGGCCCCGTTTCTCCACCGCCAGTTGCCGCAGCACGTCGGGCAACCCCAGGGACTCCATGGAAGGGATGGTGTTGTTGATGAAGCGGATCACCATCGCCACACTGCCGCGCTGGCGGAACACGTTGATCCTGAAGCGGCCCACGTTCTTCACGGAAAGCCCGAAGTTCATCTCCATGGTGTTGCGGAACTCTTCGATCTGATCGTCGGTCATCAGGGAATAGGCGGCCTGCTCCGCCGCCTTGGCGTCAAGCACCTGGCGGTTGATGGGCTGGAGTTCCCCCTCTATCTTGATGTGGATGGGCGCCCCCGCAGAAAAAAACAGATCTGACGCCTTCTTGTCCGCCATGAATTTGAATAGCGGGTTCATGTCCATACATTGCCCTCCGTGGTGCGACCATCGGCCGGTCGTTCCGCCTCTTGCCCGGGTCAATTGTATGGAATCGGCAATTCGGCGCCAACCTTGAGCCATACTTCGCGAACCCGCCCCAGGCGCGGACGCGGCGGCTGGATTGTTGCCTGCAAAAAATGTTATCGTTATACCACCTATCCGGATTGGCTCGCTCAAAGCACTTCAATCTCGGCGCCACGCCGTTCAAGATATCGGTTCTTCGAGTGTTCGATTCCCCTCTAAAACCCGCGATGCGCCCGGCGCACGCACGCAAAGGAGCTTTACCATGGCCACCGTGGCAGTCACCAAGGACAACTTCGAAGAGGTCGTCATCAACAACGACACCGTAATCGTCGATTTCTGGGCGCCTTGGTGCGGGCCCTGCCGTTCTTTCGCCCCCACCTACGAGCAACTGTCGGACCAATACCCGGAGATCGTGTTCGCCAAGGTGAATACGGAGGAGGAACAAGACCTGGCCGGCTATTTCCAGATCCGCTCCATTCCGACCCTGATGGTGTTCCGCGAGAAGGTGATCCTGTTCTCCCAGCCCGGCGCCCTATCCTCCGCCAACTTCGAGGACCTCATCACCCAGGTGAAGGCGGTGGACATGGCCCAGGTACACGCCGAAATCGCCGCGGAGCAGGCGCAGCAGGGCGACTGACCGGCAGGGCGCCAAACGACTGCATAAATGCGGGACCTCACCGAGGTCCCGATTCATTCCAGGACTTCTCCCAAGCGCCTCCAGCGCACGCCGTTGGCATCGGAGGAGAACCATACCTGGCGGGCTTTTCCAACCACATCCTGTAAAGGGACCGTGCCGAAATAGCGTGAGTCCTTGGCCGCATCGCGGTTATCGCCCAGCACGAAAACTTGCCCCGCGGGCACCGTCATGTCCGCCTCGGGGGGGCGGTCTTTCACAGGCGCCCAAATCACCTTCCATTGCCTGCCTCCGTCGCGTTCCGTCGCCAGGACGCCATTTGGCGTGACAGCTTCCGTCACCGTCAGGGATCGGCCGTTTACCCAGACCTCGTTGCCCTTGACCCGCACGTGGTCGCCGGGCAGGCCGATGATGCGCTTGATGTAATAAATGGTGCGGTTATTCGGGTAGGCAAAAATCGCAATGTCCCCACGTTTGACCCCTTGCTTGCAGCCAGGGCAGTTGTAGCGTTTATCGGCGAAGATGATATCGCCCCGCAGCACACTCGGCACCATGCTGGAACTGGGTAGATAAAAGGATGCGACTTGGTGCTCGCGCACATAGCTAATCAACAGTGGCAGGGCGAGCACATTGCAGATGATGAAAACCAGCGCGTACACACCGCTGACCTGCCAAACTTGCGGGACGTAATCCTGCCTGCGGCTGGCGCCGCGCCAAGCATCGATCATCCCATACAACCAAAGCGCCAGGGTCAGTACAATACCGACCACGAGGGCAGGCATCATCCAAGTACTGGGCAGATAAAGCGCAACCAGCGCCCCGCCTGGAATGCTTAACAAGGCAAAACCGAGGAATAGCCAGATCGCCTTGTTTGGTTCGCCGTTATAAAGCTGCCCAAAGCCCGGTAGAACAAACGACATCATAAGTGCGAAGACGGGTCTGCGCGGTCTAGTTAGGTTGTTCATCGTTGAGAATCTCCCGTGTTATCCGGCCGTTGCCGCTAACCAGATGCCAAACATAAATCCCGCCAGTTGGGTTGCCCCCAGAACGACGCCGCCGATCAGTGCCAGCCATTACAGCCATTCCCGCGGCTGCGCCGGACGCACAGGAAGAGGCAAACCGTCGATGCGTTGCATTACCCGCTGAGCAAAATCCTCCGGCGTTTCCAACAAGCCGGACGCCAAGAGTCCTTCCAAATCCTTATCCATCATTTGTCCCCAGCAATTCGCGCAGCCTTTCCTTGGCACGGTGTAATCTGGTCTTGATTGCGCCGGAGGAGCATCCTTCGATCCGCCCGATTGCCGTCAATTCCAGATTTTCGATGTATGCCAGCGCCAGGACGCTGCGATCAGCCAGCGGCAGTTTCCGCAAAGATTCCTGCAAGCGCTGCTTCCACTGCGCATTGGCCAGCGCTTCAAACGGCTGCGGGCTTTGACAAACCCCGTCAGGCAAATCGTCCCCCCTCGTTTCTTCGTGCCGATTGGCAGCGCGAGAAAGCTCGTTTAAACCTAAAATCCGCAGATTGCGCAGATTCACGCAGATTAAACAACGCATAAACAGATGGTTACATGGAAAACCCGATTCACCTTCTGGGTAACATCTGTCATCGAGGCAAGCTCCTGACATATCTGCGTAAATCTGTGTAATCTGCGGATGAACTAAGTTTTTTAGGTTAAAGCCAGATTGCGCGCGATCGTGAATAGCCAAGTGGAAAACGCCGCAAGGTGCGGGTCGTAGCTGCCGAGACGCTTCCATGCCTGCAGAAAAGTCTCCTGCGCGATTTCCTCCGCATGGGATTGGTTAAGACCCAGCCGCCCCAGGAAACCGAACAGTGGACCCTGGTAGAAGATGACCACCTGGCCAAATGCTTGCCTGTCGCCATTCCTTATCCTTTCTATGAGCGGTTTGATGTCCACGTCAAGTCCCATGTTGCTTAGCCCTTATACTGGCGAAACGGGAAAAGGTTACAAGGGATGCTAAAAATTATGCAGCCGTTGGCATCTATCTTTTGCCTGCTCGAGACAATCCGTTTCGCGGTGCACTATGAGCCGCCGGCAAATCGCTTCTACGGCAAGAAGCAGGGGTAAAGGGACAGCGTCGTGGCGACGACCGTAGCGCACAAGTTGTGCCGGGCGCCCTCTTCACATGTTGCGGGATGTCAGGCGCCGTTCCATGGGTAGCGCCTGTTCGCCCGGTGAGTTTGGCGAGCCGGGGCAACCCGTTGGGGGTTGGCGAAACCATGAGTAATTGGCTGGCCCGGAAATGCCCCCGTTTGATCCCGGTGGGTGATGACCGGCGCGGATGGATTCGGCGCCGAATAATGAGCGTGCCCGGCAAAAAAAAGCGCGGTTCAAATATGACCGCGCCAAATTCCACCAAAGGAGGAGGAGGAGACAACACCAAACACTCTTTGGGAGAGCAAGTTCAGTGTTATAAGTATTCTCTAATATTATAATTTTTTTTGCAAGCATTATTTTGCTGTTGCACGGCACGGGCCGCTCAGTTCAGCGCACGGGCCCGGCGCCCCTCGCCCTCCCGCTTCAGAAAATCCGGGCAACCCTTGGCGCCGCAGCCGATGTAGTCGGCCGACAGGGCGGTGCGGGCGGCGGCCTCGCCCACCCCCGCCTCCCGGGTAAGCCAGCGGAAGACCAGGTCGAACAGCCGGTCGAGGGCGATCCGGTGGGTCTGCCCGGTGGTGTGGTAAAGCCAGTCGCTGAAACCCAGGAAGCGGGCGAAGGGGTCGTCCCCGAGCAGCAGGGGCAGGGCGTCGGGAAAGCGGCCGGTATTGCCCACCAGGTCCCAGTAGCGGGCGAAGCGGGAGAGCCGCTGCACGGTGGCGAAGTCGAGCCGGTCGTTGCACAGGATGTTGTAAGGGGGGTGGGGGCTGTAGCGGATATGGAAGGCTTCGCTGTGGCGATCGATGGGGGCGCCCCGCAGCCGCTTCAGGATGCCCACCTGGATCTCGTGGGGCTTGAGCGCCGCCAGCCGGTTGAAGCCCCGGGCGAAGCCTTCCAGGTCTTCCCCCGGCAGCCCGGCGATCAGGTCGGCGTGGATATGGGCGTGGCTGGAATGGCGCAGCCAGGCCAGGTTTTCCTCGGTCTTTCGGTTGTCCTGGCGGCGGCTGATCAGGGCCTGCACCTCCGGATCGAAGCTCTGGATGCCGATCTCGAATTGCAACGCCCCCTCCGGGAAGCGCGCGATCGCCTGCTTGAGCGCCTCCGGCAGGTGGTCCGGCACCACCTCGAAATGCAGGAACAGCCGCTCGTCCAGCCGCTCCAGGAAGAATTCCAGGATTCTCAGGCTGGATTTGATGTTCAGGTTGAAGGTGCGGTCCACGAACTTGAACTGGCGCACCCCACGGTCGTACAAGCCCTGCATTTCCGCCAGGAAGCGATCCAGGTCGAACGGCCGGGAGGTCTTGTCCAGGCTGGACAGGCAGAATTCGCACTTGAACGGGCAGCCCCGGGAGGCCTCCACATAGATCAGGCGGTGGGCGATGTCCTGGTCGCTGTAGAAGCGGTAGGGCAGCACCAGTTGCTCCAGCGGCACCTGCTCGGCAGGGATGATCTTGTGCTCGGGCCGCTCGCCCTCCAGCAGGCGGCGGCACAGCCTGCCGAAGGCGATATCCGCCTGGCCGGGGATCACGTAATCCGCAAGCTGCACGATCTGCTGCCGGTCGTATTCGTAGCTCACCTCCGGCCCGCCCAGCACCACGGTGACCTCCGGGGCGACCTGCCTGAGCAGCGCCACCACCCGGGTCGTCTCTTCCACGTTCCAGATGTAGACGCCGAAACCAACCACCTTCGGCGCGTGTCCAATGATAGTCTCCACGATGTCGGCGGGCCGATGCTGGATGATGAACTCCAGCAACAAGGTTTCCGGCTGCAACTCCCCCATGTTGGCCAGAAGATAGCGCAGGCCCAGGGAGGCGTGGGAATAGCGGGCATTCAGAGTGGCAAGGATGATTGAGGCCATAAATCGCGGTGGATGATAAGCACAATGGTAACCCGGCATTGTACGGGAGAATCGGATGGCGTGACGCCCCGGGGAATACCGGGGGATGTTTTGCCACGATGGGCTGAGGGATGATTCGGCTGAAACGGGTTTATGAACCGCCGTGCGAAGGGGACGGCCACCGGGTCCTGGTGGACCGGTTGTGGCCCCGCGGCCTGGCCAAGGACCGCGCCCGGGTGACGCTGTGGCTGAAGGAGGTGGCGCCCAGCCCGGCGCTGCGCAAATGGTTTGGCCACGACCCCGCCCGGTGGGCCGGGTTTCGCAGCCGCTACCGGGCGGAACTGGCGGCCAACCCGGAGCCGGTGGCCCGCCTGCGCAGCCTCGCGGAGCAGGACACGGTGACCCTGCTCTATGGGGCTCGGGACGGCGAGCGCAGCAACGCCGCGGTGTTGAAGGGGTACCTGGAGGAAGGCGGCGCCGGCTAAAGCCCCTCCCCCGCAGCCGCTTTGCCGCCGCGGCGCGCCCGCAACTGCCGCGCCGCCTCCACCATGTTGGCGAGCGCCGCTTCCGTTTCCTTCCAGCCGCGGGTCTTCAGCCCGCAATCCGGGTTGACCCAGAGGTTCTCCGGGCGGACGACTTCCGCGGCCTTGCCGAGAAGCCGCGCCATTTCATCCGCGGGCGGCACCCGCGGCGAGTGGATGTCCCACACGCCGGGACCGATCTCGTTGGGGTAGCGAAACTCCCCGAAACCGCGCAGCAACTCCATGTCCGAACGGCTGGTTTCGATGGTGATGACATCCGCGTCCATGGCGGCGATTTCCGGCAGGATGTCGTTGAATTCCGAGTAGCACATATGGGTATGGATCTGGGTATCGTCCGCCACGGGCGAAGCCGAAACGCGGAAGGCCCGCGCCGCCCAGGCGAGATACGCCTTCCACTGTCCGCGTTTCAGCGGCAGCCCTTCGCGAATGGCGGGTTCGTCGATCTGGATGATACCGATGCCCGCCGCCTCCAGGTCCGCTACCTCGTCCCGGATGGCCAGCGCGATTTGCAGCGCCGTTTCGGAACGGGGTTGGTCGTCGCGCACGAAAGACCATTGCAGGATGGTGATCGGCCCGGTGAGCATGCCCTTCACCGGGCGCCGGGTGAGCCCTTGCGCGTAGACCGCCCACTCCAGCGTCATGGGACGGGGGCGCGCCACGTCGCCGTAGATAACGGGCGGTTTGACGCAGCGGGAGCCATAGGACTGGACCCAGCCGTTTCGGGTGAAGGCGAAGCCGGAAAGCTGCTCGCCGAAATACTCCACCATGTCGTTGCGCTCCGGTTCGCCGTGCACCAGCACGTCGAGGCCGAGGGACTCCTGTCGGTTTATGGCATAGGCAATTTGCTCGCGCATTTTTTGGCGGTAGGTCTCTTCACCCATGTCGCCGCGCTTGAAGGCGGCCCGCGCGGCGCGAATCTCCGGTGTTTGGGGGAAAGATCCGATGGTGGTGGTTGGGAAGGCAGGCAGCCGGAATTTTTCCCGTTGCTTGGCCTGGCGCACCGGAAAAACGGAGGCCCGGCGGTCGGCGTTGGCCGGCAGCGCCGCAATGCGGCGGGCGACCTCCGGATTGTGGATGCGCGGGCTTGTGCGGCGCGCGGCCTGGGCGTTCCGGGCCGCTTCCAGCGCCGCGGCCACAGACTGACCCCCTTCGTCCAAGGCGCGTTTCAGGGTATGGAGTTCGGCCAGTTTTTCCGCGGCGAAGGCGAGCCAGGACCTGAGTTCCGCGTCCAGCGCGGTTTCGGATTCCAGGCTTACCGGCAGATGCAGCAGGGAACAGGAGGGTGCCAGCCACAGCCTGTCTCCCAGCCTTTCCCGCGCGCCTTTGGCCAGCGCCAGCGCCGAATCGAGATCGCCGCGCCAGATGTTGCGCCCGTCCACCAGGCCCAGGGACAGCACCTTGTACACCGGCAGCCGGTCCAGCACCGCGGCGAACTGCCCGGGGGCGCGAACCAGGTCCACGTGCAGCCCCGCCACCGGCAGGTTGGCCAGCGCCGAGAGGTTGTGTTCGATCCCGTCGAAATAGGTGGCGAGCATGAGCTTCACCCCGGCCGAATTGAGCCGCCAGTATGCCCCTTCGAAGGCCGAGAGCCACGTCTGAGGCAGCTCAAGGGCGAGAATCGGCTCGTCGATCTGCACCCACGCCACACCCTGGCGTTTGAGCCGGGTGAGGATTTCGCCATAGACCGGCAGCAGTGCGTCGAGCAGCGACAGGCGGTCGAAACCCGCCGCCTTCTCCTTCCCCAGCCACAGGAAGGTGAGCGGCCCCACCAGCACGGCCTTCACCGGATGACCCAGCGCACGGGCCTCCGCCACCTCGTCGAACAGGCGCCCGGAGGCGAGGCGGAACACGGTATCGGGAGTAAACTCCGGGACCAGATAATGGTAGTTGGTGTCGAACCATTTGGTCATCTCCAGCGCCGGCCGGCCGCCGTCGCCTGCGGACGGTTCCCCCGCCACCCCGCGCGCCATGGCAAAATAGCGCGAAAGCTCCGGTTCGCTGCCGTCAAAGCCAAACCGCTTCGGTTCGCAGCCCAGAAGCTGGATCTGGTTCAGCATGTGGTCGTAGTAGGCAAAATCGCCCACGGTGACGAAATCGAGCCCCGCCTCCCGCTCCAGCGCCCAGTTCCGCGCCCGCAGCTCGCGCCCCGCGGCTTCGAGCTCTGCGGCGGAGATCTCGCCGCGCCAGTGCCTCTCGAGCGCGAATTTCAGTTCCCGGCCCGCGCCCATGCGCGGAAATCCCAGCGTGTGTATCATGGTGGTCATGGCGATCTCCTGTTCGAAGTTCGCTATGATCCGCGTTTTTGATGTATGATACAAACGCATATTTATCATACTATAATGTTATTTTTACATGATTGATCTGCGCCATCTCCATGCCGTCGCGGCGCTGGCCGCTACCGGCAGCGTGACGCGTGCGGCCGCCCGACTGCACCTGACCCAGTCGGCACTCTCGCACCAGTTTGCGGCATTGGAGGGATACCTCGGGGTGACGCTGGTCGAACGGGGCCGCAGACCGATGGTGCTGACCCCCTCCGGGGAAATCCTCCTGCAACTCGCCCGCCGCGTGTTGCCGGAGCTGGAGGCGGCAAGACAAACGCTGGCACGCATGAAGGCGGCACCCCAGGCCCGGGAGCTGCGCATCGCGGTGGAGTGCCATACCTGCTTCGAATGGCTGATGCCGGCGATGGATGCCTACCGGGAGGCCCACCCCGAGGTGGAGATGGACCTGGTGGGCGGCTTCCACCCCGACCCGGCGGGGCTGCTCGACGAGCTCAAGGCCGACCTGGTAATCCTGTCTGAAACCTCCAAACGGCCGGGGATCGTCCATTTCCCCCTGTTCCGTTTCGAGATCGTGGCCCTGCTCGCCCACCGGCACCACCTGGCGGACAAGCCGTACCTCGATGCGGCCGATTTCGCCGCGGAAACCCTGGTCACCTATCCGGTGCCCGACCGGATGCTCGATCTGGTGCACCGGGTCCTCACTCCTGCCGGAGTAAACCCGTTGCGGCGCACGGCCGAACTGACCGTCGCCATCCTGCAACTGGTCGCCTCCCATCGGGGTCTCGCGGCGCTCCCGCGCTGGGCCGTACAAAGCTACCTGGACCGGGGCTACGTGGCGGCCCGCCGCATCGGCAAGGACGGCCTGTGGAGCGCGCTTTACGCCGCCGTGCGCGAAACGGATCAAGCAGCCTACGCGGATTTCGCGACCGTGCTGACCGACACCGCGTTTGCCACCCTGAAAGGGCCGGAACACTTTTCCTGACGCCGGGTTACCCGCCGAAATATTGGATAGATCCATGAAAAAACGCCGCTCCGACCACTTCTCCGGCGTCGCCGGGCATTACGCGAGCCACCGGCCCGGCTATCCGGACGCCTTGTTCACCCACCTGGCGGGCCTCGCCCCGGGGCGGGCACTGGCCTGGGACTGCGCGGCCGGCAGCGGCCAGGCCGGTTCCGGCCTGGCCGCACGCTTCCGCCAAGTGGTAGCAACCGATGCGAGCCACGGGCAGCTTGCCGCCGGCCCCGGCCGCCCCAACGTGGCGCGCTGGGTTGCCGCCGCCGAGGCAAGCGGACTCCCGGACGAATCGGTTGATCTGATCGCCGTCGCCCAGGCATTGCACTGGTTCGACCTCGACCGCTTCTACCGCGAAGCAAACCGCGTGCTCGCTCCACGCGGCATCTTGGCGGCGTGGAGCTACGGCGTAATGAAGGTCGACGGCAGGGAAATCAACCACCGGGTACGGCGGTTCTACGGTAAAACGGTCGGCCCCTACTGGCCGCCGGAGCGATGCCTGGTGGAAACCGGCTACCGCACCTTGCCGTTTCCCTTTCCGGAACTGGAATCGCCCGGGTTCGCCATGGAGGCGAACTGGACATTGCCGGACTTGCTGGGGTATCTGCGCAGTTGGTCGGCAACCGGACGCTACCTGGCGGAGCGGGGCCGGGACCCGGTGGCGGGGCTGGAGGACGAATTGTCACCCCTGTGGGGCGACCCGGCGGCGAGGCGGATGGTATCGTGGCCGCTCGCCTTGCGCATCGGCCGCAAGGGCCCTGCCGCCGAACCCCAGGGCCAAGCACTCGGTGGCCCTGCAGAATAGGGTCGCGGCGGTGGGATTTCGCCGTCGCGACCGCGCTTGCCAAAAACGTTGGCGTTTCACCGCAGGGACGCGGAGGACATAGGGTGAAACAACGGGTTAGCGAGCCATGGCGGGTCACCGGCCGGGTGAGTACGTGATATTTCCTAACCCTCTGAATCCCTTTACGCCCTCTGCGGTTCAATCGCTTTTTGTTAACCCGGCCCAATAATTCCGTCGCTCCCGCGCAGGCGGGAGCCCAGTAAAACGGCTAGATTCCCGCCTTCGCGGGAATGACGACACCAGGGAATTTAAGGGCCACCTTAATTAGGTTTATCGTTGTTCTCGTAGCGTCGGTTCAGTTCTGCGAGCCCGACCCTCCCCAGACCCAAAAAGGCTTGCCCAGCCTGCCATGGCCTGCCGCTTCCGCGGGCCCCGCAGGATAGTCCTGCTCCACTGCGGGGTGCAGCCGCCGCAGGCTGCGCCTCACCTCAACCTTATGCACCGCCTCGATCAGTTCCATCGCCAGACGTCGGCCCTGGTCGGGCGTGAGTGCGAAAGCGGCATTCAGGCTTCCGCAGAGTGAGACCAGGATGTTGCTGTCTTCCCGTTCCTCGTCTCCCACGGTTACGTCGATCGTCTGGTCGCGCTTTATCTCGATCATATTCCCAAGCCTCCATTCCGCCACTGACATCGGCCGAGCGGCGCCGGCTGGCCGGCCCCGTTGGTCCCTTCCTGTCTTCAAGTCTAGCAGTATTTATGCCTGGCAAATGGTACCCCGGTTCGGGGTCAGAATTGTGACGGCTAGCGCGGGGTGAGCGCAGCGCATGTCCTTCCGGCGGCGAGGACAACGCGTCGTCCTTTTGTCTGTGGCGACGATTTCCCGTCACCGGCCTTGCGCGGGCACAAAAAAAGCAAGACGGCATCCCTGCCGTCTTGCCGTCGCGACCTGGGACCACGAGCCTTGTTACCGACCCGCTACGCCTTGGTGAAGGACATGGCGCCGTCCCGATAATCCACGCGGATGGTGTCCTTGGCGGCGAAACGCCCTGCCAGGATCTCCCGTGCCAAAGGGTTCTCCAACTGCGCCTGGATCGCCCGCTTCAGGGGACGCGCCCCGTACACCGGATCGAAGCCCACGGTGGCCAGTTCGCCTAGTGCCGCGTCGCTTACCTCCAACCGCATCTCCATGTGAGCCAGGCGCTGCGCCAGGTGCTGCAACTGGATCCGGGCGATGGATTTGATGTGGGCCTCGCCCAAAGCATGGAACACCACCACGTCGTCGATGCGGTTGACGAACTCGGGGCGGAAGTGGGTCTTCACGTCCTCCATCACCGCCGCCTTCACCACCTCGTAGGGCTCCCGGGCCATGGCCTGGATATTATGGGACCCCAGGTTGGAAGTCATCACGATCACCGTGTTCTTGAAGTCCACGGTGCGCCCCTGGCCGTCGGTCATGCGCCCGTCGTCCAGCACTTGCAGCAGCACGTTGAACACGTCCGGATGGGCCTTCTCCACCTCGTCCAACAGGATCACGGCGTAAGGCTTGCGCCGCACCGCCTCGGTGAGGTAGCCCCCCTCCTCGTAGCCCACGTAGCCCGGGGGCGCGCCGATCAGCCGGGCTACGGAGTGCTTCTCCATGAACTCCGACATGTCGATGCGGATGATGTGCTCCTCGGAATCGAACAGAAAGCCGGCTAGGGCCTTGCACAGTTCGGTCTTGCCCACCCCGGTGGGCCCCAGGAACAGGAAGGAGCCGTAGGGGCGGTTGGGGTCCGACAGCCCGGCGCGGGAGCGACGGATGGCGTCCGCCACCAGGCGCACCGCCTCGTCCTGGCCCACCACCCGCTGGTGCAGCCGCTCCTCCATGTGCAGCAGCTTGTCCCGCTCGCCCTCCATCATCTTGGACACCGGGATGCCGGTGGCCCGGGACACCACCTCGGCGATCTCCTCCGCCCCCACCTGGGTGCGCAGCAGGCGGTGCGGCTGCCCCTGGCCGCCCGCGGCGGGGGCGTGCTTCAACTGCTCTTCCAGTTGCGGAATGCGGCCGTACTGGAGTTCGGACATCCGCTGCCAGTCACCCTTGCGCCGGGCATCCTCCATTTCCACCCGCAGCCGGTCCAGTTCTTCCTTGATGTGCTGGGTGCCGTGCACCTGGGCCTTCTCCGCCTTCCACACCTCTTCCAGGTCGGCGTATTCCCGGGACAGGGCCTCGATCTCCCGTTCCAGCAACCCCAGGCGCTTTTGCGAGGCCTCGTCCTTTTCCTTCTTGACCGCCTCGCGCTCGATCTTGAGCTGGATCAGGCGACGCTCCAGCTTGTCCATGACCTCCGGCTTGGAGTCGATCTCCATCTTGATCCGGGCCGCCGCCTCGTCGATCAGGTCGATGGCCTTGTCCGGCAGGAAGCGGTCGGTGATGTAGCGGTTGGACAACTCGGCCGCCGCCACGATGGCCGGATCGGTGATGTCCACCCCGTGGTGCACCTCGTACTTCTCCTGCAACCCGCGCAGGATGGCGATGGTGTCCGCCACTGTAGGCTCGCCCACCAGTACCTTCTGGAAGCGCCGCTCCAGGGCCGCGTCCTTTTCGATGTATTTGCGGTATTCGTCCAGGGTGGTGGCGCCGATGCAGTGCAGCTCGCCCCGCGCCAGCGCCGGCTTGAGCATGTTGCCCGCGTCCATGGCGCCCTCCGCCTTGCCGGCCCCCACCATGGTGTGGATCTCGTCGATGAACACGATGGTCTGGCCCTCGTCCTGGGACAGCTCCTTCAGTACCGCCTTCAGGCGTTCCTCGAACTCGCCCCGGTATTTGGCGCCGGCGATCAGGGACGCCATGTCCAGCAGCAGCACCCGTTTGTTCTTCAGGGTCTCCGGCACCTCGCCGTTGACGATGCGGCTCGCCAGCCCTTCCACGATGGCGGTCTTGCCCACCCCCGGCTCGCCGATCAGCACCGGGTTGTTCTTGGTGCGCCGCTGCAGCACCTGGATCGCGCGGCGGATCTCGTCGTCGCGCCCGATCACCGGGTCCAGCTTGCCGGCCCGGGCCCGCTCGGTCAGGTCCAGGGTGTATTTCCTGAGGGCCTCCCGCTGGCCCTCGGCCTCGGCGCTCTGCACCGCCTCGCCGCCGCGCACCGCCTGCACCGCCTGTTCCACCGCCTGACGGGTAGCGCCGTGTTCCTTGAGCAGACGACCGGTCTCCCCCTTGTCGCCGACCGCGGCCAGCAGGAATATCTCCGAGGCGATGAACTGGTCGCCGAGCTTCTGGGCCTCCTTGTCGGTGACGTTGAGCAAGTTGCCCAGGTCGCGGGAAACCGTCACCTCGCCGCCCTGGCCTTCCACCTTGGGCAGGCGCTCGATGCTTTTCTGCAAAGCGGTGCGCAGGGGCTGGACGTTCGCCCCGGCTCGGCTGAGGAGGGAAGCGGTGCCGCCGTCCTGCTGATCCAGCAGGGCGGCCAGCAGGTGCTGCGGCTCGATGAAGGGATTGTCGTTGCCGACGGCGACGCTCTGGGCGTCGGACAGGGCCTGCTGGAATTTGGTGGTCAGTTTGTCGAAGCGCATGGTCTATCCTTCGGGAATGAGTGGTTGCTGCTTAAACCTAGAAACGGCAGTTGACCGGGTTGGAGTGTGCGGTTTGCAGGGTGCAGGGCGAGGCGTAACGACGCGGAATGGTCGTTCCATTCCAAGGAGTTACAACATGGCCATGCGCCCTGCAAACCGTGCAATCCGACCCGTAGCGGGCTCACCAAACGGGTGAACCTCGCAATTAAAGGAAAAAAGTTTAGAACCATGATGTTGAAACCCCAATGGAGCGGTCAACTGCCGTTTCTAGGTTAAATGGGGCGGCGGCGGGAAATTTCAACCGTGGGGCGCCACCCCGCACGACCGGGGATTTGGGCTAAAATACCCGAAACATTAAGGACGAAGCCCCATGGATCTGGCACTGGCCATCGAACACAACATCTCTGCCGCCCTGGCGGAGGACATCGGCAGCGGCGACCTCACGGCGCAATTGATCCCCGGCGGGCAGCGCGCCGAGGCCCGGGTGATCAGCCGCGACCAGGCGGTGCTGTGCGGCACCGCCTGGTTCGAGGGCTGCTTCCGCCGGCTCGATCCGGACGTTGAGATCAAATGGCTGGCAAAGGACGGGGACGGCATCGCCCCCTCTCAGCGGGTGTGCGCGCTCGCGGGCAACGCCCGGGCCTTGCTCAGCGCCGAGCGCCCGGCCCTCAATTTCCTGCAGACCCTTTCCGGCACCGCCACCCTCACCCGCCGTTATGTGGATGAGGTGCAGGGCACCGGGGCGCTCATCATGGACACCCGCAAGACCCTGCCCGGCCTGCGGCTGGCGCAAAAATACGCGGTCAGGGTGGGGGGCGGGGCGAATCAGCGGGCGGGGCTGTACGACGGAATCCTGATCAAGGAAAACCACATCAAGGCGGCCGGGGGCGTCACCGCCGCCCTGGAGCAGGCGCGGCGCCTCGCAGGCCCGGGCATCGTCGTTCAAGTGGAGGTGGAGACCATGGACCAGTTGCGGGAGGCCCTGGCCGCCGGGGCGACCCTGATCCTGCTGGACAATTTCAGCCTGTCCCGGGTCCGGGAGGCGGTGCATCTCACCGCCAAGCAGGCGCTGTTGGAGGCATCCGGCGGCATCAACCTGGGCAACGTGCGCCTGGTGGCGGAGACCGGGGTGGGCCGCATCTCGGTGGGCGCGCTGACCAAGGACGTGAACGCGGTGGATCTTTCCCTGCGCTTTACCGGTTAAAGCGTCGAGAAACAACAAGTTGGACATTTGTTGCGGCGAATCAGGTTCACCGCCGCAGCGGCGCTCAGCCGGCCATATTTTCGCCGATGACCTTCTCGATGGCGCCGCGGCTGGCATCCACGGTAATGGGCCGGGTGCTTTGCGCAATGGCGGTGTCCGGGTCCTTCAGGCCGTGGCCGGTGAGGGTGCAGACGATGGTGGAGCCCTCGCCGATGGCGCCCCGCTCCAGGTCCTTCAGCACCCCGGCCAGGGAAGTGGCCGAGGCCGGCTCGCAGAACACCCCCTCCGATTGGGCCAGCAGCTTCTGCACGTGCAGGATCTCCTGGTCGGTGCATTCCCCAAACCAGCCGCCGGACTCTTCCTTGACCTTCCAGGCCTGGTTCCAGGACATGGGATGGCCGATGCGGATGGCGGTGGCCACGGTCTCCGGATGGTCCACCATGGCGCCACGCATAAAAGGCGCCGACCCGGCCGCCTGGTAACCCAGCATGATGGGGCGCTTGGCGCCGCGGGGCTCCTTGTGGAAGCCGCACTTTCCTTTGCACAGGGCGCAGGCCTGGGTGTCCTTGCAGATGTATTCGCTGTAGCCGATCCAGTGGGCGGTGATGTTGCCGGCGTTGCCCACCGGAAGGGCATGGTAATCGGGCGCCTCCCCCAGTTCCTCGACGATCTCGAAGGCGGCGGTCTTTTGCCCCTGCAGGCGGAACGGGTTGATGGAGTTGACGATGGTCACCGGCATGTCCCGGGCCACCTCCTGCACCAGGCGCATGCCGTCGTCGAAGTTGCCCTTGATCTGGATCACCACCGAGCCGTGCATCATGGCCTGGGACAGCTTGCCCAGGGCAATCTTGCCTTCCGGGATCAGCACGAAGGAGGTGATCCCGGCGCGGGCGCCGTAGGCCGCCGCGGCGGCGGAGGTATTTCCGGTGGAGGCACAGATAATGGCCTTGGAACCGGCCTCCACCGCCTTGGTCACCGCCATGGTCATGCCCCGGTCCTTGAACGAGCCGGTGGGGTTCAGGCCCTCGTATTTGACCAGGATACGCACCTCCTTCTTGATAAGCCGGGGCAGGTTCCTGAGTTCAATCAGCGGGGTGTTCCCCTCCCCCAGGGAGATCACGGGGGTATCCTTGGAGACCGGCAGGCGGTCGCGGTAGCGTTCGATCAGTCCGGTGTAGTGTGTGCTCATTTCTTTTGTCCAATCAGTTCCTGTTGAGTTCTTCCAGCCTGATTCGCGTCACCTTGCCGGAGATGACAGGCAGCGCCTCGATCCGGCTGATCGCCTGGTCGATGTACTTTTCCACCGTGACGTGGGTCAGCATGATGATGTCCACTTGCTCCTCGCCCTCGGACGGTTCCTTCTGGATCATGGCGCCGATGGAGATTCCCAGGTCGGCCAGGATCCGGGTCACGTCGGCCAGCACCCCGGGCTTGTCGTAGGCCCGCAGGCGCAGGTAGTAGGCGGTACGTACCTCGGATATGGGCAGGATGGGCGCGTCGGACAGCGCGTCCGGCTGGAAGGCGAGGTGGGGCACCCGGTGCTCCGGGTCCGCGGTGTGCATCCGGGTCACGTCCACCAGGTCGGCCACCACCGCCGAGGCGGTGGGCTCGGCCCCGGCCCCGGCGCCGTAGTACATGGTCGCTCCCACCGCGTCGCCCTTCACCAGGATGGCGTTCATCACCCCCTCGACGTTGGCGATCAGGCGCCGCGCCGGGATCAGGGTGGGGTGCACCCGCAGTTCGATGCCTTTCTCGGTGCGCTTGGTGATGCCCAGCAGCTTGATGCGGTAGCCCAGTTGCTCCGCGTAGCGGATGTCTTCCCGGGTGAGCTTGCCAATGCCCTCGGTGTAGGCCTTGGAGAACTGCATTGGGATGCCGAAGCCGATGGCCGCCATGATGGTGAGCTTGTGGGCCGCGTCGATGCCCTCGATGTCGAAGGTGGGATCGGCCTCGGCATAGCCCAGGGCCTGGGCCTCCTTCAGCACGCCGTCGAAGGCGGCGCCGGTGTCGCGCATTTCCGACAGGATGAAGTTGCTGGTGCCGTTGATGATGCCGGCGATCCATTCGATGCGGTTGGCGGTCAGCCCCTCCCGCAGCGCCTTGATGATGGGGATGCCGCCGGCCACCGCCGCCTCGAACGCCACCATCACCCCCTTGGCCTGGGCCGCGGCGAAGATCTCGTTGCCGTGCAGGGCGAGCAACGCCTTGTTGGCGGTGACCACGTGCTTGCCGTTGGCGATGGCGCGCAACACCAAGTCCTTGGCCGGATCGGTGCCGCCGATCAGTTCCACCACGATGTCGATATCCGGGTTGTCCACCACCTGGTAGAGATCGGTGGTGATGGTCAGGTCGGCGCCCGCATGTTTCTTGGCCTTTTCCAGGCTGCGCACCGCCGCGATTTTCACCTGGATTTCGCGCCCGGCGCGACGGGTGATTTCCTCCCGGTTGCGCCGCAGCACGGTGAGCGTACCGCCACCCACGGTGCCCAGGCCCAGCAGGCCTACGTTGATTGGTTTCATATTTGCTCCGTTGTCCCGCACCCGCTGCGCCAAAGCGCTACAGCAGGCCGTCTTTCCTGAACATTTCCTTCAAACCCCTGATCGCCTGTTTTGTGCGGGCCTCGTTTTCAATCAGGGAGAAGCGGACGTGGTCGTCGCCGTATTCGCCGAAGCCGATGCCCGGCGACACCGCGACCTTGGCCTCGGTCAGCAGTTTCTTGGAGAATTCCAGCGAGCCCATTGCGCGGTAGGGCTCCGGTATCTGGGCCCAGACGAACATGGTGGCCTTGGGCACCGTCACCATCCAGCCGGTTCCGTGCAGCCCCTTGCACAGCGCGTCGCGGCGCCTCTGGTACAGCAGGCGGATATCCTCGACGCACTGCTGCGGCCCCTCCAGAGCCAGGATGGACGCTACCTGGATCGGGGTGAAGGTGCCGTAGTCGTGGTAGCTCTTCATGCGGGCCAGGGCGGCCACCAGGTTGCGGTTGCCGACCATGAAGCCGACCCGCCAGCCAGGCATGTTGTAGCTCTTGGACAGGGTGAAGAACTCCACCGCCACGTCCTTGGCCCCCGGCACCTCCATGATGGAGGGGGCGCGGTAGCCGTCGAACACGATGTCGGCGTAGGCGACGTCGTGCACCACGTAAACGCCCTGTTCCCTGGCCATCGCCACCACCCGTTCGAAGAACGGCAACTCCACGCACTGGGTGGTGGGGTTGCTGGGGAAGTTGAGGATCAGCATCTTGGGCTTGGGATAGGAGTCCTTGATGGCCTTCTCCAGTTCCTCGAAGAAGTCCGTCCCCGGGGTCATGGGGATGTGCCGGATGTCGGCGCCGGCGATCACCGGCCCGTAGATGTGGATGGGATAGCTGGGGTTGGGCACCAGCACGATGTCGCCCCGGTCCAGGGTGGCCAGCGCCAAATGGGCGATGCCCTCCTTGGAGCCGATGGTGGCGATCGCCTCGGTGTTCGGGTCCAGTTCGACGTTGTAGCGGGTCCGGTACCAGTTGGTGATGGCCTTGCGCAGCCGGGGGATACCCTTGGACACCGAGTAGCGGTGGGTGTCGCCGCGGCGCGCGGTCTCGATCATCTTGTCCACGATGTGCTGCGGCGTGGGCTGGTCCGGGTTGCCCATGCCGAAGTCGATGATGTCCTCGCCGCGCTTGCGCGCCGCCGCCTTCAACTCGCCCGTGATGTTGAACACATAAGGGGGAAGTCGCTTGATTCTGGGGAATTCTTCCATGTTATCGCGATACCGGCTTGAGCACAGAGTGTTGCACGCACCCCGTCCGGGGCGGTGTTCAAGGCGGGAAACGGCAAGCCCCCGCCGCGAGGAATCGCGCCCCACTGGGCCGATTCTCCAAAAACCTAAAAAATGTATAATCTTACCTGACCACCAGCGGCACAGCAAATGGAGAGCGGACATGAAACTGCAACTGGAGCAGGGTTCGGGGCAAAACATGTTTACCGGATATGGCGACGACTACGTGGCGGTCAACCGGGAGCCTTACCGGAGCAGCCTGATCGTCCTGCCCGACCGGCTGATCCCGGATTGGAACCTGTCCGCCCTCGGGGACCTGACGGCGGCGCATCTCGAACGGGTTCTCGGTCTGCAGCCCGAAGTGGTGCTGCTGGGGACCGGCAAGCGCCTGCGCTTTCCCCGGCCGGAGCTGACCCTGCCCTTCACGGCGGCGGGCATCGGCGTGGAGGTGATGGACAACTTCGCCGCCTGCCGCACCTACAACATCCTGATGGCCGAAGGGCGGCGCGTGGCGGCCGCCCTGATCATCGCCGCGGGGGCGGAGGCATGACGCCGGCAAAGCTGTGGATCGCCTCGAACTCGGCCACGTCCTTGACCGGCTGGCGCGAATCCGGCCGGTACACCGCCAACAGGTGGGCGATGCCGTAATTACGCGCCGAGCGCAGCACCGGGAGGCTGTCGTCCACCAGCAGGGTGGCCGCCGGGTCGAAGCTTTCCACCCCTTGCAGCCTGTCCCAGAAGCCCGGATCTTCCTTGGGCACGGTCAGGTCGTGGGCGCAGATCACCGTGTCGAAATACTCCCCCAGGCCGGTGTGCCGCAACTTGAGAGAAAGGCTCTTGTGGTGGGCATTGGTGACCAGGGCGACCCGCTTGCCAGCGGCCCGCACGGCGGTCAGGAATTCGGCGACGTGCGGGTGCACCGCGATCAGGTGGCGCACCTCTTCCTTGAGCCGGGCGATATCCAGTTCCAACTCGCGGCTCCAATAGTCCACGCTGTACCATTGCATGGTGCCCGCCACCTTCTGGTAGCGCGCGGCGAGCTCGCCGCGGGCCCGCTCCAGTTCGATGCCGTGCTTCTCGGCATATTTCTGCGGCACGTGGCTGAGCCAGAAATGGTTGTCGTAGTGGAGGTCCAGCAATGTCCCGTCCATGTCGAGAAACACGCTGCGGACGGATTCCCAGTCAATCATCGTTTTCCCCTGTGGCCGCTGTCCCGGCGGTGCGGTCGGCCAGGGGCAGCTCCAGCCAGAAGGTGCTGCCCTCGCCGGGCGTGCTGTCGACGCCGATCCGGCCGCCCATAAGTTCCATCATGCGCTTGCTGACGGCGAGCCCGATGCCGGTGCCGTCTATCCCCTTCCGGTCGGCATCCAGGCGGGAAAAAGGGGAGAACAGGTCGCCCAGCCGCTCCGGCGGGATGCCCGCCCCGGTGTCGCTCACGCCCAGGCGCAGCCGGCCCTCGGGCGTTTCCCTGCACTCCAGGGTGATGGTGCCTTGCTCCCGGTTGAATTTGACCGCGTTGGACAGCAGGTTGGTCAGCACCTGCTTCAGGCGGATGGGGTCCGCCATCACCCAATAGTGGCAGTTGGACGTGACCAGGTCGGCGACCCCGATCTTCCGCTTGGCCGCCATGGGCGTTACCAGGGCGAGGCTTTCCTCGATCAGGGGGCGCAACTCGATACATTCCGGCTTCATCTCCAGCCGGCCCGCCTCGATGCGGGACAGGTCCAGCACCTCGTTGATCAGGCCCAGCAGGTGCCAGCCGGCGCTGATGATATAGCCCAGATTGTCCTTTTGGCCGGCGCTGGGCGGCTCCTGGGGATCGCTTTCCATGATCTGGGCAAAGCCGAGGACGGCGTTGAGCGGGGTACGCAGTTCGTGGGTCATGCGCGACAGGAACTCGGACTTCGCCCGGCTCGCCTGTTCCGCCGCCTCCTTGGCCTTCAGCAATTCCTCCTCGGCGTGCTTGCGGTCGGTGACGTCCTCCGCCACGCCCAAGTAGTGGGTGGTGGCGCCCTCGCCGTCCTTGATGGGGGAGATGGCGGTGCGCTGCCAGTACAGCTCGCCGTTTTTTCTTCTGTTCAGGAATTCTCCGTACCACGCCCCCCCGGCGCGGATGACATCCCAGATACGCCGGTATTCTTCCTTGGAGGTCTCGCCGGATTGCAGCATGCGGGGATTACTGCCGATCACTTCGTCCTTGGCGTAGCCGGTCATGGCCACGAACTTGGGGTTCACGTATTCGATGTCGCCGTGAACGTCGGTGATGACCACCGAGTGGGCGCTTTGCTCCACCGCGTAGGACAGCTTGCGCAACTGTTCCTCGGCCCGCTTGTTCTCCGCCTGCAGGCGCAGGGAACGGATGCCGAACGCGAGGTCGTCGGCCAGTTCGATCAGGAGTTCCACCTCGTTCCTGTCGTCGAAGGCGTAAGGCGCCCCGGAGAACACGGCAAGGGAGCCGATGGCGCGGCTGCTGACCACCAGCGGCAAGGCGATCGCCGATGCGTAACCGCGCTTGAGGGCCTCGTCGCGCCATAGCGGCGAGCTTGCCTCGCTTGCGATGTCGCCGATCACGCTGGGCATCTCGGCGCGGATGGCGGTGCCGGCGAGGCTCCAGCCGGACTCGCCGTCGGCCCAGGAAATCCGGGCCGCCTCCAGGAAACCGTCCTCGAAGCCCGCCTGCGCCACCGGCCGCACCCTCCTTTGCGCGTCGTGCTCGGCGAAACCAACCCAGGCCATGCGGTAGCCGCCGATCTCCGCAATGACCCGGCACACCTCCTGCAGCAGCTCCCCCTCGTCGGCGATGCGCACCAGCGCCTCGTCGCAGGCGCGCAAGGCGTTCAGGGTCCGGTTGAGCTTCTGCAGCGATTCCTCGGCCAGCTTGCGGGCGGTGAAATCGGTACGGATGGAGACATACTGGTAAGGCCGCCCGTGCTCGTCCAGAAACGGCACGATGGTGGAATCCACCCAATAGAAGCCGCCGTCCTTCTTGCGGTTGCGCATCAGCCCGTGCCACACCCTGCCGTGGCCGATAGTGGACCACATCTCCCGCCAGAACGCCTTGGGATGGTAGCCGGAGTTGAGGACCCGGTGGTCCTGGCCCAGCAGCTCGTCGCGGGAATACTGGGTGATCTCCAGCAGCTTGTCGTTGACGTAGATGATCTTGCCGCCGGCGTCGGTAATGCTCACGATGGAATGCTGATCCATCGCGTATTTCTGCCGCTCCAGTTCGGCCAGCGCCACCCGCAGGGCCTGTTCCCCCCGCTTCCGTTCGGTGATGTCGTGGAAGATGCCGATGATCCCCAGGAATTCGCCGGAATCCCCGTACAGCGGCGTGCGCGCGGTGAGATAGATGCGTCGCTCCCCTCCCCTCGCGGCGAGTTCCATCTCGTTGACCGTCGTCTGCCGCGACTCCCGCGCCAGGCCATCGTCGGCCGCACAAGCGTCCGCGTCCCCGGGCGCGAATACGGACTCGTCGGTATTCCCGCGCAACGCCTCCGAGTCAACGCCGATGGCGCGCTCGAAGGCCCGGTTGACGAACACGTAGCGCGATTGCGCGTCCTTGTACCACACCATGTCCGGCAGATTGTCCAGCAGCGTGCCCTGCTCCCGCTCCTTCCGGCGCAGCGCCTCCGCGGTGCGCTCCAGTATCTGCGCGTGCTGTTCCAACTGCCTTTGATATTGCTCCCGTCTGCCGATCTCGGCCTGCAGCCGGCTGTTCGCCTGGGACAGTTCGCGGGTGCGATCTTCCACCCGGCTCTCCAGTTCACGGTAGCTGCCGCTCAGGGCCTCGCCCATGTCGCGGAAGTTGCGCGCCAATTCCCCGATCTCCCGTACCGAGGTCTCCGGCATGGCCAACTCCCGTCCTTCCACGATCTTCCGCTTCATGTCCGCCGTGGTTTGTGCCAACTGGGCCAGCGGCCTGGCGAGCGCGCGGCTCAACACCATGCCGACAGTGGAAGCCAGGGCGGAAAGCGCCAGGATCAAGGCCAGGGCCCGGACGTTCGCCTGTTCCAGGGCGGTCTGATACGGCGTGGAGGATATCTGGGTAATAAGTTTCCAGGGGATGCCTCCGCCTACCGGCCGTTCCACGGTGTATAGCGAATTTCTCCACCCTTGCCACCCCGGGCGGTACCCCGTGCCCTGCAGGGAAAGACCGTCCTCCGTCACCTTGGTGCCGACCTGCGCGTGTCCGAAAGGCTGCAGCGGTTCGACCCCGGGTATGGTGCTGGCGATCACGCGGCCGTTGCGGTCAACCAGGGTGGCCAGCGTGTTCCCCGGCCCGGCGTGCCGCACCAGTTGCTCGGCCAAGTAGGCGATATCCACGGCCGCCACCAGCGTGCCGCGGGCAATCCGGCCCTGGGCGGTGTCCAGCAGAACCGGAACGCTCAGGCTGACCTGCGGGAGCCCGCTCGCTTGGTCCCGATAGACGTCGGAGGCCTGCGGCCTGCCCAGGACGAAGCCGCTCCCCGTGCGCGGCGCCCTCTGTCCGCCTGGCAGGCCTGCGCGGGGCAGCGGCACTCCCCCCTTCGCAGGCTCTATGCGGATGCCGGTCAGTCCCGGGGAGATATGCCTGATCAGGGCAAACTCATAGGACAGGGATTCGGGGCCCTGTTCGGCTTGCGTCGCCATCTCCGCAAGCCTGCCCAGTACGTACAGTTGGTTTTGCTGCCAGGCGACAATGGCCGTGGAGAGGCTATCTGAAACATCGGTCAGTTCGTGCTCCGCCTCACGGTTGATCCCCTTGGCGATCTCCCGGTTCTCTATCACCAGCAACGTCATGGCGGAGAAGATGACGAAAGCCACCAGCAGGTTGGCGATCAGTTGGTGCAGCGGAATTGCCGCCTGGTCGGCCGCCAGTCCGGCCCACCGCCGCAGCAGCAGATGGTCGAGGATCAAGTTGGCGATCAGGGCGTTGAAAAAGCCGTTCGCCCCCTGCTTGAGGGCGACCAGCAAGGCGCCGGATGAGCCGAACTGCGTCGGCCCATGAAAAATCCACCACACCAGCGGCATGCCGAGCACCAGCCAGAACAGGCCGTCCAGAAAGGCGATGTTCTTGTGCCTCCCGCGCAGCGCCAGACCCACCGCCACCGCCTCGAGGGTAAAGATCAGCAGCAGGTAGGGGTGTTGGCGCAGGGCAACGGTGTAAGTCGCCGCGATGGCCGCGGCCACCCCGCCCCACACCGTGCCGAACAGGGCCACCACCAGGAGCACGGCGATGCTGCCGAACATCAGGTCGACCCCGGCGAACAGGGGCAGGTAGAAATAGTTGCCGAGCAGCCCGGCCGCGATCAGCAGCACCAGCGCCGCGGCGGACCCGGGGGAAGAGAACGCCCCTGCGATCTCGGGTTCGCGGCCTTCCCGGAACAGCTTCACGGCCCGCACAACACCTTGACATGGGCGGCCGCGCTACGCCCGAGGGCGTCCAGGGAGTAGCCCCCCTCCAGGGTGGAGACGATGCGGCCTTGCGCCCAGTGCCCCGCCACCTCCTTGATGCGCTGCGTCACCCAGGCGTAGTCCGCCTCCACCAGCCGCAGGCCGGCCATCTCGTCCTCCAGGTGGGCGTCGAAGCCGGCGGAGACGAATACCATCTGGGGCTGGAACGCCTCCAGGGCGGGCAGCCAGCGCTCGCTGACCGCGGCTCGAAAACCCTCCCCCGCCGTGCCCGCCGCCAGGGGGACATTGATGATATGCGCGTTTCCGCTGTCCGCGCCGCAGAACGGGTAATAGGGATGCTGAAAGGTGGAGCACAGCATTACCCGCGGATCGTCGTGAAACATCGCCTCCGTGCCGTTGCCGTGGTGCACGTCGAAATCGGCGATGGCCACCCGCTCCAGGCCGTGGTGCGCCATGGCGTGGGCCGCCCCCACCGCCACGTTGTTGAAGATGCAAAACCCCATGGCCCGGCTGGGCATGGCGTGGTGACCGGGCGGACGCACATTGCAGAACGCGTTTTCCACGCGGCCCTCCAGCACCAGGTCGGTGGCCAGCACCAGCGCCCCGGCCGCCCTGAGCGCCGCTTCCAGGGTATGGGGATTCATCGCGGTATCCGGGTCCAGGTAGGTCAGCCCTTCCCGCGGGGATGCCGCCTCGATGGCGTCGATATAGCCCGCTGCATGCACCCGCGCCAGTTGCTCCCGGGTGGCACGGGGCGCCTCGTGATGCTGCAGCAGCGGGTGCAGCCTGCAGGCGATCAGCCGATCCTCGATCGCCATGAGCCGTTGCGGGCTCTCCGGGTGGAAATCGCCCATATCGTGCTTGAGGCAGGCAGGGTGCGAGATAAAGGCAGTCTGCACGGTTGATCCTGGCGCTCCCTGGGAACCGGGCGCGGTCAATTGGGTTCGTCACCACTCGGTGTTATATTATCCTAAAAAACTTAGTTCATCCGCAGATTACACAGATTTACGCAGATATGTCAGGAGCTTGCCTCGATGGCAGATGTTACCCAGAAGCTGAATCGGATTTTCCATGTAACCATCTGTTTATGCGTTGTT
>JAJZUU010000104.1 GCA_021848325.1 Pseudomonadota bacterium | reverse complement strand
AACTGAAAACACGCATCCTGAAGGGCATCGACGAGATCAACGCTTCACCAGTTGTGTTTCGCTGGAACAAGTTTGACCTCGGAGTAGCTTAATGTGTAATCATTTTATTGGAACGAACTGCTAGGTTTAACACCCTCCCCCGCCGCCAGCAGCTCGGCGCTGAGCAGGATCACCTCGATTTCCTCGATGATCTCTTCCTGCCGCAGGGCGTTGTACTTCAGCTTGAGGCCGCCCGAATCCTCTTCCAGCCGGTGGATGGCCTGGTCCATGTGCTGCAGGCGCTGGCGGTTTTCCGCCATGAGGGAGCTGTAGAACACCTGGTGCAGCACCGCGTAGAGATACTGTTCGTCGAGCTGGGAGAAGAAATCGAAGGGCGCCAGGTTGAGGTCCGGCGCATGGGAAAATTTCCCGGAGGGGGGCGGCAGGTCCGGCAACGGCAACAGCCTGCGCAGCCTGATGCCCCCCGTCGCCTCGCAGTGGTACAGGGCGGACAAGGCGAACGCCGAATCCGCGCCCCGGGCCGCCTGCAATTCCTGCAAGCGTGTGGACAGTCGCATCAGGGCGGGCTGCACCTCCTCGGCCACGCTCGCCCCCTCCAGAAACGCCGCCACCCGGGGGTCGCCCTCCAGCTTCGCCGCCAACCGGCGTCCCACCACCACCAGGTCCGCGGCCTCCATCTCGCGGAAAGGAGGCTGCCCCAGGGCCTGCACCAGGGACTCGTTGAAGTCGCCGCAAAACCCCTGCTCGGAGCCCAGCAGCACGTACCGTTGGCGCAATTCCTGCGGTGCCCTCAGTGCCTGCCCGTAAAACGCGAGAAAGTCCGCGGCGGCACTCTCGATGCTGGCGACCGCCCGTTCCTGGGCGCCCAGGAAACCCCTCAGGGTGCGGGTTTCCATCAGGGCGAGGTTTTTCATGGCGACCATGATGCCGCGGATCTCGCCCAGGGTGGCCAGACGCCTTTGCACCTCACGTCGCCTGCTCATCCCCCTCCTCCGCCAGCCACGCCGCAACCGCCGCCCGCCAGTTGTCCCGCCCGTCGGAGACGGCGAGGCCGGAGGACTCCACCCGTGCCCTGAGCGCCGCGAGCCGCCGCCTCACCCGTGCGGGCTCGAATCCATCCAGCAGCCCTTCATTGTAGGCCACCATCCAGGCCATCTGGAATTCTACGGAAAGCGGCGACAGCCGCTCCTGCTTCAGCATCTCCCGCAGCAACTGGCCGCGCCTGATCCTGGCCTCCATGCCGGCCTCCAGCCGGGAGCCGAAGCGGGTGAACACCTCCAGTTCGAGAAACTGGAGATAGTCCAGCTTCATGCGCCCCGCCTCCTGCTTGATGTGGGGGTCCTGGGCCTTGCCGCCGATGCGGGAGACCGAGCGGGTGACGTCGATGGCGGGCAGGAAGCCGCGGGCGAACAACTGCTGGTCGAGGTAGATCTGGCCGTCGGTGATGGAGATGAGGTTGGTGGGGATGTAGGCGGCGATCTCCCCCTGCTCGGTCTCCACGATGGGCAGGGCGGTCATGCTGCCGCCCCCGTGCCGGGCTGCCAGGCAGGTGGAGCGCTCCAGCAGCCGCGCATGAAGAAAAAAGATGTCGCCCGGATACGCCTCCCGGCCGGGCGGCCGCCGCAGCAGCAGGGAAAGCTCGCGGTAGGTGCGGGCATGGGTGGTGAGGTCGTCGTACACCACCAGGGTGTCCCTGCCCGCCCACATCCAGGCCTCCGCCAAGGCGCAGCCGGCGAACGGGGCGAGGTATTTCAGGCCCGGCATCGCGGTGGCCTCCGCCACGACCACGCAGGTGTATTCCAAGGCGCCGGTACGGCGCAGGGTTTCGATCACGCCCACCACCGCGGAGCGCTTCTGACTGATCAGCACGTAGACGCAGTAAACGCCCTTGCCCTGCTGATTGATCACCGCATCCAGCGCCAGGGCGCTCTTGCCGGTGCCGTTGTCGCCCACGATGAGCTGGCGCTGCCCCTTGCCCACGGGAACCAGGGTGTCGACGATCTTGCTGCCGCTGTAGAGGGGGCGGTTGACGAAATCCCTGGCGATGATGGGCGGGGACAGCACGTCCAGCAGCCGCCGGCTGGCCGCGGGCGGCGGCGGCCCGTCGTCGAGGGGATTGCCCAGGGGATCGACGACCCGTCCCAGGAAGCCGTCGCCCACGCCGATGCTGAGCCGCCGCCCCGAGAGATAGGCCGCCGTCCCCGCCGTCAGACGCTCGGTCTGGCGCAGCAGGATGGCCCCGATGCGGCCCCGCGCCAGATGGAACACCAGGGCGACGCTGCCGTCTTCCAGGTTCAGGATCTCGTCCATGGCGGCCGACGGCAGCCCCTGGATCCAGGCGATGCCGTCCCCCACCGAGACCACCTTCCCCTGCTCCGAGACCCTCAGGCCGAAGCGGTACCGGTCCAGCCACTCGGCCTGCCTGTCGAGAGGAGAGCCCTCACTCCCGGCCTCAAGGGGCACGATTCGAGGCCCCGGCAAAAAATTCCAGTTCGTCCCTCAGATTGGCGTGGAGCATCCACGGGCCGACGGTCACCAGCAGCCCGGACACCAGATCTTTCCGCTCGCCGAGCTCGGCGGGCAGCTCGCGCCCGGCCAGGCCGGCCAGGGCCCGCACCAGCCGCTCCCGCCGCCCGCCGTCCAGGGGATAGGCGCTGGCCACCGCGATGCGCACCCCGGGCGCAGCCGCGGCCTCCGCCAGCGCGCGGGACTGCTCCCCGGCGAGTTGGCGCAGCTCGTCCAGGGCGAGATCGACCAGCCGCCCCTCCAGCTCGGGCGAGGCCAGCCGCGCCAGCAGCTTGGCCAGGAAGCGCCGGGCCTGGGCGATGGCCCGCTCCTCGGCGGAGCGCAGCCATTCCTGTTGGCTGCGCTCCGCCACCACCCGCCTTTTCTCCCGCTCCTGCTCCAGGGAGGCGGCAAGGGCATTGAGCAGGCGCTCCCGCTCGGCGGCGATCTCCTTGGCCAGGCCGGCACGAGCCGCCTCCCTTTCCCGCTCCCACTCCGCAAGCCGGTTTTCGTACTGGGACTGCAGCGCCAGCGCCTTTTCCTCCACCGACTTGGCGTCCGCCAGGGCCTCCCGGATGTGCGCCTGGCGCTGCTCGATCACCCCCAGCACGGGACGGTAGAGAAAGCGCTTCAGGATCCACACCAGGATCAGGAAGTTGAGGATCTCCAGCGCGAACGTGCTCCAGTCGAGTTCCACGGCCCGGCCCTATTTCAGCAGGTATTCCAGCAACGGGTTGCGGAACAGAATGATGAGCACGATCACCAGCACGTAGATGGCGAGGGACTCGATCATGGCCAGCCCGATGAACAGGGTGCGGGTGATCGACTTCTCCGCCTCCGGCTGGCGGGCCAGGGCGTCCAGCGCCTGGCTGATGGCCCGGCCCATGGCGATAGCGGGGAACATTACCCCCAGCGCGATGGCCAGGGCCGCGCCCACGGTGGAAAACAACGTGAACCAGGTCATATCTTTCATATCGCGTTTCCTTTCTCCCTGCTCTCGATCTGGGACTGCATCGCGCCCGCCACGTAGATCAGCGCCAGCATGCCGAAAATGTACGCCTGCACCAGCGCCTCCACGATATGCAGCATCAGCAGCGGCACCGGCGCCAGCAGCCCCGCCACCAGCAACACCAGCAGGGCCGCCAGCTCGAGGCTCATGATGTTGCCGAACAGGCGCACCGCCAGGGCCACCGTGCGCGACAGTTCGCTGATGATATGGAACGGCAGCAGGATCGGACTCGGCTTGAGGTAGTGGACCAGATAGCCCTTCAGCCCCTCGCTGCGGATGCCGAACCAGTGCACGGAAAAAAACACCAGCAAGGCAAGACCCGCCGTGACCGAGAGATGGCCGGTGGGGGAAGCGAGCCCGGGGACGAGCCCCGCCAGGTTCGCCACCAGGATATAGATCCACAGGGTGCCGATAAACGGCAGCACCAGCCGCGAGCGCTGCGGCAGCACCTCGCGGATGGCCCCGTCGATGGCCGCGACCACCCCCTCCAGCACGGTCTGCAGCGGCCCCGGATCGAGGCCGAGGCGCCGCGTAGCGGCCCAGGAAAATACACCCAGCAGCAGCATGATGCCCCAGGTGGTCACCACCACGCTGGTCACCTGGAGGGGGCCGATCCGGAACACCACCGCCGCTTCGCCCATCACTCATGCTCCCGGATGAACAGATACACGTTGAACCCGCCGACCACCAGCCCGGCGAACATCAGCCCGAGGGTCCAACGCATGGAATAACCCGCGGCCATCTCGTCCAGCCAACGGCCCAGGTAGGCGCCGAGGATCACCGGCAGCACGAAGATCAGGGCAAGCGTCCCCATGAACACCGTCTGCGCCAGCAGCGTGGGGCGTTCCCTCTCTGCCCGCCGCATGCGCTTGGCCTGCTTTTCCACCGTCTTGCGCAGTTGCTCGTCGTCCATGCCTCAGGCCCGCCCGCGCCCCATCTGCCACAGCCGGCGCAGCAGTTCCTGCTCCAGCCGGGCCAGGCTCTCCTTGATATTCCGGAGCTGCTCTTCCTCTGCCAGCAACTGGTCCAGCAGGCCCTTGGCGATCCGCTGATAGTCCGTGTCGTGCAGGTAGCGCCGGGTGTTGAGGAACAGCCGGTCATCTACGAAATATAGGACCGCCCCCGGACACGCCACGTATTTCCAGGGCCCTTCCGCCTCCCGGTAGCGGGCCAGGCCGTAGCCCAGCACGGTCATCAGGCGCGCCCGCCCGGCCAGGATGCCGAAGCTGCCGGAGGCGTCCTCCCCCACGAAGCTGCCCACCCCGCCGATCCGCTCATATTGGGTGGCGCTTTGCAGATGCAGGATGAAGGTGTTCATCCCCCGGTCTCCGTCATCGAGCCGCGCATGTAACAACGCTCCTCCGGCACCTCGTCAAAATCGCCCCGCAGGAACGCCTCGCAGTCGGCCAGGGTGATCGCCAACGGCACCGAGGCTCCCGGCATGCCGGTATGCTCGGCCACCACGTGCAGCGGCTGAGTCAGGTAGCGCTGCAGCCTGCGGGCCCGGTGCACGATGCGGCGGTCCTGTTCGGACAACGCCTCCAGCCCCAGCATGGCGATGATGTCCTCCAGCTCCCGATAGCGGGCCAGGTGTTCCCTCACCGCTTCCGCCACGCCGTAGTGCCGGTCGCCCAGGGAGGCGCGGTCCATGGCCCTGCTGCCGGACTGCAGCGGGTCCACCGCCGGGTAGAACCCCTTGGCGGCCTGGGCGCGGGACAGGATCACCATGGTGTCCAGGTAGGACAGGATGGTGCTCACCGCCGGGTCGGTCATGTCGTCCGCGGGGACGTACACCGCCTGCACCGCCGTGATGTCGCCCCGGCGGGTGGAAATGATGCGCTCCTGCAGTTCCGCCACTTCGCTGATCAGGGTCGGCTGATAGCCCACGGTGGCCGGCATGCGCCCCAGCAGGCCGGAAATCTCGCTGCCCGCCTGGACGAAGCGGAACACGTTGTCCATGAGGAACAGCACCGCCTTGGCCGTGGTGTCCCGCAGGTATTCGGCATAGGTGAGGGCGGACAGCCCCACCCGGAAACGCACCCCGGGGGACTCGTCCATCTGGCCGAACACCATCACCGTGCGCGGCATCACCCCGGCCGCCTGCATGTCGTGCCACAGTTCGTGCCCCTCCCGGATGCGCTCCCCCACCCCGGAAAACACCGAGACCCCCTTGTGCAGATGCACGATGGCGTGCATGAACTCCATGATGAGCACTGTCTTGCCCACTCCGGCCCCGCCGAACAGGCCGGTCTTGCCCCCCTTGACGAAGGGGCACAGCAGATCGATCACCTTGATTCCGGTCTCCAGGATGCCGCTCACCGCGGTGCTCTCCGCCAGGGCGGCCGGGCGCGCGATGATGGGGCGATGCTCCGTCGCCTGCAGGGGCTGGCCGCCGTCCAGGGGCTCGCCGAAGACGTCCAGCAGCCGCCCGAGGCAGCCGGGGGAGACCGGCACCTGGAGCGGGCCGCCGCTGTCGTACACCGGCAGCCGGCGTTTCAGTCCGCTGGTGCGGTGCAGGGCGATGGCCCGCACCCGCCGCTCGTCCAGGTGCAAATAGACCTCGAAGGTGTAGCGCTCGCGATCGACGCAGGCGTGGAGCGCCTGGTGCAGCGGCGGCAGGCGCACGCAGTCAACATCCACCACCGGGCCGTGCACCTCCTCGATGAACCCCACCGGTTCCCTCTCGGCGCAACCGCGTATGGCCGCCTTCCCCGCCACCAGCCTGCCTCCCTTGTCCGCGCCCGCCCCGATCCGGGACACGGTTTCCGCCAGGGGAACAATCGCCTCCGGCGATCCGACGCCCGCCGCGGCGCGCAGCAGTTCGGCGCCGCCGCGCCAAGCCATCCGTATGACGCCTCCCCCGACCACTCGATTCCCCCTCGGGACAACCCTCCCCTGTTTTTCACCATAGATTGGAACCCGCCCCCTTTCCAGTCCGGTTAGCCGATGCCATGCCTTTCCTCGCCTCTTGCCCCAGCCCTCGCCACCCCCCAAGAAGCTTCATAGAAAGGGTTTCCGCGGCCCTCGGCAGAAGCTCCTAGGAGCCTGTCGGACTTAAAGGAAATCGGCTGCAAATCCGCCTGACCGGTCCATATTTCGCCGCTTTTTTGGTCAATAGAACGACTATTGACCTGCAAAATCGACAAAATCTGTCCTCGACCA
>JAJZUU010000103.1 GCA_021848325.1 Pseudomonadota bacterium | reverse complement strand
TAGCCTGTCCGCAAAGCAGTCACGGCAAATGTCCAAATTATTGTTTCTCGACGCCTAAAGAGTCCCCTTCAGGCGCGCCACCCCGCCGAAGGTGCCCACCCATAGGCTGCCGTCGGGGGCAACGGCCATGGAGAACACGAAATTGGAGAACAGGCCGTTTGCCGTGGTCAGCACCGCAAAGCCCTTGCCCTCGCGACGCGCCAGGCCGTTGTTGGTGCCGATCCAGAGGCGGCCCGCTTCGTCCTGGCGCAGGGTAAAGACGTGGTTGCCGGGCAAGCCGTCGGCCACGGTGTAGTTGCGCCACCCCTTGCCGTCGAATCGCGCCAGGCCGCCGCCCCAGGTCCCGCACCATACCGTCCCGTCCCGATCCACCAGGATGGAGGTCACGTAGTTGGGGTTATAGGCGATGTTCAGTCCCTTGTCCTTCGCCCCTCCCGCCGCGGCATGATGGGCGGGAACATCCCCTCCCGCGGCCATGAAGCGGTCGCTTTTCACCTTGTCGGCGGGAGCGCCGAGGCCCCTGTCATGGTTCCAGTTCTGCCACCCGCCCTTGAAACGCGCCACGCCGTCTTCGGTGGCGAACCAGATGGCCCCGTCCTTGCCCTGGGCCAGGCCGTCCACCCGGTCGTCGGGCAGACCGCCTTTGGTGCTGTGCGCGGTGAATGATTCCCACTTGCCGCGGTCCTTCAGATCGCCGGCCTTCGCCCGGTAGGCCCCGGAGTGGGTGGCGATCCAGACATCGCCGTTGGAGGCCGTCAGGATGTCGTCCACATAGACTTTTTGCCCGGCACCGGGAATATCGACCATCTCCCATTTGTTGCCCCCGTCGTAGAGCGCGAGCCCGTCGGCGGTGCCTGCGGCGATGCGGCCTTCCAGTTTGGTCACGCGCAGCACGGCGGCGGAGCGCAGCCCGTCACGGGTGTCGAACAGGCGAAAGCTATCGTCGCCGGTGTCGTAGCGGATCAACCCGGACGAGGTGCCCACCCACACCACCTTGCCGTCGATGAATATGTTCTTGACGTTGCGTTCCCCGACCCTGAAGTGGGTGACGTTCGCGTTCGGGTCCGCCTGCGCCTTGCCCTCACGGTCCGATTGGACCGGCGGCTGCTGGATGGAGTCGAGCGGCGGGTGGTTGGGCGGCATCTGCGCCCCGGGGCTGATGGGCCCGGCCGAGGCCTGTCGCTCGGGAACGGCCGGCGCGGCGGCGGGGGCCGGCTCCGCTCCCGCGCCGGCCTCCTGCCCGGATCTGGCGCCCTGCTGCACGCCGAGGGTGTAGACCCCCGCCGCTATCCCGCCGAAGGCGACTATGATTACCGCTGCTGATTTCCAAGTGAGTTGCAATTCGGTTCCCCCTGTCGATTGGATAGTTGTCCGGGAAAAAGCCTTTTCCGCCATGGAGGCGCAAGAACGTCGGCAAAGGAAAAGCCGCACGCCCGGCATTCGCCTCGGCGGCGAGTCCGTCGAAACATCAAACGCCGTTCTCCTTTGGCGCAGCCTCAGTGCATCAGGGTGCGCAAATAGGCGATCACGTCCAGGATGTCGTGGTCGCTTATGGCGCCCTGAAAGCCCGGCATCGCATTCTTGCCGTTCTTGATGACGGTGAGCAGGGCATTGTCGGGCTGCAGCAGGGCATCCCCCCGGGAGAAATTGGGGGTTCCGGGCATCACCCCCTGTCCCGAAGGCCCATGACAGCCGACGCAATACTGGCCGTACAGCTTGCCGCCGTTTATCGTGTTGGCGGCGTACAGCCCCGCCGTCGGCGCGGCGCACAGGGCCACGGCGAGGATGGTCCGGACCAGTCCGGAACGAACGATAGCAAACTTTTTCGCTGACACCGGGATTTTGGATGACATGGCTCTTCCCTCCTATCGATAGTGATCTACTTGGCCTCTTGCTGCGTCTTTTCCTTGGGCGGATTGGCACCCTCCGGCTGCTTCATGCGCGATGCCCACAAACGGGCCTGCTCCGGGTCCGGCTTCAGCCCCAGGTCACCCACGCGGTACGCCGCGGCCAAGACCCTGATCGCGTCCTGGTTGCCCTTGTCCGCCGCGCGCCTGATCCACAGCAGCGCCTGCACCGGATCTTTTTTCCCCGCATCCCCGCTGGCATACATGGCGCCCAGGCCGAATTCGCCAGGCGCGTATCCCTGATCCGCGGCCAGGCGATAATACCTCATGGCCCCGGTATTGTACCCGGACTTGTTCAGGATGTACGCCAGCAGCGTCTGCGCCGGGGCGTACCCCTGGTCCGCTGCCTTGCGCACACCGGGCATCGCGCCCACCACATCGCCGATTTCATAGGTCTTCCTGGCCTGCTCGTATTCCTGCTCCGGACCGGCCAGGGCGGGCGTTGCCAAACACAGCGCCAGGAGGAATCCGAAAACGAGGTTGCGGCCATGCCGCCCGTTCCCTTTGAAGCCCATAAACATCTCCTGATTCATGTTACGGATTAGACTCGTTCGCGCCACCCGACCCCCCGTATTCCTCCAGCTTGCGGTACAGACTGGACAGGCCGATGCCGAGGCTCTGCGCGGCCAACCTTCTATCCCCGCCCGCCGCCTCGATCGCCTGTGAAATCGCGCTGAACTCGAAACGCCGCAGCATGTCGCGAAGGGTGCCGGATTCACGGGAGGAACCCCCGGCAGCAGAGCCCGGCGCGATCTTGGTGATCTCCGGCGGGAGGTCCTCCAGGGTGACGCGATCACCTTCGACCAGGATGCATGCCCTCTCTATGACGTTTTCCAGTTCCCGCACGTTGCCCGGCCAATCATACCCCTGGAGCACCTCCCCCGCCGCCGGGTCGAGCGAGATCTTGCGCCCGGGTTCGAAGTCCTTGGCGCAGCGCTGAAGCATGAAATCGACCAACCCGGGGATGTCCTGGCGCATCTCCCGCAAGGGGGGCACATGGACATGGAAGACGCTCAAGCGGAAATAGAGATCTTCCCTGAACTCCCCCCTGGCCACCATTTCGCTCAGGTTGCGGTTGGTTGCCGCGACGATCCGGATGTCCACCCGCCGCACCTGCTCGCTGCCCAGGGGCCTGACCTCCTTATCCTCGATCACGTGCAGCAGCTTGGCCTGGAGTTGCAGCGGCAGTTCGCCGATCTCGTCCAGGAAGATGGTCCCTTTGTCGGCCTGCTGCAGCAGCCCCTTGCGCGCCTTGTCAGCGCCGGTGAATGCCCCCTTGGTATGGCCGAAGAACTCGCTTTCCACCAGGTTCTCCGGAATCGCCCCGCAGTTCACCGGGATGAACGGGGCATCTGCGCGGTGGCTCTGCCGATGGATGCTGCGTGCCACGATCCCCTTGCCCGTGCCGCTTTCACCGGTGATCAGGACGGTGCTGTCGGTTGGGGCGACCTTGCTGATCAGCCGCTCGGTCTCCCTCATCTGGGGGGCCTCAAACAGGTAGCTCTCGTGCTTCTCCCCCATCACCAGGCTGCGCAGGACCCGGTTTTCGTCGCGCATGCCGCGCAGGACGGCGATCTGCTTGAGCCGCTGCAGCACCTCCTCGTTGCGCAGCGGTTTGATGATGTAGTCGGTGGCCCCCGCCTTCATGGCCTCGATGGCGGTGTCCACCGAGGCGAACGCAGTGATCATGATAAAGGTGGTGTCGATGCCGGCGGCGCGCACCCGGCGCACCACATCGATGCCGCTGATGCCCGGCATGCTGATATCGCAGATGGCTACATCCACCTCCCCCTTGGCCATCTTGCCGACGGCCGCCTCGCCGTTGCTCACCTGGTCGACTGCGTAACCGGCCCGCTCCAGGAACGCGGCTAGCACCTGGCGGATTGCGGGCTCGTCGTCGACGATCAGTATTTGCATGGAGGGGGTCATCTCGCGTACTCGTCAGGTCTGTTTCGCCGCGTTCAACGGTAGCAGAATCCGCACGCGGGTACCGACTCCCGGCGTCGATTCCAGCTCGATCTTGCCGTCGTGCGCCTCGACGATGGAGCCGCAAATGGCAAGCCCGAGCCCGGTCCCCTTGCCCGGCGGCTTGGTGGTGAAGAACGGCTCGAACACATGCTTGAGGGTATCCTGGTCCATGCCGCTGCCGTTATCCTCCACCAGAATGCGGGCATGGTCCCCCGCCGCCGAGGTGGAAACGGAAATGACCGGGGTGCGGTCCTCCAGTCCCTCCGTGGCGTCCGCGGCGTTTATGAGCAGGTTCATCAGCACCTGGATCAACTGGTCGCCCACGGCACTGACGGCGGGAAGCTGGCTGTCCAAGCTCAGCTCCAGGGCGATGCGCCGGAAGCGCCGGTCGTAGCGCACCAGGCTCGCGGTGCTGCGCACCAGGGCATTCAAATCCAGCAACTGCCGTTCGGCGGGCATGGGGCTGGAAAACTCCGAGACCTCCCGGGTGATCGCGGCGAGCCGCGCCGTCTGGGCCAGGATCAGGTCGGGCTGGCAGGTGCCGCAGGGTTCCGGACACTTGCCGGAAACCTGAACCTCGCGAATCGCCTGGGCCACCCCCGCAATCGCGGCGATGGGATTGCCGATTTCGTGGGCGATGCCGGCGGCGAGCCCCCCTACCGCCGCCATTTTTTCCTGCTGCACGTACTTCTGGCGCTCGATCGCCAACAGCTTCTCGCGCTCGTCCAGTTCGCTCGACATGTGATTGATGCATTCCATCAACTCGCCCACCTCGTCGTTGCGCGTCACCGGAATGGGGGCGCCGCGATAACCCCTGATAATGGCCGTGGCGCGGGTCTTGAGATTGTGCAGGTCGTTGGTGAGCCGCGAAAAAAACAGCCCTATGATCGCCCCGATCAGCACCACGCCCAGCATCCCCAGAACCAGGGCGGTCATCATGCTGGAGTTGCTGCGCCGGCGGAATTCGGCGGCCAGCGTATTCTGTTTCCGTTGCACCTGGTCGGCGAGTTCGTCCAGCATGACCCGCGCCGCCCCGATCTTTTGCCGCAGATCAGCCAGGTTTGCCTGGCTGGGGCTGGCGGTGGCGTCCTTCAGCGCCCCAGTGAGGCCGGTGAAGGTGGGTTGGTAGTGCGAGAGATCGACGCCGATCACCGCGTGGCTGTCCTCGATGAACTGCAGATTCTCCTGTAGCCGGGAAAAGCTTTTCTCCCGGTCCTGGGGATTCATGCTGAAGATCGTCATGACCACGTGGAATACCGCCATATTGAGCCGCCGCAGCGAATCCTCCACCTTGTACACCCCCTGCAGTTCCGCGAATTCATCCAGGAGGACCGTCTTCTGATGCAGCACGAACAGGGAAATGAACACGCAGTAGGTAATCACCCCGATGAATAGAATAAGCGCCTTTATTTTCAATGAGATAATGCGAATCGTCGGCTCGGCGCCGGATTGCGGGACAGCGCCGCCCTGGGGATCGACGGCGACGGGAGGGTGTTCAAGAGAGTGATGGGTAGTCGACACGCTCTGAGGGCTCGTTAATGAATAACTTGGACGTACGCTGGGACCCGGAGCGGCGTCCGCTACTGCTGGGGCTGGCTGCCCCCGTACGCCCAGGTACCGCTCGTGGTACGCTTGCCCTTGTAGGCATCTTCCAGCACTTGGAGCATTCCGGGGCTGTCCCACGCTTGCTCGCCCATCACGCGCCGGATCAGTTCGCCCCCGGGCGCGACGATGAAGGTTTCCGGATAGGCCTTGATGCCCAGCGTCTGCTTGACGATTTTCAGACCCGGGTCGAGATAGTTGGGAAAGGTTATCCCGTTCTGCATCAGAAATTCCCGCACCAGGTGTCTGTCCTCATCCACGGACAGGCCGATCACCGCAAAGCGCTTCGGGTCGAGCATCTTGCTCAGCCTTTCCAGGCTGGGCATCTCCTTGCGACAAGGCGGACACCAGGAAGCCCATACATTGAGCACCAGCACCTTGCCGCGGAACGCCCGGGTAGAGAGGCTGCCGCCATCCAGGCCGGTCAGTGTCAGGACGGGGAACGGCTTGCCTTCCTCCTCATGAGCAACTACCGGTTCTTTGCGGCTGCACGCACCCAACACGGACAGCAGCGCCACCGCCACGACAAGAAGAATCCAGCCCTTCAGCCCGCCTTTGCCCGCACTGCCTCCCATGCCTGCCCCGCTTCCCGTCATTATCCCGCGCCGTCCTTATGAGACTCGGCTTTCACGCCCAACAGCTTCACGGCGTATCCGGGCACCAGCGGAGGCATCAGGTCGGGCTCGTTGCGGAACACCCAGCCCCGGAAAACCTCTTGACCCTGCACCCGCACATCCAGCCAAACGGCCGGATTTGCCGGCCCGTTCTCCTGGCTGGTAATCACCTCGCCGACCATGGCGAAGGAAGGCAGATAATCCTTTGCCGCCACCTCGACGCCTTGGCCGGCCGCTTGCGCATAGCCGCCCAGTGGCACCTCCAGGCGCACGGACTTGCCACCCTTCGGCAAATCCACGAGTACCTCGACACTCTCATATTTTCCGCGTACGGAGGGCGGCATCACCACCCTGCGCTCCTTGGGATGGAGCGCTTCCTGGGCCATCTGGTCGTGGCCCGCGGGCTTTTTCACTTTTCCCAGATCGGTCACGGTCACCGAATCCGAACAGGCCCCCAGGCCGACGATCAACAGCAACGGGAGCAGCCGCTTTGCCATCCGGATATTTGACAATACTCGCATACGGTCGATTCGCAAAACGCCCGCGCCGGGCCAGCCCGGCGCGGGCGTGTTCAGGCTAGGAACCTGTCGGACTTAAAGGAAATCGGCTGCAAATCCGCCTGACCGGTCCATATTTCGCCGCTTTTTTGGTCAATAGAACGACTATTGACCTGCAAAATCGACAAAATCTGTCCTCGACCA
>JAJZUU010000102.1 GCA_021848325.1 Pseudomonadota bacterium | reverse complement strand
GGCGATCTGCATGGCCGTAGTAGAATCGCCGACCCGGAGAGGTACCGAAGCGGTCATAACGGCGCTGACTCGAAATCAGATGGTCGGGTTTCCCGGCACGGGGGTTCGAATCCCCCCCTCTCCGCCAACTAGATTTAACGTCTTGTTTGGCAAATAAAAAGTAATCCGATCAATGGCTTGTAGCGAAACGTTGTGGCTAGGACTGTAGCTAAAAACGTGGCTAAGGAGCCGAAGATCATGTATCTGGTTTCTCGCGGGAAACTGTTCTGGTTTTCCCGCAAACTTCCGCAGCATGCTGGCAAAACATTGTTGCTCGCGTCTGGCGCACGCCGGGTGGGGGCCAACGCGTACCTGCGCTTCTCCCTGGAAACCGGCAACCGTCGCGAGGCGGAGAAACTCGCGCGACGTTACGCGGTTGAGGTCGATGATGCACTGGATCGGCTGGACATGCTGCTGCGCAACAGTGATAAGCCGGTAACGCCCGAGGACATCCGCTATGTGGCGGATGTGATGAAGTCGAGCCTGCTTTCGACCGACGAAGAAATGCACCAGCGTGCCGTGTCGGCCGCGCTTGCGGGCGAGGAAGTTGAACGCGTAGCGGACAGGGAAACGGGCCTCTTTGAGACCTTGCCGCCTCCAGGAGCGCGAGGCGATAGCCAACTGCTCCAACAGTTACGCGCCCTGATTCCGTTCTACCTGTACACGGAATTGGGCAAGGTTCCGCAAGGCCCGGTGACGGCGGACTACTTGCCGTTTGTGGTCGCATTCCGGGAAGTCGCGCAAGGCCTGCAGCAGCGGGCCAGTGGCAAAACGGCTCCGACCCCGCGACCGCCGCCCAAACCTGCCGAGAGCAAAGGCCCGACGTGGGACGACATACTGGACTACTACTGGGAGCAGCACCGAAAGGTGTCCGAAAGCACGCGCAGCCTCTATCGGCTGGTCATCGGCCGCTTGGCCAAGCACGCCGGCGTTGACCCTAAACAGTTGACCCGCGCGCAGGTCATTGCGTGGCGCGACAGCCTCACGCCTGGTCTGGCCGCCAAGACTGCGTATACCCACCTGACGGCCGCCGGTACCGTATACCGGTATGCGTTGAACAGCGAGAAGCTGGGAGACAGGCCCGACCCCTTCCGAGCCGTGACGGTTCCGGATGGCAAAGACGCCGAGAGCAGCCGCGAGAAATTTGAGTTGGCGGCGCTCAGGGAGATCTTCCGCGACCCACCCAGGCTGGAGGACATCCCTGACGCGGCCGGCGGACACGCTGCCTTCTGGGTGCCGATCCTTGCGCTCTATACCGGCGCACGTAAGGAGGAGTTGACTGGCTTGCTCATGGAAGACGTCACCGTCGCGCGCGGCCAGGTCACCTTGCACCTGCGCAACAACCGTCTGCGCAGACTCAAGACCAGAGGTTCCAAGCGCGATGTTCCGGTGCACAAGGACGTCCTCGCCCTGGGGTTCATCGAGTACCTGGACACCCTGCGCCAAGCCGGCGCGGATCGGCTGTTTCCGGGGCTGGTCAATTCCGAGAGCGTGGCCGAGTGGTTCATCGCGCACGTGCAAACCCGCATCGGCAAGAGCGACATCAAGCAAGACATGCATAGTTTCCGGCACACGTTCAAGACGGCGTGCCGGACTGCCGAGATGCTCACCGAAATGCACGAATTTCTCACCGGCCACGCTCGCACCAGCGTCAGTGATAAATACGGCACTCCGGCCGGGCAGCGAACGGTGCGGCGCGTTCTGAATCGGGTCAAATACCCGGGAGTTGCACTCACCCCGCCACCCAAAGCCACCGCCGAGTACATCCAACAGATAACCAAAAGCGCGGAGCGCCGCCGCAAAGCCGGCGAGGCGCGCAGCAGGGGGCGCCAGCGCCGCCAGCAGGCCATGCTAGCCGGCAAAGCCAAGGCGCGGTAAAGCCACCCCGGTGCGCAGCCTGAGCGCGCCTTGGTTTGTTTGGCTCAAAGTTTGTTTGTTAGTTTGTGTCGTTGTGGGTTGGCCTGGGGGTCTTGACACAGTGGCAATAAGTTGCTAGGTTGTCTATACGCATTTTTCAACAACGACAAAAAGAAAGGAAACAAATGCGCCCCGTTGAATATTCCTCCGCTCAAATCATCGCTGCCGGGCAAGCCCTGCAAGCCGCCGGCAAGCGCGTTACCAGCTTCGCGCTGCGCCAGAGCCTTGGCGGCGGAAATCCCAGACGGCTAAAAGCCGTTTGGGACGAACACCTCGCCAGTCAAACCCAAGCTCCGGCACAACTGCCAGACCTGCCGCCGGAAATTGCCGAGCAGGTCACTGCCATCAATGCAAGGCAAGCCGAGCAACTCAATGCCTTGGCTAAGCAGTTAAGCGCCAGCGCTCTGACCCTGGTCGAGCAGCGCACCGCAGAGGCCGTGCGCCGCATGCAGCAGGCCCGCGAGCAGATGGACGCGGAACTGGAAGACGCTACCCGCGCCCTCGACGAAAGCCTGGCTGCGTTGAACGACGCTGAGGCAAAGGCGCAACGGCTGCAAGCCGAGCTGGAAACGGCTCAGCAGCGCTTGCACGAACAGGAGCTTGCTATGGCGAAGCAGGAAGGTGAGCTGAGTGCGATGAATACCAAGTATGGTGAGCTTATCGCGTCGCTAAGCCCGCGCGTAGCGAAGTCCAAGAGAACACCACAGGAGCAGGCCTCGCGGCCGAGCTGACCTCAAGGCTACCGGAATCCGACCTGCAGGGGCTGGCCGGGAACCTCGAATTCCAGCCGGTTGGCGGCAAAGTCCTGCACCGTTTGGCCAAGCGGTTCCAGCAGGGGCGCCAGCGCACTTGTCAGGCGCTTGGCAAGGGTGCGCGCGGCCGGGACGGCCAGCACAAACCGGACGCGTTCCAGGTAATGGCGCTCGCGTGGTGGGTCCAATGGCGTCAAGGTGTCCAGCCCAACGGGGAAGGCGACGCGCACCAGCCAGGTCGCCAGGTTTTTGAGGTCCCGTCCGCCGCGGCGGCACGCTTCGACTTCTACCCACAGCACACGGCCTTCATCATCGACGCCCAAGGTATCCGGAACCTTTTGGCCAAGCTTTTGGAACGGTGCCTGCCCTGTCAGCACTTCGCGTTCGGTATAAACCGACCAGCCGCGTTGCCATAAGCGAATGGCCGTGTCATTGGCATGGTTGCGATGTGTCGAGGGAAAGCGAACGATATCCTTGCCGGAGGTGGCGGGCAGTTCGTGGACGTTGAAAACCTGGCGCGCGCCGGCCAGGGACAGGGCGTATACGCCGTGTTCGCCGATGCGGCCCTTGTGGCGCAGCACCAAGCCGCGCTGCTCCAGGCGCAGCAACGTGCGCCGCGCCATGGCCTCGCTTTGGCTGTGCTGGATGTACACCAGAACGGCCACCTGTGCGGCGGTAAGATAGCCAAAGCGATGGAGCCAGAACAGGATACGGTTTTCGGTATCGCGCGCCTGCTCCCGCGTGTTGCGGGCCGTGTCACCCGGGCATGCGTCATCGTGTGCAGCATCCATGTCTTGTCGTTGTTGTGGTTGGACATGGCATGTATAGCCACCTGCATGCCAGGTTTTGCTCCGGGCACCTGTGGCGCGACCCATAGCGGCACCGGCGGCACGGGTGAAGGTAGGCATGCGGCTACCGCTTGGCTGATCGGGCTGGACGCCCGGCCAAGCTGCGAGGCTGATGCCTCGCCGCCGCGCTTGAATTGAAAGGCCGGCCCCCGTCTTACGCTTGCGCGTAAGCCACCCCCAGGGGGTACCCACCTTTTTATGCCCCGCTTCCCCTTCTCGCGCTACGCGCGAGTGGGGACCCCGCGCGGGTCACCGCGAGGGCGCTCCGCGCCCCCGCTTAAAAACGTGGGTACCCCCTGGGCGGGGGGCCGGCGGGGCGTTGCCCCCCACCCAAAACCCGGCCCTTTGCTCGCCCTACGGGCTGCGGCGGACGCGGGTTATTGGGCGGCTCCCCCCGGCCCTGCGCTGGCGCTGCGGGGGGCTCACCTGGACGGTTCGCCCCCGCCTTCGGCGGCCCCCCATTTGACGCTACGCGAGCTGTTTTTCGGCCCTCGCACGGGGTGCTCGGGGGCGGCGGGCTGGACGCCCTGGCCCCACGGCGTGGCCCCCAAAAGTTTAAACCGCCAAATATATTGCTGCTATGTCCGATCCTGAAGGCCATGTGCTGGCTGACGGAGATCCCGGATCACCTGCCGCCGGGGGCTGCCAGTCGTGGCGTGTGAGACATCGACGGAACTCCTCTTGGACGGCACCCAGTCCGAATATCAGAGAGACCAGGACCACACCGCAGCATTACGGCAGGATACCTCTTCCGCCGTAATGCAATTAAACTTGCGTGACTCAGGGAGGGTTTGAAATGGCTCTGGCCCAAGACATCGAGGACATCAGGTCAGGCATTATGGCTGGCAGGTTCGCCAATGAAGCTTCGGTCTCGCAGGGTGTGGTTCTACGAATACTCCATTCGCTCGGATGGCCCAGTTATAACACGCAGGTTGTCTGCCCGGAGTTCTCCCTTGGGGGAAGGAGAGTCGATTTCGCTCTCTGCCACCCTGCCGGCAAACCCATCGCCTTCATCGAGGTAAAGCAGATTGGGCAGGGTGATGGTGCTGAGCGGCAACTCTTCGAATACGCCTTTCACTCCGGAGTGCCGCTCGCGATCCTCACCGACGGGCGGGAGTGGAACTTCTTCCTTCCCGGTGAGCAGGGCAACTACGGGGAGAGGCGCGTCTACAAACTCGACATCGTCGAGAGGAATGTCGACGAGTGCGTTGTGAGACTTGAGAGGTATCTGAGGCACGACGACATCGCCGCTGGGAAGGCCATCGACGCCGCCCGCGAGGACTACCGAAATGTTGCCAAGGGTAGGCAGATTCAGTTGGCTCTGCCTGATGCTTGGGGAAAGCTCGTCGCCGACGAGGATGAACTCCTGCTTGAGGTAGTGGCTGATCGGGTTGAGAGTATCTGCGGTTACAAGCCGGACCCTGACACAGTGGCAGCGTTTCTCAAGGGCATGGCGCAGCCCGCCCCCACATCGCAAGCACAGCAGGCATTTCCGAAGAGGCCGCTCGCCCAGCAGTCTCCCCCGAAGCCGCAAAACATACCTCAGCCTATACCATCAGCCCAGCCGCAGACTTTCGGTTTTAGCCTTGGGGGTAGTTTCCACCCTGGCCAGAGTGCCCGCGACGTGATGCTTCAGGTCTTTGAGGCCCTTTCCGCGAGGGATGTAACATTTCAGGAGAGGTTTTCGGCTCTGCCCCAACATGGGAGGAGGCGACGCTACCTCGCCCGCAGCCGGGACGATCTTTATCCGGGCCGTCCTGATCTTTGCCAGGAGCACGCCGCCCAACTGCAATCTGGTTGGTGGGTCAGCACCAACCACAGCAAGGCGACGATACGCCGGATCGTCAAGATGGCTTGCGAGGTTGCGGGGTTGCGTTTCGGCTTTGATCTCGTCGCAAATGTTGGCGACTGACCAGCGGCATGGCATGGCTCCCAATAGAAACCCTTTCGAGGCTCTATGCGATTGGGCCGCTGGGGAGCGCTGGTGCTGGCGGATGTATTGCACGACTTGCGGCCACATGTGGTTTCGCTACGGGCTCTGGGAGATTGCAAAAGGCGTTCATCCAGACGCCACGGACTGGCGTGTCTCAGGGGACAGGCAAGACCTGATGCGTGGAAGCTCCGCCCCGGAATTGGGCCCGGTCCCGCCGCTTGCCGGTTGGCCCCTAGACATCCAAAGGTCCCTCTGCGCAATCCTTGCGAAGGCAAGCTTGGCAAGCGTCCGCTCCGCCTGCACGTTTCCCGACTGGCTTGGATACCTCGGCCTTGCGCTGCATTATTCCGAGGATGCCGAAAGGCGGGGCCGCCTCATCACGCAAAGCTGGGCTCCACAGCTAGCGAGGCTTTTCCCGGAGGCGTCCCCTGTCACGATGCTCCTGGCGGATGTGTCGGGCAGGCCGGATGGGATTCTCACGTGGCGGATGCTTGAGAGCGTCGAGATTGGGATGCGTACGCATCGCCGAAATCCATACGCCGGGGGCTGAGTTGAAGCGTACAGACTGTATCTTTCCACGCTGCGCAGCCATATTGAGGCCATGGGTAGAGAGCTGGAGATTGTCGCGCGCTTCTCCGATGGCGTCGTGAAAGTTTCCAACTTTACCGGCTTGGACGAAGCCGCCGCTTAAGAGGGGACTTGAATGCTCATGCAATCTTCCGGGCCAGCTCAGCCCTTTGTGCCGCGCTAATTTGCGGCGAATTTTATAAGCCTAAGGACAAATCCTATGAATGCGATTAGTCTTCTTGTTGAGGTTGTTCTTGCTGTGGTGCTGATTTCCGCGCTTCGCTGGGGTTTTAGGTGGCTGAGTCTATACAGGACAGTAAAGCGAGAATTTCCCGATCTTTCATTCTCCGATGGGCTTCGTGCCTTCGATATGCGTTATCGGGAGAGAGCCAAAAAGGCAGGGCTAGACATTTAAAAAGCATGGTGGCCCCCATGCAAGATTGAAGGCACTCATAGTTCGTTGCTGATAAGCGCAAGATCAGTGCCGCGCCGAAAGCCGCGCCGAAAGCCGGGCCTTACAAGACGGGGCGAAATTTGCATGGTGGCCGAAAAAACGGGTAGCATTACCCCTTGCAACCAGATGTGGCCACCTCATCGGCTGCAATCGTGGTTAAAAATTGTAGCTAAGCAATTTCGCCGCAATCCGGCAAGTCATTGATCGGATAGAGGGATTCTGGAAAAATCACTGAATCCCCCCCTCTCCGCCAAATCAATCAGTTATGTTCTAAATTTCTCCAAGCTTTTTTCTGACGCGTAGTGTTGATGGGCTAAATCAACACATGGCGGG
>JAJZUU010000028.1 GCA_021848325.1 Pseudomonadota bacterium | reverse complement strand
GGCAAGGCTCGCAACGCCGCAGACGCGCGGATTCGCCGCAACCCTCCGGGCCGCGGCTGCTTTGCGCACATGCCGGTGTCGCAAGCCGCTTGTTGTGAATGACACAACGGCGCGACTTGCTTCGTGGTCTGTGCGCAAAGCAGTCACGGCAAATGTCCAAATTATTGTTTCTCGACGCCTTAAAGCATGAGTTCAACTGAAACCCCCGACCTGAAAAAACACCTGGCCCAACTGCTCGCAGAGGCGCTGGGCGTCGTCGCCCCGGAAATGGCCGCGGCAACCATCGAGCTGGAACGACCCAAGCAGGCGCAGCACGGCGATTATGCCTGCAATCTGGCGATGCAGTTGGCCAAGCCGCTGCGCCGCAGCCCGCGCGAGATCGCCCAGGCCCTGCTCGAATCGCTCCCCGCCTCCCGCTATGTGGCAAGGACGCAGATCGCCGGGGCCGGCTTCATCAATTTTTTTCTCGATCCATCGGTGAAGCGGCAGACCGTGAAGCGCATTCTCCGGGAGGGGGACGATCACGGCCGCAGCACCCTGGGACAGGGGAGGAAGGTCCAGGTGGAGTTCGTATCCGCCAACCCCACCGGCCCCCTGCACGTGGGGCACGGCCGCGGGGCCGCCTTCGGCGCCAGCCTGGCAAATGTCCTGGAGGCCGCCGGCTACGCCGTAGCCCGAGAATACTACGTCAACGATGCCGGCCGCCAGATGGATATCCTGGCCCTGTCCACCTGGCTGCGCTATCTGGAGCTCAACGGTATCGACCTCCCGTTTCCGCCCAACGCCTACCAAGGCGCCTATGTCCGCGCCATGGCGCGGGAAATCCATGAGGCCCACGGCGACCGCTACGTGCACCCAGCCCTCGCCGTGCTGCACCAGATGCCGTCGGCGGAGGCCGAGCCGGAGGCCCATCTCGACGCCCTGATCGCCAACGCGAAGCGGCTGCTGGCACAGGATTACTGGTACCTCCACGACCTGGTGCTCACCGAGCAGTTGGGGGACTGCCGCCACGACCTGCTGGAATTCGGCGTGACCTTCGACGCCTGGTTCTCCGAGAAATCCCTCGCGGACAACGGCCTCATCGAGCGCGCCCTGGGGCTGCTGGAACAACGGGGCCACCTGTATCAGCAGAACGGCGCCCTGTGGTTTCGCTCCACCCGGTTCGGCGACGAGAAGGACCGGGTGGTGCGCCGGGAAAACGGGGCATACACCTATTTCGCGGCGGACATCGCCTACCATCTCAACAAGTATGAGCGCGGCTTCGACCGGATCATCAACGTCTGGGGCGCGGACCATCACGGCTACGTCGCCCGGGTCAAGGGCGCCCTGGATGCCCTGGGGCTGGACCCCGACAGATTGACCGTGTCCCTGGTGCAGTTCGCGGTGCTGTACCGCGGCGGGAAAAAGCTGTCCATGTCCACCCGCAGCGGCGAGTTCGTGACCCTGCGCGAACTGCGCCGGGAGGTGGGCAACGATGCCGCCCGGTTCTTCTACGTGCTGCGCAAGAGCGACCAGCACCTGGACTTCGACCTGGACCTGGCCAAGTCCCAGAGCACAGACAACCCGGTGTACTACATCCAGTACGCCCATGCCCGCATCTGCAGCGTGCTGGAACAGTGGGGCGGCGATCCGGCCAGGCTGCCGGAGGCGGACATCGGCGCCCTCACCGGGGCGCACGAGACCGCCCTGCTGGAGCGCCTGCAGGAATACCCGGAGGTAACGGAAAACGCGGCCCGCGAACTCTCTCCCCACCTGGTTGCCTACTATCTCAAAGACCTGGCGGGGGACCTCCACAGCTATTACAACGCGGAGCACTTCCTGGTCCCCGAGGAACGCTTGAGGCTTGCCCGGCTGGCGTTGATCCGCGCCACCCAGCAGGTGCTGCGCAACGGACTCAGCCTGCTCGGGGTGAGTTGTCCGGAGAAGATGTAGGGGATGGGAATGAGCAGAGACTACAAGAAGCCCGCCAGGGCCCCCGCCGGCAAGGGCGGCCGGCCGATGCTCACGGGCGTTATGATCGGCATGTTTCTCGGCCTTGCCATCGCCCTGGGCGTCGCGCTGTTCATCAATCACGCACCCAGCCCCTTCCTGGCGCGCAGCAAGCCGGCCGCGAGCGCCGAATCGCCCGCCGGCCAGGCGCCGGCCGCCGCCGTTGCGCCCGGCAATGCGGGCGGCTCCGCGGCAACCCCCCAGGAAAAGCCCAGATTCGACTTTTACACCATCCTGCCGGGCAACGAGGAACCGGTGACCGAGCAGGACCTCCGCCGGGCCGCCCAGCAACCCGCCGCTAAAGCGGCCAAGGGTGCCTATTTTCTGCAGGCCGGCGCCTTTCAAACCGAGGCGGAGGCGGACAACCTGAAGGCAAAGCTGGCCCTGCTCGGGGTTGAAGCCTCGATCCAGACCGCCACCCTGCCGGACAAGGGCATCTGGCACCGGGTACGGGTGGGGCCCTATTCCCAAATCGACGAATTGAACCGGGTACGCAGCCTGCTGGGACAAAACGGCATAAAGACCAGCATGGTCAAGCTGATCGATACCGGTCAGGCAAACCCTCGTTAGAGGCCGGGCGGCCGTCGCCTGTAGCGCTTCCAAACCAACCGCAAGAAAGGATCACGGGATGAAGACCTCCAAGCTGTTTGCTGTCGCCGCACTCTTCCTCGGACTCGCCTTCTCGCCTCTGTTCGCCTCCGCGCAGCCGCAACTCGGGAAGGAATACACCCTGGTGTCTCCTCCTCAGCCGACGGAAACCGGCAAGAAGATCGAGGTGCTGGAGCTGTTCTGGTACGGTTGCCCCCATTGCTTCGAACTGGAGCCGATCATCGTCCCGTGGGCGAAAAAGCTGCCCAAGGATGTGGTCTTCCGCCGCATGCCCGCGATCTTCCGCGACAGCTGGGTACCCGGGGCCAAGGCCTTTTACGCCATGGAGACACTGGGGGTGCTGGACCGGCTCAACGATAAGCTGTTCGATGCCATCCACCTTCGGGGGCTCGATATCGCGGACGAGGGCGCCCTGCTGGACTGGATCGCCAAGCAGGGTATCGACCGCAATAAGTTCGCCGCCATCTATAACTCCTTCGGGGTACAAAGCAAGGTGATGCACGCCAGGCAAATGACCCGGGAATACGGCATTTCCGGTGTGCCGTCGGTGATCGTCGACGGCCGCTACCTGACTTCCAGTTCCATGACCGGAGGGCATCGGGGCCTGCCGCCGGTGCTCGACTACCTCATCGACCTCGCCCGCAAGGAACGCGCCGGCAAACCGTAATGGCGCCACGAAAAGAACTGCGGGTTTTCATAACGGGTGCATCGAGCGGGCTGGGCAAGGCGCTGGCGTTGCAGTATGCGGCCGAGGGCGCAATTATCGGTCTGGCGGCGCGCCAGCCGGGCAAGCTGCAGGCGCTTGCCGAGTCGCTGAACCGCCCCTGCGCCGGCTACCCCCTGGATGTGCGGGACGCGCCCGCCATGCGGTGGGCGGCACAGGACTTCATCCGGCGCTTCGGCGTGCCGGATATCGTGATCGCCTGCGCAGGGGTCAGTTGCGGTAATTTGACCGAGCGCGAGGAAGACCTGGAGGTGTTTCAGGGGGTACTGGACATCAATGTGACCGGGATGGTCAAGACGTTTCAGCCGTTCGTGGACCCGATGCGCCGGGCGGGCCGCGGTGCGCTGGTGGGAATCGCCAGCGTGGCCGGGCTGCGCGGCCTGCCCGGGTCTGGCGCCTACTCCGCCTCCAAGGCTGCGGTGATATCCTACCTGGAGAGCCTGCGGGTCGAGTTGCGCGGCAGCGGGCTCCAGGTCACAGCCATTTGCCCCGGCTACATCGACACCCCGATGACCGCGGCGAACCCCTATTCCATGCCGTTTCTGCTGAGCGCGGAGCGGGCCGCCGCGAAGGTGCGGCGCGTCATCGCCGCGCGCCGCCCGTTCGCCGTGATCCCCTGGCAGATGGGGATCATCTCCTTTTTATTGCGGCACCTGCCGCGCTGGGCCTACGACCTCATCTTCAGCCGGGCGCCGCACAAGCCACGCAACCTGCCCGTTTGACGGGGATTGACAGGCCCATGAATATCTCCATCATCCTGATCGACGACCACCCCTTGTTTCGCAAGGGCCTTGTTCACCTGCTGGCCGACAACCGGGGGGTCACCGTGGCTGCGGAATTCGCCGACGTGTTGAGCGTCAAGGACTGGCTGGCCCAGGGAGGCAGGGCGGATGTGGCCCTGCTTGACCGCACCCTGGGCGGCGAGGATGGTCTTGATCTGGTGCCGGACCTGAAACGGCACCAGATCAAGACCATCATGCTCACCATGGCCGATGAGGACCACGAGATCCGGGACGCCATCGAAAAGGGGGTGGACGGCTATGTGCTCAAGACCAGCGAGCCGGAGCAGATCCTTCAGGCCATCCACGCCGTATCCCAGGGCGCCAGCCTGTACCCCAGCCATGTGATGCAGAAGATCGCTCAGGGCAAATCGCTGCAAGGGGCCTTCGACAAGCTTTCCCAGCGAGAGCTGGAGATCGTCTCATACGTGGCCCGGGGGCTGAGCAATCGTGCCATCGGTGACGCCCTGGGGCTGTCCGAAAATACCGTACGCAATCATTTGCGCAGCATCCTGGACAAGCTGGGGCTGGAAAACCGGGTCCAGGTGGCCACCCTGGCACTGAAATACGGGGTGGTCGGACGCAAGACGCCTTCTCAGTAGTTCATTCGGCCCATGAGGGGCGGTAAATATATACCGTCTGGCGGACTGCTGTGCTAGAATCGCCGTGCAAGTGTGATGCTTGTTTCTGTTTGTATTGGGCCCCGTTCGCGGGGCCGTTTTTTCGCCCCGCCTCGGCATTCCCATCCCCCGCCAAAGAGACTATCATCCGAAAACCGCATCCCGCCGCAGAAGTGGCGGATCCCTAGCGAGACGGAGAGACTGGTGAAAGCAGCCCATTTGTTGGTCAGGTGTCTTGAAAACGAAGGGGTCCGGTTTATCTACGGCATCCCCGGGGAGGAGAACCTGGACATCATGGATGCCCTCCTCGGCTCTTCGATCCGCTTCATTACCACCCGTCACGAACAGGGCGCCGCCTTCATGGCCGACGTGGAGGGACGTCTCACCGGGCGGGCCGGGGTGTGCCTGTCCACCCTCGGGCCGGGGGCCACCAACCTGGTTACCGGGGTGGCCGATGCCAACATGGATCATGCCCCGGTGGTGGCCATCGCCGGTCAGGCGGCCACCAACCGCCTGCACAAGGAGTCGCACCAGGTGCTGGATCTGGTCAATCTGTTCCTGCCCATCACCAAATACGCGACCCAGATACTGAATCCGGAAATCATCCCCGAGGTGGTGCGCAAGGCCTTCAAGGTGGCGCAAAGCGAAAAGCCGGGGGCGGCCTTCATCGAATTTCCGGAAAACCTGGCGCCGATCGATATCGAAGGGGCACCCCTGCTGGCGCAGTCCCCCACCACGCCCTACCCGGCGCGGCACAAGCTGCTGCAGGCGGCGCAAATCATCAGCGAAGCGGAGTTCCCGCTCATCCTGGCGGGAAACGGCCTGGTGCGCTCGGGCCACTGCGACGCCCTGGTGGAATGCGCCGAAAAACTGAACATCCCGGTGGTGACCACCTTCATGGCCAAAGGGGCGATCCCCAGTTCGCACCCCCTAAGCCTCGGCACGGTGGGACTGCAGGCCCACGACTATGTTTCCTGCGGCTTCGACCGCGCCGACGTCATCATTTGCGTGGGGTACGACCTGGTGGAGTACCCCCCCAACCAATGGCACAAGACCCGTGACCGCAAAATCATCCATGTCGACAGCCGCCCGGCCGAAGTGGACTCCCACTACATCGTAGCGAGCGGGGTGCTCGGCGACTTCGGGGTGACCCTCCAGGAACTGGCAGGGCTGTCCAGGCCGCAGCGCGGCGATCAGCACGTCAAGCTGCGCTCCGCCATCCTGCGCGAATTGCAGCGCGCCACCGACGACGGCGGCTTCCCCCTCAAGCCGCAGCGCATCGTCGCCGATTTGCGGCGGGCATTGGGGCCCGACGACATCGTGATCTGCGACGTGGGGGCCCACAAGCTGTGGATGGCCCGCATGTTCCCGTGCGAGAAGCCCAACACCTGCATCATTTCCAACGGTTTCGCCAGCATGGGCATCGCCGTGCCCGGCGCGGTGGCGGCCAAACTCTCCTTCCCGCAGCGCAAGGTGGTAGCCGTGACCGGGGACGCGGGCTTTCTAATGAATTCCCAGGAGATCGAAACCGCACTGCGGGTCAACGCCCCGTTCGTGATCCTGATCTGGAACGATGCCAGCTACGGCCTGATCGAATGGAAACAGCACATCCATTTCGGACGCGCCTCCCACGTCAAGTTCAACAATCCGGACTTCGTCACCTACGCCGAAGCCTTTGGCGCCAAGGGCTACCGCGTCGGGTCCGCGGAAGAACTGCTGCCCACCCTGCAGCAGGCGCTGCAGCAGGATACGGTGGCCATCATCGACTGCCCGGTGGACTACGGCGAGAACATGAAACTGACCGCACGGCTGGGGGAGATGGTCTGCCCGATCTGAATCCGGCAGGCAGAGAAAGGATCAGCCGCCCGGCGCCGGTCCGAAAAACCCGGCGGCCAGCAACTCTTCCGCCAGTGCCTGGTAGTCCTTGGCCCCCTGACTGTGAGGCGCGTGAGCGAACACATCCTTGCCTTGGGCCGGGCTCTCCGCCAGGCTCACGTTCTCGGCGATGCGGGTGTGGCACAGGTCGTCCCCAAAAACCTCCTTCAGCTTGTCGAAGATGTCGTAGGACAGCTTCCTGCGCGAATCGAACCGGGTGACCACCACCTTGCGCGCGATCCTGCGCTTGAGGGGGCCCTCCAGCACGCGCAGCGCCGCGTCCAGCCGGTGCACCCCCTGCATGGAGAGGAAGTCGGCGGAGACCGGGATCAGGACCCGGTCCGCGGCAAATACCGCATTCAGGGAGAGCACGCCCAGCATGGGACAGCAGTCGATCAGCTTGGGCGCCGGCTCCCGGGGAAAGCTTTCCTGCATCCCCTCCCGCAACCGCCGGGCGATGCTGATGCTCTTGCCGAACAAGGCGTCCACCTTGGACAGTTCCATATGAGAGGGAATCAGTCGCACGCCGCCGGGGAGCTCGCGCACCAGGTCGGCCAGTGCCCGATTTCCGCGGAAAAAGGCGGAAACGCTGTCCTCGGCTATCGGCGGCGGGGCACCCAGGGAAAGGGTAAGGTGGGACTGAGGGTCCAGGTCCACGGCGATGGGGCGTTGCCCCGCGCGGTTCAGCGCGGCCAGCAGATTGAGGGTAGTGGTGGTCTTGCCCACGCCGCCCTTTTGGTTGAATACGGCGATGACGGCCATGCCCTACTCCACCGTGACCGACTTGGCCAGGTTGCGCGGCTTGTCCACGTCGGTCCCTTTTTGCAGGGCCGCATGATAGGCGAGAAGTTGCAGGGGCACGGTATGCAGCACCGGGCTCAGCGGCCCCGCATGCCCGGGAAGCAGGATCACCTGAATCCCGGCATCGTCCGCGATGTGGGTATCCTGGTCGGCGAATACATAGAGCTCGCCGCCCCGCGCGCGCACCTCCTGCAGGTTGGACTTGAGCTTTTCCAGCAGCAGGTCGTTGGGCGCGATGGCGATGACCGGCATCTCTTGGTCCACCAGGGCCAGGGGGCCGTGCTTCAGCTCGCCCGCCGGGTAGGCCTCGGCGTGAATATAGGAGATCTCCTTCAGCTTGAGCGCCCCTTCCATGGCGATCGGATAGTGCGGTCCGCGCCCCAGGAACAGGGCATGCTGGCGATTGGCGAAACGCTCGGCCCACTTGACCACCAGCGGCTCCAGCGCCAGCACCTGCTGGACCTTGGCCGGGAGGTGACGCAGGGTATCCGTGTAGGCCGCCAGCCGCTCCGGGGTGATCCGCCCGCGCTGCGTGGCCAGCACCACGGCGAGCACGAAAAGGGCCGCCAACTGGGTGGTGAAGGCCTTGGTGGAGGCGACCCCGATCTCCGGGCCGGCGCGGGTCAGAAACCTGAGTTCAGATTGGCGGGTCAGGGCGCTTTCCGGGACGTTGCAGATGGCCAGGCTGTGGCGGTGGCCCAGTTCCTTCGCGTGCCCCAGGGCCGCTAGGGTGTCGGCGGTCTCCCCGGATTGGGAAATGGTGACGATCAGGGCGTTGGGGTTGGGCACGCTGTCGCGGTAGCGATACTCGCTGGCCACCTCGGCGCTGCAGGGGATGCCGGCGATGCCCTCGATCCAGTAGCGCGCCACCATGGCCGCGTGATAGCTGGTGCCGCAGGCGATGATGTACACGCTGTCGATGCGGGCGAACACCTCCGCAGCCGAGGCGCCGAAGACCGCCGGGCTCAAGCCGTCCGTCGCCAGCACCGCCTGCAGGGTGTCCGCCAGCGCCCGCGGCTGCTCGTGGATCTCCTTCTGCATGAAGTGGCGGTAAGCGCCCAGTTCCGCCATGTCCGCGCTGAGTTCGCTCACGTGCACCGGGCGCGACACGGCGCTGCCCTCGCGATCGTAGATGCGCACGTCCAGGAGGCCGATATCGGCGATATCGCCCTCTTCCAGATACACCATCTTTTGGGTGACCGGCAGCAACGCCGCCGCGTCGGAAGCGACGAAGTTCTCCTCGATGCCCAGCCCGATCAGCAGCGGGCTGCCCTTGCGCGCGCAGATCATGCGGTTCGGCGCATCGGCGCTCACCACCGCGATGGCATAGGCGCCCTCCAGGTCCGCGGCCGCCTTTCGGCTGGCCTGCAACAGGTCCTTGTCGCCGTGCTGGTAATAGTAATGGATCAGGTGGACGATGACCTCGGTATCGGTGGCCGAGACAAAGGTATAGCCGAGGGATTGCAGGCGGGTGCGCAGGGCCTCGTGGTTTTCAATGATACCGTTGTGCACCACCGCCAGCGCGTCGCCGCTCACGTGCGGATGGGCGTTATCCACCGTGGGAGCACCGTGGGTCGCCCAACGGGTGTGGGCGATCCCCAGGTGGCCGTGGCCGCCCTGCCGCCTGACCTCCTCCTCCAGTTGGGATACCCTGCCGGCGGCCCGCATCCGGTGCAGACCGTGGTTGATCACCGCCAAGCCGGCGGAGTCATAGCCCCTGTATTCCAGCCGGCGCAGCCCCTCGAGCAAGATCGGGACGACGTTGCGCTGGGCGACCGCGCCCATGATTCCACACATACTCGAAGCTCCCTGGTTGGTTGTTCGGTGCGCCCTGCTACTTCGCCTTCTTCGACGGCCGTTTCCAGCCTTCCACCGTCACTTGTTTGCTGCGGGACAAGGTCAGACGCCCGGGCGGGGCGTCCTGCGTGATGGTCGAGCCGGCGCCGATGGTGGCCCCCTCGCCCACCGCCACCGGGGCCACCAGTTGGGTGTCGGAACCGATGAAGGCGTCGTCCCCGATCACCGTGCGGTGCTTGTTGGCCCCATCGTAATTGCAGGTAATGGTGCCCGCCCCGATGTTGACATGCTTACCCACCGTGGCATCGCCGACATAGCTCAGATGGTTGATCTTGGACCCGCGATCGACGCGGCTGTTCTTGAGTTCCACGAAGTTGCCCACGTGCACCTCCGCCTCCAGCACCGTCCCCGGGCGAATTCTGGAGAACGGGCCGATGCGCCCGCGGGGCCCCGCCTGGGCCTGGTCCAGCACGCTGAAGGGCTCGATCCGCGTGCCCTCGGCCACGGCGCTGTTGCGCAGCACGCAGTGGGCGCCTACGCTGACATGGTCCCCCAGGTGGACCGCCCCCTCGAACACGCAGTTGACGTCGATCACCACGTCCTTGCCGCAGATCAATTCGCCGCGCACGTCGATGCGCGCCGGGTCCATCAGGGTGACGCCCCGCTCCATCAGCCTGTGCGCATACTGCTGCTGGTATTGGCGCTCCAGTTCCGCCAGTTGGACCTTGTTGTTGACCCCGAGGACTTCCCGCGGATGGGCGGGATGACAGGCGACGACCTCGACGCCCTCTTCCACCGCCATGCCGATCAGGTCGGTAAGGTAATATTCCCCCTGCACGTTTTCGTTTCCCAGCGCGCCGAGCCAGCGGCCCAGGTGGCGGCTGGGCAGCGCCATGATGCCCGTGTTGACCTCGCGGATGGCCCGCTCGGCCTCACTCGCATCCTTGTGCTCCACGATGCGCGACACGGCGCCGCCCGCCGTCCGCACGATCCGTCCGTAGCCCGCTGGTTCGGCCAACTCCACCGTGAGCAGCACCACATTGTCGCCCCGCGCCCGGTCCAGCAGGGCCTGCAGGGTCCGCACCGCGATCAGCGGCACGTCGCCGTACAGCACCAGCGTCGTTCCCTCTGGATCGATTTGGGGCATGGCCTGCATCAGGGCGTGGCCGGTACCCAATTGCCGCTCCTGGGCGACCCAGGCCACCGGCGCGTCCCGAAAGGCGTCCGGCACGGCGGCGCCACCGTGTCCGTACACCACAATGGTCCGGGCCGGGCCCAGGGCCGCGACGCTGTGCAGGACATGCCGCAGCAGCGGCTTGCCGGCCAGGTCGTGCAGCACCTTGGGGCGGTCGGAATACATGCGCGTTCCCTTACCGGCCGCCAGGATGACGACGGTGATCGGTGCGGTCATGGCGTTGTTCTCTGCGTGGGCGATGGGGCGGGGACGCCGGTCTGCGTGCCGCGCGGGCAGGCAGCCGGAATGCTCATTACGACATGATAACGGAGAGCACCGAATAAAAAAAGACAGCCGATGGCTGTCTTCATCCCGCAGATGAGCGGCAATAAGAGAGAAAAGGCCTGCGTCCCCCTCAATGCCCCCTCTTGCGCAAGTTGTCGATCGCGTGGAGTTGCGCCATCGCCTGCGCCAATTGGGATTCCGCCTTGGCGTAATCCATCGCAGACGATCGGTCTTTCATCGCCTCTTCCGCCTTTTTCTTGGCCTCCTGCGCCTTGGCCTCGTCCAGGTCCCTACCGCGGATGGCGGTATCGGACAGCACGGTTATCACGCTCGGCTGCACCTCCAGCAGGCCGCCGGAGACGTAGATCACCTCTTCGTCCGCGCGGTCCGGGAGCTTCAGGCGCACCGATCCCGGCTTGATGTGGGTGAGCAGGGGCGTGTGGCGCGGATAAATGCCCAGTTCCCCCATTTCCGCGGGGACTACCACGAACTCGGCGACACCGGAGAAAACGGCCTCTTCGGCGCTCACGATGTCGACGTGGATGGTCATTACCATAATCGGGGCTTCCTATACCGGGTTACTGGAGGGTTTTCGCCTTTTCCACCGCTTCTTCGATGGATCCGACCATATAGAACGCCTGTTCCGGAAGATGGTCGTACTCGCCGTTGACAATCGCCTTGAAGCCGCTGATGGTCTCCTTCAGGGGCACGAATTTGCCCGCGCTGCCGGTGAACACCTCCGCCACGAAGAACGGCTGCGACAGGAAGCGCTGAATTTTCCGGGCGCGGGACACGGCCAGCTTGTCCTCCGGCGCCAGTTCGTCCATGCCGAGAATGGCGATAATGTCGCGCAGTTCCTTGTAGCGCTGCAGCGTGCTCTGCACGGCGCGGGCCACGGTGTAGTGCTCTTCCCCCACCACCAGCGGATCCAGTTGACGCGAAGAGGAATCCAGGGGATCCACGGCCGGATAGATGCCAAGCTCGGCGATTTGCCGCGACAGCACGACGGTGGCGTCCAGGTGGGCAAAAGTGGTGGCCGGAGACGGGTCCGTCAGGTCGTCCGCAGGTACGTATACCGCCTGAATGGAGGTGATGGAACCCTTCTTGGTGGAAGTGATGCGCTCTTGCAGGCGGCCCATCTCTTCGGCCAGGGTGGGCTGATAGCCCACCGCGGAAGGCATGCGTCCCAGCAAGGCCGAGACCTCGGTGCCCGCCAGGGTGTAGCGGTAGATATTGTCGATGAACAGCAGCACGTCGCGCGCCTCCTCGCGGAAGTACTCCGCCATGGTCAGCCCGGTCAGCGCCACGCGCAAGCGGTTGCCGGGGGGCTCGTTCATCTGCCCGTACACCAGCGCCACCTTGTCCAGCACGTTGGATTCCTTCATTTCATGGTAGAAGTCGTTGCCCTCCCGGGTACGCTCCCCCACCCCAGCGAATACCGAGTAGCCCGAGTGCTCGATAGCGATGTTACGGATCAGTTCCATCATGTTCACCGTCTTGCCCACCCCGGCGCCGCCGAACAAGCCCACCTTGCCGCCTTTGGCGAAGGGGCAGATCAGGTCGATAACCTTGATGCCGGTTTCCAGGATTTCCGTGCTCGCCGCCAATTCGTCGAACGCCGGTGCGGCGCGGTGGATCGGCCAGACGGTCTCGTTGCCGACCGGACCCAGTTCGTCCACCGGGTCGCCCAGCACGTCCATGATGCGGCCCAGGGTCTTGATCCCCACGGGAACCGAGATCGGGGCCCCGGTGCCGGCCACCGCCATGCCGCGGCGCAGCCCGTCCGTTCCGCCCATGGCGATGGTGCGGACCACCCCGTCCCCGATCTGCTGCTGAACTTCCAGCGTGAGATTGGGATCGGTCATTTTCAACGCGTCATATACCTTTGGCAGCGACTCGCGGGGGAACTCCACGTCCACTACCGCCCCAATGATCTGTACAATTTTTCCCTGGTTCATCATCCGTCCTTACGCAATTTAGCCTGGTGTCCCGCGCGGCGCCCCATGCGCCCGCCGCGTCTCGAACGCGCCGCTTACACCGCCGCGGCGCCCGCCACGATTTCCGACAGCTCCTTGGTGATCGCCGCCTGCCGCGTCTTGTTGTACATGAGCTGAAGTTCTTCGATCAGATTACCCGCGTTGTCCGAGGCGGCCTTCATCGCCACCATGCGGGAGCTTTGCTCGGAAGCCATGTTCTCGGCCACCGCCTGATAGATAAGGGCCTCCACGTAGCGCACCAGAAGCGCGTCCACCACCGACTTGGCGTCCGGCTCGTAGAGATAATCCCAGTAGCCCGGCGCCTCGCCGAGCTGCCCTCCGCTCAGCGGCAGCAACTGCTCCACCACCGGCTCCTGCTTCATGGTATTGACAAACCGGTTATAGGCAACGTAGAGGGCGTCCAGGGTCCCTTCAGTGTAGGCATTCAGCATTACCTGCACCGGGCCGATCAACCTTTCCAGGTGAGGGGTATCCCCAAGACCCGTGGCGTGAGAAAGCACGTTGCCTCCCATCCGCTGCAGGAAACCAAATCCCTTGCCGCCCAGCGCACAGACGTCCACGCCGGCGTTCTGGCTCTCCCACTCCTTCATCTGGGGAAGCACCCGGCGCAAAATGTTGGTGTTGAGACCGCCGCACAGGCCCTTGTCCGAGGTGACCACGATAAGCCCGACGCGCTTCACCGCGGCGCGGGACACCAGGAACGGATGCTTGTACTCGGGGTGCGCGTGACTCATGTGGGCCGCCACGGCACGGATCTTTTCCGCATAGGGCCGTGCTGCTCGCATGCGATCCTGTGCCTTGCGCATCTTTGAGGCAGCAACCATCTCCATTGCCCGGGTGATCTTCTGGGTGTTTTGGACGGTCCTGATCTTCGTCCTAATTTCTTTGCCGCTGGCCATGCACGTTACTCCACTGGGTTGGCGCGAAACCGCGCCACGCTCTGGGCGCGATCAATAAACCGCGCTCGCCTTGAATTCCTCGGCAGCAGCGGCGAGGGCCTTCTCGCCCTCCGCATCCAGTTCGCCGGTGGCGTCGATCTTTTCCAACACCGCACCGCACTTGTCCTTGACGAAGGCCTGCAGGGCCGATTCGAAGGCCAGTGCCTTATTCACTTCCACCCCGTCCATGTAGCCCTTGTTCACGGCGAACAGGGTCACCGCCATTTCCGCGACGCTCATGGGCGAGTACTGTAATTGCTTCATCAGTTCGGTCACCAGCTTGCCGCGATCCAGCTGCGTGCGCGTGGTCTCGTCGAGATCCGAGGCGAACTGGGCGAACGCGGCGAGTTCCCGGTACTGCGCCAGCGCCAGACGAATGCCGCCACCCAGCTTCTTGATCACCTTGGTCTGCGCAGCCCCGCCTACCCTCGACACCGACAGACCGGCGTTAATGGCTGGACGAATGCCTGCGTTGAACAAATCGCTTTCCAGAAAGATTTGGCCATCGGTAATCGAAATGACGTTGGTCGGAACGAACGCGGACACGTCGCCGGCCTGGGTTTCAATGATCGGCAGGGCGGTAAGGGAGCCGGTCTTGCCGGTTACCGCGCCTTTGGTGGCCTTCTCCACGTAGGCGACGTTGACGCGGGCGGCACGCTCCAGCAGCCGGGAGTGCAGATAAAACACATCGCCCGGATACGCCTCGCGGCCGGGCGGCCGGCGCAACAGGAGGGATACCTGGCGGTAGGCCCAGGCCTGCTTGGTCAAGTCGTCATAGATAATCAAGGCATCCTGGCCGCGGTCGCGGAAGTATTCGCCCATGGCGCAGCCGGAATACGGGGCGATATACTGCATCGCGGCGGAGTCCGAAGCGGGGGCCGCCACCACGATGGTGTGCTCCATCGCCCCGTGTTCTTCCAGCTTGCGCACCACGTTGGCGATGGACGATGCCTTCTGGCCGATGGCAACGTAGATGCAGGTCACCCCTTTGCCCCGCTGGTTGATAATGGTATCCACGGCTACGGCGGTCTTCCCCGTCTGCCGGTCGCCGATGATCAGTTCCCGTTGGCCGCGGCCGATAGGCACCATGGAGTCCACGGACTTAAGGCCGGTCTGCAGCGGTACCGACACCGACTGGCGCTCGATTACGCCGGGGGCGATTTTTTCGATGGGGGAGAATTGGGTGGCGGCGACCGGGCCCTTGCCGTCGATCGGGTGACCCAGGGAATTCACCACCCGGCCGATCAACGCCTCGCCCACCGGTACTTCCAGGATCTTGCCGGTACAGGTGACCGTGTCCCCTTCCGTAATGTGTTCGTAGGCGCCCAGCACAACGGCACCGACGGAGTCCCGCTCGAGGTTCAGCGCCATACCGAAGGTATCGCCCGGGAAAGACAGCATCTCCCCCTGCATCGCGTCACCGAGGCCATGGATGCGCACGATACCGTCGGTCACGGAAACGATCGTACCCTGGGTGCGAACTTCGGCCACCATGCCAAGGTTCTCTATTTTATTCTTAATCAGTTCGCTTATTTCTGAGGGGTTTAGCTGCATGATCTCTCCTAACGTTTGAGCGAGGACGCCATTGTTTCCAGTCTGCCGCGGACCGAGGCGTCGAAGACTTCGTCCCCGACCTCCACCTTGACCCCGCCGATCAGGTCTGGGTCAACCACCACACTCGGCTCGATCTTGCGCTTGAAACGCGCCTGCAGCGTTTCAAGCAAGTCCTTGAGTTGGCCGTCGGTGAACGGAAAGGCGGTCGCGATGCGCGCCTCTGTCACCCCTTGCTCGGCCGCCCGCAAGTCTTCGTAGGCGGCGGCAATGTGTGACAGCAGCGCCAGGCGCCCGTTTTCAACCAGCAGGCTGATGAGGTTTTTGCCCTCCGCCGAGAGCCGCGTTCCGCAAACGGAAAGAAACAGATGTTCCATTTGCGCGCGCGGCAACAGCGGGTTGCCGATCAGGGGCTGTAATCGGGCATCGGACTCTACGGACACCGCAAGCTCCAGCATTTTCGACCAGCCGTCGAAGGTGTTCTGCTGCTTGGCCAAGCGGTAAACCGCCTCGGCGTAGGGCCTGGCTACGGTAATGAGTTCTGCCATGGCGCGCCTATAATTGGGTTTTGATCGCGGCCAGCAGGTCGGCATGCGCCTTGGCATCGACCTCCCTGCGCAGGATTTGTTCCGCTCCGGCGACGGCAAGGGCTGCCACCTGTTGGCGCAGCGCCTCCCGGGCGCGGTAGACCTCCTGGTCGATATCCGCCTTGGCGGCGACCACCAGCCGGGCGCCCTCTTCCTTGGCGCTGGACTTGGCTTCCTCGATGATCTGGCTGGCCCGTTTTTCCGCTTGGGCGATAATTTCCGCCGCCTTTTGCTTGGTCTCGTGCAACACCTCGCTGGAGCGTTTTGCGGCAAGGTCCAGCTCATGCTTGCCACGCTCCCCCGCCGCCAGTCCGTCGGCCATCCGCTTGGTGCGCGCGTCCATCATGGTAGTGATCGGCGCCCAGACGTATTTCATGACGAACCAGACCAAGAGCACGAAGGTGATCAGTTGGCCAAATATGGTTGCGTTAACATTCACTGTTATCTAACCTTAAGTTTGTCGATGATTTCGCCGGATCAGCCTGCGAGCCCGGCGGGTACGAACGGGCTGGCAAAGACGAACCACATGGAAAGGCCCAGCACGATCATCGGGAAGGCTTCCATCAAGCCGCCGAAGAAGAACATGTTTTTCATCAACTCCGGCTTCATTTCAGGTTGGCGGGCGATGCCTTCCAGGGTCTTGGAACAGATCAGGCCCCACCCGAGAGCGGATCCCAGGCCTGCCGCCGCCAGGATGATTCCGACGGCGATGACGGTTGAGCTATTCAGAGAGACCAGCAAATTAAGGTGTTCCATACAAGACTCCTATGTGACGATATTGATCAAAGGCAACGGGAAAATCTAATGCTCCTCATGGGCGAGAGACAGATATACGATGGTCAGGATCATGAAGATAAACGCTTGCAAAGTAATAATCAGGATGTGGAAGATGGCCCAGGGGGTGGACAGCAGCGGCTGCCAGTAGAAAGGCAGCAGGGCGATCAGCATGAAGATCAGTTCGCCGGCGTACATGTTGCCGAACAGCCTCATGGCCAGGGAAAGCGGCTTCGCCAACTCCTCCACCGTCTTCATGACAATGTTGATGGGCATCAGGTACTTGCCAAACGGCGTATAGAGGAACTCCTTGCCGAACCCCAGCAGGCCCTTGACCTTGATGCTATAGAACACGATCAGGACGAATACGGAGATCGCCATGGCGAAATTGGTGTTGAGATCGTCGGTAGGCACCATTCTGACGTGGATACCGAAGGTATCGAAAATATCCACCGGGAGCAGATCGAAGGCATTCATTACGAACACCCACAGGAAAATGGTCAGCGCCAGGGGGGCGATCAGCCGGCTGTCGCCGTGGAAGCTTTCCTTGACCTGGTTATCCACGAACTCGACGATCATTTCCAGAAAGTTCTGGAGCCCGGTGGGCGCGTCGGGGTTGAGGTGTTTGACCACCCGCCTGCCGATGTAGGCGATGATCAGCGCCGCGATCAGCCCGAATAAAATGGTGTCCAGATATACCGTCCAGAAGCCATGGCCCACCTGCCAGTGCGCCAGGTGCTCTTTTATTATCTCTGCAGCGGTCAGCGGTCCATGTTGTTCGGTCACAGCAAATCCTTATAGCTTTGTCTTAAGCCCCAGCCGTAGGCCAGCTGGGCCACGGCAAACACCCCCAGGGCAGGGGGTACCTGCAGGCGCAAATACCCGAATCCCAGCCCGAACAGCGCCAGCATCAACACGAAGCGCGTTGCCGCGCTGCGGTAGATCAACCCCAATGCTTGGGAAGGCGCGGTCGAAACAGTGTTTGCGGCCTGCCTGACTTTCTGCAGGAACAGAAAGCCGTTCACGAAGGCTACCATCCCGCCGTAGAAAGCCGCCTTGGCAGCCTCTGCGCCTAGGGTAAAGTAGGCCAATACCGCACCCGCGATGGCGATCCCCACTTGCAGGTTTACCACCCTGTAACCGACTGACTCCATCGCGAGTGGTAGCGTAAATTCTGAAATTCTAATGTACCGGCGTGTTGTAGTCAACATTTCCGATAGATAGGTCTGGTTTCTCGGAGAAGCCGGTCGGCTCGGCGCTCAGCCGCGGGGTCGGATTCAGAGCCGGTCGATAATGCTGTCCAGCTGCGCCAGGCTCGCGTATTCGATAATGATCTTGCCGCGGCCTCGCTTGCCGGTCTTTAGGGTAACGGGGGCTCCCAGCTTGTCGGACAACGCCTCCTGGAGGCGCTGCACATCGCGGTCCGGGAACGGGGGCGGCGGGGCGGGTCGCTCCAGGCGTTGCACCAGGCGCTCGGTTTCCCGTACCGATAGCCGCCCGTGGGCGACCTGTTGCGCGGCCTCCACTTGCCTGGCGCCGCCGAGGGACAGCAAGGCGCGGGCATGGCCCATATCGATGCGGTTTTCCATCAGCAGATCCTGCACCGGCTGCGTCAGGTTGAGCAGGCGCAGCAGGTTGGTCACCGCGCTGCGGGAGCGGCCTACGGCGGCCGAGGCCTGCTGGTGGGTCATGTGAAACTCATCGATCAGGCGCTGAATACCCGCCGCCTCTTCCAAAGGGTTGAGGTTCTCGCGCTGGATGTTTTCGATGAGCGACATCGCCAGCGCGGCCTCGTCAGGCACCTCGCGGATCAGGACCGGGACCTCCTGTAGGCCGGCCAGCTTGGCGGCACGCCAGCGCCGCTCTCCCGCGATGATCTCGTAGCGCCCTTCCGCCTGGGGCCGTGCCAGGATGGGCTGCATGATCCCCTGGGCCTTGATGGAGTCGGCCAGTTGGGTCAGGGAATCCTGATCCATCCGCGTGCGCGGCTGGTACTTGCCGGGTCGCAGCAAGGCAAGGTTGAGGTTTTGCAACGATTCGCGGGTTTCGGCATCGGTATCGGCGCCCAGCAGGGCATCCAGTCCACGCCCGAGCCCTTTCATTTTAGCCATTGGGTTTCCTCGAAGCGGTCTGTTCCATCGGTCGGGGTTGACAACATCCGGCGGCCTGCGTCGGGGCGCCTTTCAGGTTGGATCACGGGGCAACGGCCGGTTGTCTGCGCAGCATCTCGCCGGCCAGCGCAAGGTATGCCTGCGCGCCCTTGGAGGCCTTGTCGTGATACATGACCGGGGTCCCGAAGCTTGGGGCCTCGGCCAGACGCACGTTTCTCGGGATGACGGTGCGGTAGACCTTGTCCCCGAAGTGGCGCTGGAGCTGCTCGGATACTTGCTGCGCCAGGGTGTTGCGCGGGTCGTACATGGTGCGCAGCAGCCCCTCTATCTCCAGCGTCGGGTTCAGGTGGGCGCGCACCCGCTTGACGGTTTGCACCAAATCGCTCAGCCCCTCCAGGGCGAAATACTCGCACTGCATCGGGATCATTACGGCATGGGCGGCGCACAGGCCGTTGACCGTGAGCAGATTGAGGGCCGGCGGGCAATCGATGAGGATGAAGTCGTAGTCGCCCTGACACGACTCGAGGGCGCGTTTCAGGCGCGTCTCGCGCCGGTCCTGGTCCACCAGTTCCACCTCGGCCCCGGCCAGCTCCCGGTTTGCGGGCGCAAGATGGTACCCCCCGCTGGGCGAGGGGACAATCACCTCGGCAAGGGTCGCCTCCGCCAACAGCACCTGGTACACGGTATCGGCAAGAGTTCGCTTGTCCACCCCGCTGCCCATGGTGGCGTTGGCCTGGGGGTCCAGGTCGATCAGCAGCACCCTGCGCTTCGCGCTCGCCAGGCTGGCGGCGAGATTGACGCCGGTGGTCGTCTTACCTACCCCCCCTTTCTGGTTGGTTATCGCCAATATTCGAGCCATTCCCTCGTCCTCCTGCAAGTTGCGCCCAGGCACGCCCCGGGCGTCGGGCACCGCCGCTAGCGGGCTTCCCCGGGGGGCGCCCGTTTCACCACCACCAGATGGCGCTGGGCGCGCAAGCCGGGGACGGACAACGGGATCACCCGCTGAACCGTCATGGTATCCGGCAGTTGCGCCAGCTCCTCATAGGGATAAAGGCCCTTCATGGCCAGCAAGGCGCCGCCGGGGGCGAGCAGGTGACCGGTGAGGCGCGCGAATTCCGCCAAATCGGTAAAGGCCCGGGAAATGACCACGTCGAACGGCTGCGGCGGGTGCCACGCCTCGACCCTGGCGCAGACCACGGCGACATTGTCGAGCTTCAGTTCCAGGCAGACCTGCTGCAGAAAGGAGGCCTTCTTGTGGTTGCTGTCGAGCACGGTGACTTGCAGCTCCGGCTGGACGATGGCCAGGGGTATGCCGGGCAGGCCGGCCCCGCTGCCCACGTCCACCAGGCGCCGGCCTTCGACGTAGGGCAGCACCGCCAGGGAGTCCAGCAGATGGTGCACCACCATCTTTTGCAGCTCCCGGATGGCGGTCAGGTTGTACACCTTGTTCCACTTGTGCAGCAACCGCAGGTACGCGAGCAAGCGCTCCTGCCCGCGGGCGTCCAGGGCGACGCCGACGGCGGCGGCGCCTTCGGCCAGTGTGCGCTCCAGGGTCATGCGCTTTTCTTTCCGGGACGGGCGGCGGGTGATAATGAGCCGCTCTTGGGCCCTCGAGCGGTCGCGGTAGCCGGGGCTGCGCGCTTCAGGTGCACCAGCAATACGGAAACGGCCGCCGGGGTGATTCCCGAGATACGGCTCGCCTGGCCCAGGGTTTCCGGCTTGTGCTGAGCGAGTTTTTGCCGCGCCTCGATCGACAACCCGGCCACCGTGGCATAGTCCAGTTCAGGGGGCAAGCGCATCGCTTCGTACTGTTGATGCCTTCGGATTTCCTCTCGCTGGCGCTCGATGTAGCCTTGATATTTCGCTTGAACTTCCACCTGTTCGGCCACCTGGGGGTCCATTACGGCGGGGCCGGCGCCGGGCAGGGTCATGAGGGAGAAATAATTCACCTGCGGGCGCCGCAACAACTCGTGCAGGGAGTACTCGCGCTCGACAGCCTGCCCGAGGACCCTCAGGGCGTCGCTGTGGGGCAGCAACTTGGGGTTTAGCCAGGCGTCCTTCAGCCGTTCCTGCTCACGCGCGATGGCTTCGCGCTTCTGCTCGAAGTGGCGCCAGCGGCGGTCATCGACCACGCCGAGGCGGCGGCCGGTCTCCGTGAGGCGCAGATCGGCATTGTCTTCCCGCAGGATAAGGCGATATTCGGCGCGGCTGGTAAACATGCGATACGGTTCGCTGGCCCCGCGGGTGATAAGGTCGTCGACCATCACCCCCAGGTAGGCCTCGTCGCGGCCTGGGCACCACCCCTCCCGATCCAGGGCGGCGGCGCCGGCGTTGATGCCGGCCAAAAGCCCTTGCGCGGCCGCCTCCTCGTAGCCGGTGGTGCCGTTGATCTGGCCGGCGAAAAACAGGCCGCGGATAGCCTTGGTTTCCAGGGTGGCTTTCAATCCGCGCGGATCGAAGAAATCGTACTCGATGGCGTAGCCGGGACGCGTGATGTGGGCATGCTCGAAACCCCTTATGGAGCGCACCAGTTCCAGTTGAACGTCGAACGGCAGGCTAGTGGAGATCCCATTCGGGTATACCTCGTGGGTACTGAGTCCCTCGGGCTCGACAAATATCTGGTGGGTGTCCCGTTCGGCGAAGCGTACCACCTTGTCCTCGATGGAAGGACAATAGCGCGGACCGACGCCCTCGATCACCCCGGTGTATAGGGGGGAGCGGTCGAGGCCACCGCGGATGATCTGGTGGGTGCCCGGATTGGTGTGGGTGATCCAGCAGGGAAGTTGACGCGGGTGCTGCGACCGCTGTCCCAGATAACTGAACACCGGGGCCGGGTCGTCCCCCGGCTGAGCGGTCATGACGGAATAGTCCAGGGTGCGCCCGTCGATCCGGGGTGGCGTGCCGGTCTTCAGGCGGGCCACCGGAAGATTCAATTCGCGCAGACGCTCGGCGAGGGTGAGGGACGAAGGATCCCCGGCGCGGCCTGCGCGATACTGGGTCTGTCCGACGTGGATCAGGCCGGCGAGAAAGGTGCCGGCGGTGAGCACCACCGCCGGTGCCGCAAAGTGCAGGCCAAGCTGGGTCTTTACTCCGCTCACCCGGTCTCCGTCCAGGGCCAGGTCGTCCACCGCCTGTTGGAATAGCCATAGATTGGGCTGGCCTTCCATTCTGGCACGAATGGCGTGCTTGTAAAGGGCGCGGTCCGCTTGGGCACGGGTTGCCCGTACCGCGGGGCCCTTGCTGGAATTAAGGATTCGGAACTGGATGCCGGCCTCGTCGGTGGCGCTGGCCATGGCGCCGCCCAAGGCGTCGACCTCCTTCACCAGGTGCCCTTTCCCCACCCCGCCGACGGAGGGATTGCACGACATCTGGCCGATGGTTTCGATATTGTGGGTGAGCAGCAGCGTCTTCGCCCCCATGCGCGCACTGGCCAGGGCCGCCTCGGTACCGGCGTGGCCGCCGCCTATTACAATCACATCGAATCGGGTCGGGTAATGCATGGGAAATGCTGGCTGAATAATGGTTCGTGGCGGGGACAATTATATACGGGATCGGGGGCGAAATCTAAACCCGGGGTTCCGGGAGGGACGATGTTCCACGTGAAACCACCCGGGGGTCGCGCGCGGGAGCTATTTTCCGATGCAGAATCGCGAAAATATTTCCCCGAGCAGGTCATCCGCGCTGAACTCCCCGGTGATCGCCCCCAGCGCGTCCTGCGCCAGCCGCAACTCTTCGGCGAGCAGTTCCACTTGCCCCCAGTCCGCCTGCGCGCAATCGAGATGATGCGCCGCCTTGCCCAGCGCGCGCAAGTGACGCTCCCGCGCCATGAACAGGCCCTCTCCGGAAGGCTGCCAGCCCGCTATCGCGAGCATCTCGCGGTGTAGCAGCTCTACGCCGTCCCCGGTCTTCGCCGACAGGCGGATCTCCGTCCCGGATTCCCTCCGGGTCAGCTGCGGGCCCTCCCCTGTCAGGTCTATCTTGTTGTACACCCGGATCACCGGCAACCCCGGCGGAAGCCTGCCCATGATGTCCTGGTCCGAGGTTCCCGGGTTCTGGTCCGCGTCGATCACCAGCAGCGCCACGTTGGCCTTCTCGATAGCCTGCCAGGTACGGTTAATTCCCAGTTGCTCGATTTCGTCGCGGGTTTCCCGCAGACCCGCAGTATCGATGATGTGGAGGGGAATTCCCTCCAGTTCGATGCTCTCCCGGACGGCATCCCGGGTGGTGCCCGGCTGTGGGGCAACGATGGCCACCTCGTCCCCCGCCAGGCGGTTCAGCAGACTCGACTTACCCGCATTGGGCCGGCCGATCAAGACCACCTGCAAGCCCTCGCGCAGGAGGATTCCCTGCCGTGCCGTCCGCAATACCTGCAGCAATTGCGCTTGCAGGTCGGAGATCTTTTGCCTTGCCGCCTCCTGCTGAAGAACCTCGATTTCCTCCTCGGGAAAATCGATGGCCGCCTCCACCAGCATTCTCAACTCGACCAGTCGGTCCGCCAGCGAGCGCACCGCACCGGAAAAGACCCCCTGCAGGGAGCGCATAGCACTCCGCGCCGCGACGGCGGACGCCGCGTCGATCAAGTCAGCGACGCCCTCCGCCTGCGCCAGATCGATTTTGCCGTTCAGGAAGGCGCGCTTGGTAAACTCACCGGGTTCCGCGAGCCTGGCGCCCAAGGCGAGACATCGCCGCAATACCAGTTGCAGAACCGCGGGCCCGCCATGTCCATGGAGTTCCAGCGCGTCCTCGCCGGTAAAGGAACGAGGGGCGGGAAAATAAAGGGCAATGCCCTGATCTAGCGGCGCAAGGTCGTCACCGAGAAAATACGCCAGGGTCGCAACACGCGCGGGCGGGACCTTGCCCAGGACCCCCTGCGCCAGTCCCCGAAGATCTCCCCCCGAGACACGGATCACCCCGATGCCGCCGCGCCCGGGCGCCGTGGCGATGGCAGCGATCACATCATCGTTTGCCATGCTCCGCCTTGGCCCGTTCCAGGCTGCGGGTGATGTACCACTGCTGCGTTATGGACAGGATGTTGTTGACCAGCCAGTACAACACCAGTCCCGCCGGGAAGAACAGGAAGAATATGCTGAAGGCCAGCGGCATGATCATCATCACCTTGGCCTGAATAGGGTCAGGCGGCGTGGGGTTAAGCTTGGTCTGGATCAGCATCGTGATCCCCATCACGATAGGCAACACATAGTAAGGGTCCGGCGCCGACAGGTCATGAATCCACAACACGAACGGGGCCTGGCGCAGCTCCACCGTCGCCAGCAACACCCAGTACAGGGAAATGAACACGGGGATCTGCACCACGATGGGGAGGCAGCCGCCCAGCGGATTGACCTTCTCCGTCTTATACAGCTCCATCATGGCCTGGTGCAGCTTCTGGCGGTCGTCGCCGTACTGTTCCTTCAGCTTCTGCAGCCTCGGGGTGAGTAGCCGCATCTGGGCCATGGAACGGTAGCTTTTTGCGGACAGCGGATAAAACGCTAGCTTGAGCAGCACGGTAAGCAGGATGATCGCCACGCCCCAATTGCCCACCAGCCTGTGGATCGCCGACAGCACCCAGAAAATAGGGGTGGCGATAATGGTCAGCCAACCGTAATCCACCGTAAGGTTTAGGCCGGGGGCCAGGGCCTCGAGTTTCGCCTGTTCCTGTGGGCCCGCATAGAGCCCGACGGTCAGCGTGTCGCTGCCCCCGGGGGCAATAGTGCCTACCGGGAGGATAACTCCGGCCGAGTAGAGATCCTGTCCTACCGCTTTGGTGTAGAACTCTCTTTCCGCGTTTCTAGGCGGCAGCCAGGCGCTCAGGAAATAGTGCTGCAACACGGCGATCCAGCCATCGGTACTCTTGGGCGGCAGCGTTTCCTTACCCTTTTCGATGTCCGGGAAACTGATCTTGTGGAATTTTTCTTTATCCGTATATACCGCCACCCCGGTGTAAGTGTGCACAAACTTAGGATCGCCCGCCGGCGGCCTGCCGTGGCGCAGCAACTGGAAGTAGGCTTCCGGCTTGAGGGCCGCGCCGCTATTGTTATGGATGGTATAGCTAAGATCGATAAGATAACTGTCCCGGTGGAAAGTGTAGGTCTTCTCCACCGTCACACCATCGCCCTGCCATTCCAGACTCACTTTGAGATCTTTGGCACCGGGGGCCAGAGTGTATTGCGTAGCTACAGCCTTATAGAGCGCCTTGTGGGTAGGCAGGACGCTATCGATGAAACCGGACTGCGCCACATACAGGGCGTTTGGATGGTCCTCGAAAAGGACGAACGGCTTCTTCGGATCTACGGCGTCCCGTTGCTTCAGCAGCTCCAGCCCGCGCAGATCACCCCCCACCGTGTCAATGGTCGCCTCCACCAAGTCTGTCCGTACCCGTATACGTTCTCCATGCTGCAGGACACTCTGAGTGGCCGGCTGTGCGGGCGCCGCACCGCTCAGGTTGGCACGCGGCGTCGGCGCCTGGTCCAACGCGGGGGCAGTTTGCGCCGGCGGCCGTGCCGGTGCAGGCTGCTGCTCCTTTTGCCAGGAATCCCACAGCAAAAGCAGCGAAAATGAAAAAATCACGAACAGAACAAGTCGTTGCGTATCCATAAATACTCGAGTTAATTACGGCAGCGGATCATAGCCGCCTTCGTGCCACGGGTGGCAGCGCAACACCCGTTTCACCCCCAACCACAGGCCCTTAAAAACCCCGTACTTGACCACCGCCTGGCGCGCATATTCCGAGCAGGTAGGGCTATACCGACAGCTCGGGCCCATGAGCGGACTGATCAGGTGCTGATAACCGCGTATGAGAAGAACGATGAAACGAGACATTTCTTAATCCGGTTAAATGGCGCGTCAGTTCCTCCCGGGCCATTGCCGACGTCCCCTCGTCAAACCGCCTGCGCACGCGAACAACCAGGTCCAGCGCGGGGACATCCTGCTGCAGCGTCCGAAAGATTTCGCGCACCACGCGCTTCATATAATTTCTGGAGGTAGCCGCGCGCGCCGCTTTCTTTCCTACAATCACCCCTAGCCGCGGGTGGGATAATTGATTCGGTCTGACCAGTATCTGGAAAAGTTCCCCGCTCACGGAACGCCTAAAATTAAAAACGGATGAAAACTCATCCGTTTTGCACAAGCGTTTGTGTCTTTGAAACCCCTTCTCTGGCAACACCGGGAAGAGTTTCCTAGACGCTGAGCTTGGCCCGGCCCTTTGCCCGCCGCGCCCGGATCACCGCGCGGCCGCCGGGCGTCCTCATCCTCACGCGAAAACCGTGGGTCCGCTTGCGCCGTGTTACGGAAGGCTGATAGGTACGTTTCATGGCTTTTCCCCGTAAATTCTTTAGTGTCTGATAAAACGTGCAATTACACCGCTTCTCCGGGTTCCATGTCAACCTTTATTAGGCTACCCCCTGTGGATAACATGGGGTAGAATAGTTCCGCCATCCCAACACAGGCAGCGCTTCTCACCAAATACGGCCGACGCCAGGATTCTCACAAGCACAATCACTATGGAAAGGTTTTGGGTCGATTGTTTAAGCCGCTTCCAACAGGAACTCACCGCGCAGCAGTTCAACACCTGGATCAAGCCTCTCAAACTTGAAGAAGGTGCGGACTGCTTCCGTCTGGTCGCTCCAAACCGCTTCGTGCTGCAATGGGTGAAGGATAAATTCCTTTCCCGAATCAATGCGATGGCAGAGGAGCATTTCTCGCGGCCGATGAACCTTGCGCTCACTCTGCCCAGCGCGGGCGACGAGTCGCCGGCCCTCGCCCCGGCTCGCCGCCCCGGGCCGCTCACCACAAACCAGCCTCAATCCGACACGTCGCGATTGAACCCGGCCTTTACGTTTGACAGCTTTGTTGCCGGAAAGGCCAACCAATTGGCCCGGGCCGCGGCATTGCAGGTCGCCGAGCACGCCGGCGTTGCCTACAACCCCCTGTTCGTGTACGGCGGTGTCGGCCTCGGAAAGACCCACCTGATCCAGGCCATAGGAAATTTGGTTAGGGAACAGAACCATAATGCCCGGATCAGCTATATCCACGCCGAGCGTTACGTATCCGACGTGGTCCGTGCGTACCAGCATAAGGCCTTTGACGAGTTCAAGCGCTACTACCACTCGCTGGATCTGCTGCTTATCGACGATATCCAGTTTTTCAGCGGCAAGACGCGAACCCAGGAAGAGTTTTTCTATGCCTTCAACGCGCTGATCGAGGCGAAGAAACAGATCATCATCACCTGCGATACCTATCCAAAGGAGATATCCGGCATGGAAGACCGCCTGATCTCCCGTTTCGGATGGGGCCTGACCGTGTCGGTCGAGCCCCCGGAACTGGAAATGCGCGTCGCCATCCTGCTCAAGAAGGCCTATGCCGAAGACGTCACCCTGGATGAAAACGTCGCGTTTTTTATCGCCAAGCAGGTCCGCTCCAATGTGCGCGAACTGGAGGGCGCCATGAAAAGAGTAATCGCTTACTCCAGATTCAGCAGCCAGCCCATCACTCTTGGATTGGCCAAAGATGCGCTAAAGGACCTGTTGGCCGTTCAGAACAGACTGATCTCCATCGAAAATATCCAGAAGACCGTGGCAGACTATTATAAGATCAAGGTGGCCGACATGTTTTCGAAAAAACGGTCGCGCATGCTCGCCCGCCCGCGCCAGATCGCCATGGCCCTCGCCAAGGATCTGACCCAGCACAGCCTTCCGGAAATCGGAGATGCCTTCGGCGGCCGCGACCATACCACCGTGTTGCATGCCTGCCGCAAGATTGCCGAGTTAAGAAAGGCCGATCTCGAAATCGATAAGGACTTCACCCTATTGCTTCAAGTGCTGAGTAGCTGAACTTGTTGTAGAGAAGTTGTGGATAAGAAAAGGACAAAAGGCAATGCCCCAATTCGTTCACAAACTATCCACAGTGCCCAGGCGCATTTATACCGCCGTTGTGCTGCCACACAACAACCTGATTTAACGAAAAGATCGCTTGCTTATACAAAACCCGTAGGACTTCTATTACTATTATCCAGGTAAATATTTATGTTATTACTTGAAACTGACCGCGACAGCTTTCTCAAGCCACTGCAGGCCGTTACCGGAATAGTCGAGCGACGCCATACTCTACCTATCCTTTCCAACGTTCTGATTGAGCGGGTACAAGACCGGCTCACCTTTATCGCTACCGATCTGGAGTTACAGATAAGCACCGCTGCCCCCTGCCTTGACCATGTCCAGGACTTCTCCCTCACCGTATCGGCCAAAAAGTTGCAAGACATCTGCCGGGCGCTACCGGAAGGTTCCCCCCTCAAATTGCACGGGCTGGACGGACGCGTTCAGGTAAAGGCCGGCAAAAGCCAATTCAGCCTGCAGACCCTTCCAGCGGAAGATTTTCCCAGGCTCAGTCCGATCGCGGAAAGCGGGGAGGTCATACGCATACCGCAAAAGGACTTCAAGGACCTGATCGGGCTGGTACAGTATGCGATGGCACAGCAGGACATTCGCTATTACCTGAACGGATTGCTGTTGGTTATGCAGGACGCCAGCCTTACTCTAGTCGCCACCGACGGACACCGCCTGAGCCTGGCAAGCGCTCCTCTTCCTTCGGGCCGCCCCCCGCAGGAAGTCATCCTCCCGCGCAAGACCGTTACCGAACTTGGGAAATTACTGACAGATACGGAAGACGATCTGATTTTGGAAATCGGCCAAAATCAGGTAAAATTCACCTTTGGAACGATTTCCCTGGTATCCAAGATTGTGGACGGGAAATTCCCCGACTATACGCGAGTGATTCCGTCCGGGCACACCAAGAGCATCACCCTTCCCCGTCTTGCCTTATTGCATGCGCTACAGCGGGCCGCGATCCTTTCCAACGAGAAATTCAAAGGGGTTCGGCTGGTACTGACCAACAATTCCCTGAGCATCATCTGCAACAATAACGAGCAGGAGGAGGCGCAAGTAGAACTTGAAGTAAGCTACGCAGGGGAGGCCTTGGACATCGGGTTTAACGTCACCTACCTGCTCGACGTTCTGGCAAATCTGACCTGCGATGAGGTGACATGGGAATTCGGGGACGCCAACAGCAGCGCGGTCGCCACCATACCGCAGAACCCGGATTTCAAGTATGTGGTCATGCCGATGCGTATTTGATCATTGTTTCACGTGAAACCTTATTAGGGATGACCATGTCAGAATACGATTCCACCAGTATCAAAGTGCTCAAGGGTCTGGAGGCGGTCCGCAAACGCCCCGGGATGTATATCGGCGACACCAGCGACGGAACCGGTTTGCACCACATGGTATTCGAGGTGGTGGACAATGCCATCGATGAAGCCCTGGGCGGATACTGCAACGAAATCCGGGTGGTGATTCACCCTGACAATTCCATCAGCGTCGTGGACAACGGGCGTGGCATTCCTACCGACATTCACCCCGACGAAGGACGCTCCGCAGCCGAAGTTATCATGACGGTGCTCCATGCCGGCGGAAAATTCGATAACAACTCCTACAAGATTTCAGGAGGCCTGCACGGCGTCGGCGTCTCGGTGGTCAACGCCCTATCGGAATGGCTAAAGCTTACCGTCCGCCGCGACGGTAAGCTGCACCAAATGGAATTTCGCCACGGCGAACCCGTTGCGCCGCTAGCCGAGACAGGCCATACCGAGCGCAAGGGCACCGAGGTGCACTTTCTCCCCAGCCCCGCAACCTTCGGAACCATCGAATTTCATTACGACATACTGGCCAAACGCCTGCGCGAGCTGTCGTTCCTCAACAACGGGGTGAACATTTCCCTGGTGGACCAGCGCACCGGTAAGGAGGAGAGTTTCTCCTTTACCGGCGGGGTGAAGGGCTTCGTCGAATACATGAGCCGCAACAAGACCGCACTGCACCCCAACATCTTTTACGCCATCGGCGAAAGAGAGGGCATCACCGTTGAGGTGGCGATGCAATGGAACGATTCCTATCAAGAGTCGGTGCTCTGCTTTACAAACAACATCCCCCAACGGGACGGCGGCACCCATCTCACCGCCCTGCGCGCTGCGATGACCCGAACCCTGAACCAATACATCGATTCCAACGAACTGGCGAAGAAGGCTAAGGTGGAGACCAGCGGAGACGATATGCGGGAAGGGCTCACCGCGGTGTTATCGGTCAAACTTCCGGACCCGAAATTTTCCTCCCAGACCAAGGACAAGCTGGTTTCCTCCGAGATCAGGCCGGTGGTGGAGGAACTTATTACCCAGCGCCTGTCGGAATACCTCCTGGAAAAGCCCCTCGACGCAAAGACTATCGTCGCCAAGGTGATCGAAGCGGCCCGCGCCCGCGAAGCGGCCCGAAAAGCCCGGGAAATGACGCGCAGAAAAGGCGTGCTGGATGGGATGGGGCTACCGGGCAAACTTGCGGACTGCCAGGAGAAAGACCCCGCGCGTTCGGAAATCTATCTGGTAGAGGGCGATTCCGCCGGCGGCTCCGCCAAACAGGGCCGCGACCGGAAGTTCCAGGCGATTCTCCCGCTGAAGGGTAAAATTCTGAACGTGGAAAAGGCCCGCTTCGACAAGCTGGTCTCCTCGCAGGAAATCGCTACCCTGATCACCGCGCTTGGAACAGGGATCGGCAAGGACGAATATTCCCTGGACAAGCTGCGTTATCACCGCATCATTATCATGACCGATGCGGACGTGGATGGCTCCCATATCCGGACCCTGTTGCTGACTTTCTTTTACCGCCAGATGCCGGACCTGGTCGAACGCGGCCACATCTATATCGCTCAGCCGCCCCTTTACAAGGTCAAACACGGCAAAGATGAACGCTATCTCAAGGACGACCATGAACTCAAACACTACCTGCTGCAGCAGGCGTTGCAGAACGCGGAGCTGGTCACTGTGGCGGATGCCGCGCCCCTGAGCAAGGAGGCCCTGGAGAACCTGGCCAACGAATACCTATTGGCGGAGGCCGTGATTGATCGCGTGAGCGGCTATGTCGACCGCGCCGTCCTCTACGCCTTGCTAAAGGGGCCAAAACTGGACCTATCCGATGAAACCGCCGCTGCGGCTAGTGCCGCAGAACTGGAGCTTCTGCTGCGCGGCCAGGATATCCGTGTGAGCGCGAAATATCAGGAGGAAGAAGAAAGCTACCGGCTGGCGATCGAAAAACTTCACCATGGCAATCGCCAGAAGAGCCACATCGATCAGGCTTTTATAGGGAGCGGCGATTACGCTCAACTCACCAAGACGGCTCGCGTGCTTCAGGGCCTTCTGGGAGAAGGGGCTTATATAAAACGGGGCGAGCGCTCTCAGGCAGTCACCGAATTCGGCGAGGCGCTGACCTGGCTTCTGGAGGAGGTCAAGCGGGGAATGGCCGTTCAGCGCTATAAGGGCCTCGGCGAAATGAATCCCGCGCAGCTTTGGGAGACGACCATGGACCCAACCGTGCGTCGCCTGTTGAGGGTGCAAATAGACGATGCCATCGCCGCCGACGCCATCTTCATCACCCTGATGGGCGATCAAGTGGAACCGCGCCGGAACTTTATCGAAACCAATGCCCTGGGGGCGAGAAACATCGACGTCTGAGGGCTGTCGGGGGTTTGGTCCGAAGAGGCATTCAATTCAAAGCCTGAAATTCCGCGGCATGGACATGAGGTGCCTTACCGGCATAGCTACGGTCAAGGGGCAAGTCCACGCCCACGCAATGCCTCGTACAACTGCGCTGGCCCGAGCAGCACATCCTTCAAGCCATCGCGTACACGCTCTGAATCCAGCGCCTGCTTGCTCATCGTGCCGTGTGCCGCCAGCGCGTCCATGATCGCGTTCATGATTTCCCTGGCGAGGTCGGGTGAATCGGCGAATTGCTGCTTGGTGCTGTTGGTTGCCTGCTGCACCAGGATGTCGGATTCCATGAGCTTGCCCTTCAGCACGTTATTCACGTACACCAGCTTGTCATCGTCCGTCAGTTCCCCCTCGAACAGGTCATTCACCTTGGCGATGATCTCGTACAACAACGCTTTCTCTTTTTGTTGCACCATGCCGCTGCCGGCATCGCCAAGTGGGTCGAGCTTGGGATACTCGCCGCCCTCACCCAACGGCAAGGCGCGCTTGCCCAGATTTTTCAGGTGGTGGTGGGTGAGCATCACCTTGGATAAATCTATCTCTTCGCGTTCCCGCCCGAACTCCAGCAAGGGCAGCAGGCGTTTGAAGGACCAGTAGCGCTTTTCAATCGCGGTGTTGCCGTAGTCGAATATCTGCGACAGGAAGGCATAGATGCGCTGGAATGCGCCGATATCCGCCTTGAACAGCACCAGCGCGTTCAGCTCGTTCTGCGCCTCCTCCGCCGCCTTGGCATCGTTGCGTGCCTTGGCTGCCTTCAATAGCTCCTGTGCGGCCTTGTAGCGTTGCAGGATGCGTGACGCCACCGGCTCCAGCGCCGCAGCCAGATCGCTTTGCCTGGCATGGGGGTTCAGCTCCACCGCCACCACGCGTTCCACTTCAAAATCGTCATAGTAGCCTGCCGCATCCAGTTTGCTGCGCAAGTCGTACACCAGGCGCGGGTCGGTGACATCGGAAAGCGTTGCCGTGTCGTAATAAGCCTTGAATGCCGTCAATACCTCCTCGGCATCGTTGACGAAATCCACCACGTAGGTCGTATCCTTGCCGGGGTAGGCGCGGTTCAAGCGCGACAGTGTTTGCACTGCCTGTATGCCCGCCAGCCGCTTGTCCACGTACATGCCGCAGAGCAGGGGTTGGTCGAAGCCGGTCTGGAACTTGTTGGCGACCAGCAGGATTTGATATTCATCGCTGGCAAAGGCTGCACGCATCTCGCGCCCGCGCAGGTTCGGGTTCATGGCCTGGCTGGTTTCGCTGAAGGCATCCGGCCCCGATTCCTTGTCGTTCACCTCGCCGGAGAACGCCACCAGCGCGCCGATCTTGTAGCCTTGCGATTGGATATATTTCTCCATCGCCAGCTTCCAGCGCACCGCCTCCAGCCGGCTGCTCACCACCACCATCGCTTTGGCATGGCCGTTCAACAGAGGGGCAACGGTTTCGCGGAAATGCTCCACCACCACCTGCACCTTCTGGCTGATGTTGTACGGATGCAGCTTCACCCAGCGCATGATGCCCTTGAGTGCCGCGCTGCGCTCCACCTCAGCGTCGTCCATTTCCTTGCCGTTGTGCGCCAGCTTGAAGGCGGTCTTGTAGGGCGTGTAATTCTGCAATACGTCCAGAATGAAGCCTTCCTCAATCGCCTGACGCATCCCGTACACATGGAACGGCGCGGGGAGGTTGTCGGCGCCGGCAGGCAGTTCAGGATTGGGGCGGCGACCGAACAATTCCAGCGTCTTGGCCTTGCGTGTCGCGTCCAGTTGATGAAAGCGCGGGAAGATGATCTTCTGAATCTGTTTTTTGCTGTCGCGCTTGGCGACCAGGTAACGCCCCAGAATCTCCAGCCAGCTATCCCGCGCCCAGACGGTTTCCCACAGGTAGGCGGTGCGGTGCCCTTGTTCGTTTGGCGGATTCCCCGCAGCACCATTATTACCACGATTGAAAGGCAGGAAAAAAGTGTGTGCGCCCTCCAGCCTGGTGGTCATGCGTACCTCCCTATTGCTCACCGCGAAATGCACCAGCGCGCCGTTAGGGAAGGACAGCAAGGGTTCCACCGAACCTTGCCCCGCAGGCTTAGGGTTGCGGTCAAAGCGGTACTGGTCAACCGCATCCTCCACCGATTGAGTGAAGTCGGTTTTAAGCTCCACCGTCGCCACGGCAAGGCCGTTGAGAAACAGCACCAAGTCGATGGCGTTCTCGTTATACAGCGAGTAATGCACCTGGCGCACCACGCGCAAGCGGTTCTTCTGGCACTTGGCGACGGTCTCGGCGTTCATCGCCAGCGCCGGTTTGAACTGGCACAGGGATAATGGCTGACGCAGCCCCAGCAGCTCCACCCCGTGACGCAGCACATCCAGCGTGCGACGGTCGTCGAGCGACTTGCGCAGCCGGTCCAGCAGGATCGTTTCCGCGCTCGCACCGTGGTTCTTGCTCAACGCCTCCCACGCCTTGGGCTGAGTCTCCTGCACCCAGGCAATCACATCTGCCGGGAACAGGGTGCGTGCGCGGTCATACTGCTTGGCATCGCCTTCTGCATACAGCCACCCCTGCGCGGCAAGGGTGTTGCAGATTTCGTTCTCGAAGCTGATTTCCTTGTGCAGGCTCATTTACAATATGCCCTAACCCAGTCCGTCCTTTCTGTAGGTCAGGCTTCAGCCTGACACCCCCGTGATTCATCCCGACAACGTACTATCCAGACAACGCGTCATCCAGCCAAACCGCATCCCATAACGAATAATCGCCAATCTGCCTAACCAAATTCGCCCGCAACGGATTGGCAACAATATACCGCGCCATCTTCCGCAAATCCTCATCTTGCCGCGCCGCAGGGTCGTCATAATTCGCCTGCCAAATCGCTTGCCCAATGGCGTGCGCAGAACGACCTTTCAACAACCGCACAGCCTCGGGTAAAGTCCCTTCATGCAACGCCATCAAGCCAATGCAAATGATCCGGCATCACTACAAGGCGTTTCCGCCCTGTCTTCAGCTTGCAACGCCATGAGTTGTGAACCACCTTGCGACCATTGTCGAGCGGCGCGAAACAAGGTGTCCGGTTCGCATGTAGTCAGGCTTCAGCCTGACACCCATGCAGTCACTAACTCAACATCTCCAGCAACACCGGATGCCACACTGCAAGTTCAATCTCGCCCATCTTTCCGGCCAGACGGCGCTTATCCACCGAGCGGATTTGATCGAGCAAAATACGTGCCGGCTTGCCCGCAAATTTCACCTCGGGGCGGCAACCGAGCGGCTGCCCCTGGCTGGTCAGCGGCGCAATAATGACGCGCGGCAGCGCGGCGTTCAGGTCATCGGGCGAGACCACCAGGGCGGGGCGCGTTTTTTTGATTTCCGTGCCGATCGTCGGGTCGAGATTGACCCAATACATCTCGCCACGCTTTACCACACCCACTCCTCGCTGCCTTCATCCACGGGCAAAGCCGCCAACGGCTCCGCGTCCGTTTCCGGCTTGTAGCCCTCGAACCAGCCCGCGCGCAGCGCATTCACCGGCGCAATCACCAGGTTTTTTCCTTCCAGGCGAATGTCCACCTCGTCGCCCATCCCGCAAGCCGCCAATAGCGGAGCGGGAATGATGATCCCGCGGGAATTGCCCACCTTCCTTAAACTTGTACGCATGATGACCTCCTTAAGGGCACCTCTAAAAATTCAAATTTCCGTCATTCCCGCGCAGGCGGGAATCCAGATGTTGCTGATTTACTGAGTTTTATAACCGCTGGATTCCCGCCTGCGCGGGAATGACGAATTATTAGAGATGCCCTAAATAACAATTATAACTATGTTATAACAATCCATCACGCAGACGCAAGCCCGCGCACATCGATCTTGCCCGTCACCGCCGCCGAAATCAGGGCGCTGCGGCGTTCCTGCAGCAGGGCGATGGCGCGGTTGGCTTCGGCGGTCAGCGCATCGAACTTGGCAGTTTCTCGGTCGAGAAAGGCAGCGATGGTTTGTTGTTCTTCGAG
>JAJZUU010000101.1 GCA_021848325.1 Pseudomonadota bacterium | reverse complement strand
CCAAGAAGCGGGACGCGCCGTTGTGTCATTCACAACCAGCGGCTCGCGACGCCGGGATGCGCCCAAAGCGGCCCCAGCCCGGAGGGTTGCCGCGTATTCGGGCGGCCGCGGCGTTGCAAAGCTTGGCAATGGAATCACCATTGCCTGCGCTTCGCGCCTTGCGGCCATCCCGAATACGCGGCAACGTACGTCCAAGTTATTCATTAACGAGCCCTTAGGGCTGATCGCTGAGCTTGGCCCTGCGCTCCCGGTCGAGCTTGAGGATATAGCGTTGGACCATGGCCTGCATGCCTGCCGGCATATCCACGAAGCGGCAGCCGCAACGCATCGCCCTGACGCCGCTTTTCAGGGTGACCTCATGCGCGTTCCGGGCTTCGATGCTGGCCACCACCGTGCCGATGTCAGGCAAGGCGATGCGGCACCCGGGGAAGAGTTCGCCCGGGTTCATCTCAATCTCCGGCGGGGGATTGACCACACTGATTCCACCCACGCTGATGTCGGCGATGGTGAGTTCCACCCCCTTCCCGTCCGGCAGGGAGACGATGCACTTGAGGGGGTCGCTGATCGGCGTCTCGAGGCGGTAGTACTCCCGTCTTTGCAGCTTGAGGAGCGATTCGGGCAACGCGATCCTGAACGCATCGCGACCATCGTAACGGGTCTTGGAGATATGCTCGGAGGTAAACTGTACCTTGACCCGGTCTTGAAAGGTAACGAAAATGACCTTCGAGGCATCGAGAATCTTATGGTTGAGCGCGTCGTTGGCACCGCAGTCCAGGATCACCTCGCCGCGGCCGGCATCTGCGTCGAGAATCGAGGTCAGGATGAAATCCTGGCCCTGATTGAAGTAGGCCGTGACCAACGCCCTTTTCTGCATGATCGCACGCAGGATATACGTGATCTCCAACCTCGAATGGATCAGGAACTGGCTGTTGTCCGAGGGCGATGCGGGTTCCGCGCCGAAGGCGCTCGAAATTTCATTGTCCATTGGCTACATCAGTAATCGGTTACGGCAATGTGGCTCGGCCCAGAACGGCCTGCGCGCCGCCAAAATCCCGGGCCGTCGTTCGGCTACCTGAACATTTTGGCGTAAGAGCGTAATTAAAACTAGCTATACTGGGAAAAAACCCAAACGCCGCACGCATTTAATTTAGGACACGAAGCGCGGGTTATTAGCCCGGCCCAATAATTCCGTCGTTCCAGTGCGGGCGGGAATCGGGTAAAACACGAGGGATTCCCGCTTTCGCGGGTAATGATAATCCCGGGGTATTCTCGGGCCACCATTAATATAATAATAATGCAATGATCCCCCGTCCGCCCCGGCACCGCGCCTAACATCGATAATTTATGAAGCGATTCTGCTACGGAGCATAGACATGGTTAGCGATCGACCCGCCGCGGACCATTGGCAAAACACCATTATATCGTTCGAATCCTCGCACCAGTTGCGATCGCTGGGTGTCGACCAGCCCGATCCCCCGGGCAGCCGGGAGCTTGCCGTCGAGCACCAGGAGTTCAAGATCCGGCTGGCAAACACCGAGGATCGGCGCGAGTCATCAAGCATGCTGATCAACAAGATGTATTCCTGGCGAGGCTATTCGACGGCCCTGAACAATAACGACCCGCCCAACAAGATCACCCTGGTGGCAAACATGGACAGCTACACCGTGGGCACCATGACGCTTTGCTTCGATTCCGAGATCGGCCTGCCGGCCGACGAGATATACTCCGACAAGCTCGACGAATTGCGCCAGCAGGGGCGCAAGCTGTGCGAGCCAACCAAGCTGGCCATCGATAATAGCGTACGCTCCAAGCGGGTGTTCGCCTCCCTGATCCATATCTCCTACATCTATGCCCACACCATCCACAGGCACACGGACTATGTGATCGAGGTCAACCCCCGCCATGTCACCTTTTACAAGAAAATGCTGGGCTTCAAAGACCTCGGCGAGGAAAGGGTCTGCCCCCGGGTCGATGCGCCGGCGGTGCTGCTGAGGCTGGAACTTTCCTATATGCAGGCGCAGATCGAGAAATTCGGCGGAATGATGGGCAGCGCCGTCGGAGAAAGATCCTTCTATCCGTATTTCTTCACCAGGGCGGATGAAGAGGGTATTACAAACCGTCTGTCGCGTCGAGGTTGAAGGCCGCGGAAGACGACGTTTTTCGGGCCGCCCGCACACCGCCACATCAAGCATATGACCGATTTCCGCTACGACGAAGCATTCTCCCGCAACATCGGCTGGGTAACCCCGGAGGAACAACAGATCCTGCGCAGCAAGCGGGTGGCCATCGCCGGCATGGGCGGGGTCGGCGGGGTGCACCTGCTTACACTGGCGCGGCTGGGGATCGGGGCCTTCACTATCGCGGACTTCGACACCTTCGACCTGGTGAACTTCAACCGCCAGGTCGGCGCGTCGGTATCGACCCTCGGCAAAGCGAAGGCGGAGGTCCTGGCGGCCGCGGCCAAGGACATCAACCCCGAACTCGATGTCAGGATATTTCCGCAGGGGGTCGCCGCTGACAATTTGTCGGATTTTTTTACAGGCGTAGACCTATATGTGGACGGCCTGGATTTCTTTGCCTTCTCCGCGCGCCAACAGACCTTCGCCGCCTGCGCCCGGCTCGGCATCCCCGCCATCACCGCCGCGCCCCTGGGCATGGGGACGGCCCTGCTCAACTTCCTGCCCGGCGGGATGACCTTCGAGGGATATTTTCGCTGGGGCGACTTGCCCGAGGAAGAAAAGGCGCTGCGCTTCCTGCTGGGGCTGGCGCCGGCCGGACTCCACGCCGGCTACCTGGTCGACCCCAGCGCCATCGACTTGGCGGGGCGCCGCGGCCCCTCCACCATCATGGCATGCCAACTGTGCGCCGGGGTTGCCGGCACCGAGGCGCTGAAGATTTTGCTGAACCGGGGCACGGTCCGGGCGGCCCCCCACGGACTCCAGTTCGACGGCTTCCGCAACAAGCTGGCCCACACCTGGCGCCCCGGCGGAAACGCCAACCCCGTCCAGCGCCTGGGGCTGGCCGTGGCCAGGAAGCGGCTGGGGAAAAGACCCGGCCCCGCCCAGCCGAAACAGGCCGGGCCCGGGACCGTCGTCGAACAGATACTGGACCTGGCGCGCTGGGCGCCCAGCGGGGACAACACCCAGCCCTGGCGGTTCGAGATCGTCGACGAGAAGCACGTGGTGGTGCACGGCTTCGACACTCGCGACCACTGCGTCTACGACCTGGACGGCCACCCCAGCCAGATCGCGCTCGGCGCCCTGCTGGAGACCATCTCCATCGCCGCCAGCACGCATGGGCTGCGGGCGGCGTTCCGGCGTCGGCTCGACGCGCCCGAAGCAAAACCAACCTTTGATGCAAATTTTGAGCCGGACCCGAGTGTTCAGCCCGATTCCCTCATTCCCTACATTCCGTATCGAAGCGTCCAGCGCCGCCCGATGAGCACCCGTCCCCTGACGCTGCGGGAAAAGCAGGCCCTGGAGGCATCGGTTGGGGACGACTACCGCATTTTGTGGCTGGAGGGCTTCGCCAAGAGACTTCAGGCCGCCCGTCTGATGTTCGACAACGCAAAACTGCGACTGACCATGCCGGAGGCCTATCGGGTCCACCGCGACATCATCGAGTGGAACGCCCGCTTCAGCGAAGACCGCGTCCCCGACCAGGCGCTCGGGCTCGATCCGATGACCGTGCGCCTGATGCGGTGGGTGATGGGGAGCTGGAAGCGTGTCGAATTCTTTAATACCTTCCTGGCGGGGACCTGGGCGCCGCGGATCCAGATGGATTTCATTCCGGGGATCGCCTGCGCAGCGCACTTCGTCATCCTTGGCCGGCGCGAAGCGGAAACCATCGATGACTACGTCGCCGCCGGCCGCGCCGTGCAGCGGTTCTGGCTGACCGCCGCCAAGCTCGGGATGCAGTTGCAGCCCGAAATGACCCCCCTCATCTTCAGCCGGTATGCGCGCAGGCGTACGGTCTTCTCGCAAAAAGAGGGCATGCTGGAGCGCGCGGGGCGCCTTTCCCGGCAACTGGGCGGCCTGCTGCCGGACGAGCCGGTCACCCAAGCCGTGTTCATGGGAAGGATCGGGAGCGGCCGGGCGCCGACGGCGCGCTCCACACGCCTGCCACTTCCCAGGTTGATGGAGTGATAGCCTGCCTCCCCTTGCTACCCGCGTAGCGTGGGCAGCCGGACCGACCAAGCCAGGCGTTGCGCCATGAGTATAAGCCTGTGAATGATAAGAAAACACGTATCCTGTTCGTGGCGGAGGCGGTTACCCTGGCCCATGTGGGCCGGCTTGCCAGCCTTGCCCAGTCCTTGGATCCCGCGCGCTACCACATCTGCCTGGCCAGCGACCCGCGCTACGATCATCTTCTGGGCCGGCTGGCCTTCGAACGGCGTCCGATAAGAACCATTGGCGGCGAACGTTTCTTTCGCGCCTTGAGCAAGGGGGCGCCGATCTATGATGTGCCCACCCTTCGCGGCTACATCGAGGAAGACCTGGAGCTGATCGGCGACTTCCGCCCGGACGTGGTCGTGGGCGACTTCAGGCTTTCCCTCGATGTGAGCGCCAAACTCGGCAAGGTCCCGTACCTGACCGTCACCAACGCCTACTGGAGCCCCTACGCGGACATAAGGTACCCGGTTCCTGAAATCCCCCTTACCGAACGGGTAGGGGTCGCCGCGGCACAACGGTTATTCGATCTGGCGAGACCGTTCGTCTTCGCGATCCACGCGATCCCGATGAACCGGGTGCGCAAGCAATTCGGCCTGCCTTTCCTGCCGTGGGACTTGCGGCACATTTATACCCACGCCGATTACACCCTGTACGCGGACATTCCAGAACTGGTGCCGACCCGCGATCTGCCGGCCAACCACCGGTTCCTTGGCCCGATCCTCTGGTCCCCGGCGGACCCCTTGCCGCAATGGTGGGATGCGCTACCCGAGGACAGGCCGGTCATCTACGTGACGCTCGGAAGTTCGGGCAGGAGCGACCTGCTGCCGGTCGTGCTGGAGGCGCTTGCCAGCCTGCCGGTGTACGTCATCGCGGCGACGGCCGGCCGGGTCCGGCTCGAGACCGTTCCTGCCAATGTATTCTGTGCGGATTATCTGCCCGGGACCGCAGCCGCGTCGCGGGCGGCCCTGGTGATATGCAATGGGGGCAGCCCCACTGGCTATCAGGCATTGGCGGCCGGAGTGCCGGTGATCGGGATCGCCGGCAATCTGGACCAGTATCTGAACATGTCCCTGATCCAGGCTGCCGGCGCCGGGATACTGATTCGCGCGGGGCGGGCGTCCATGACCTCCATCAACCGGGCGGCGGGAGAGGTTCTCGGCGCGGCCACGATGAAGTCGAACGCAGAAAGATTACAAAAGAATATCTCCGGACGGAACGCGCCGGAACAATTCAACGCCCTGCTCGATCAACTGGTTTCGGCGAAGTGAAGAATGGCTCACCTGTCTTTATGTGATGTCGCAAACCGGCAATAAGGGGGCATCATCGGGACCGGTTCAGGACGGCTCAAGCACCTCGTACGGAATGGCGTTTGAATCGCTCAGGCTCAGATTCCCCGCCCCTTGGGGCGTAGACGTAATAACATCAGGAGCAAATACCCCGCTGCTTGCCGCGGGGTTGTTTATTCGTCATTCCCGCGGAAGCGGGAATCCAGGTGATTGATCTGACTGGGCTCTCGCTTACGCGGAAGCCGGGGCTGGGAAAGGCTTTTCTTGTAGAAACCCTTGCCGCCCTGGAGCGAATTCGCCATTTTCCCAACGGCTGGCATCCCTTATCCGAAAACACACGCCGTTGCCGCCTGCGGCGTTTTCCCTATGGGCTTGCCCGCTTGTTTATGCCGTGGATAAGGAAGAGATTCTCGTCATCGCGGTCGTCCATCTTCACCGTAAGCCGGATTATTGGCGCAAGCGGTTGGGGGTATAGTTGTGTGGCGAGCAACCGGGGGTAGACCACGATTGCAGGGCCATTGCGAATATCCGATTGGCATTGTATCAAAGCCAGCCACTGGGTAACGCACGGTTCATGGATACGATAGAGAAAATGATTGGGCAGCGCCGCGAAGCAAAACTACGCGGAAGGCCCAGGGTGCAGCAGCCGGAGAGTGGGCAGTTATAGTGAGCCAGGCCCCTTTGATTCTTCCCAAACACACTATTCTGGTTTCACGGCCCGGCACCCCTGATAGAAAGTAAAGCGTGGACCCCGACGCGCGTGATTCCAGATTCGCGGAATAAGGTGCTGTATAATTAGGCGATGAAGCTGCCAAATCTGGAAGATGCCTCGGTCAAGGCGGAAAAGATTACAGACTATTTGCTTTCTGCGGCCCATCCGAACGGGCGCCACAAGGCAAAATTTTTCACTTCATTTGGCTTTTCGGTTGATTCATGGCAACAGTTGGCAGGCGCTCTGATCCAACATGCGCGTGAAAACGAGGTGGCCAGAACCGAGCCATCTCCGTTTGGGATCCGCTACGTCATTAACGGAACGATTATTTCTCCAGATTGCAGGAATCCTACAATCCGCTCCGTGTGGTTTATAGAGGCCGGCCAGACAGTTCCTTGCTTCGTGACGGCCGCCCCCCCTGGAAGAGAGGGCGCAATGATCAAAGAACTCGACAATATTGTATTGACGGTAGATCTTCCGCAATTTGGTCTGGCGAGCGGGGATATCGGCACTGTCGTCATGGTGCACACCGAGAGCAAAGGCTATGAAGTGGAGTTCATAACGCTGGACGGCGAAACTATTGCTGTCACCAGCCTAGGAGCCTGTCGGACTTGAAGAATCGAAGCGAAAATTCGGCTGGCCGAGGACAGATTTTGTCGATTTTGCAGGTCAATAGTCGTTCTATTGACCAAAAAAGCGGCGAAATATGGACCGGTCAG
>JAJZUU010000100.1 GCA_021848325.1 Pseudomonadota bacterium | reverse complement strand
TCGGCTTCGGCTGTGGCCTCCGCCTGGGCACGGCCCTTTGCCTCCTTCGCTAACGCCTCGGCCTCAAGCTCCGCCTCCAAGTTGGCCCGTTCTTCCTCTTCAGCCCGAGTCTTGGCTTGCTCGTCCCTTCTGGCCCTTGCCTCGGCCGCGGCCTGGGCTTCAAAAAAAGCCCGGGTCTCCGCATCCGAGACGACGATGGCGGCGGGGAGATCCGGATGATCCGGGAACAGGGTTTCGAGACCACTGCTGAGCACCCGGATGAATCCCCCTCTGGCGAGTTGGCCCAATGCATCTTCGAACTTCGATTCGGACGCAAAGTCGGATCTGTCGAACAACTCCGCAACCCTGGACCTGCCGTCCACCAGTTGCAGCACCCGCCCCAATTTCCGGGACAGTTGCTTGCCCTTGCCTGTGGTCTCCAGCACGCCTTTGGATGTCTTGGTAAATACTGTAGCCCGGTCCATGCCAACCTCAATTCCCGTCACCGCGCCGCCGCACCTGGTCGGCGGGCGCCCTTGCGGCGGAATTTCTTCAGGATTTCCTCCAAAGTTTCGCGATACGCGCCCTGCTCCCGCCCGCCCAGGCTGACGGCGCGGCGCGCCGCCCTGAGCGCCGGTCCATAGCGCCGCTCGTCGGCCAGCGCCTGGGCCAGATTGTTGAATGCCGCCGCCGACTCCGGGTGGTCTGCGGTCGCCTGCCGGTAGGCCCTTTCCGCCTGCCTCAGTTCGCCCAGGGCATAGGCGGTGTTGCCCAGCCCGATCTGCGCGGCAAGATTATGCGGCCAACGTTTCAGAGCGGCCCGGTATGCGGCGTGCGCGGCCCTGGCCTGCCCCGCTTGCTCCAGTGCCACCGCCGCGGCGACGTATGACGCCTCGGTTGCGGTGCGTGGCAGCTTTCCTGGCGGCAAGGCCAGCATCGCCCAGTAGCCGCTCCGTGCCCAGGTGTGCTCAAAAGTTGATAACGGCAAAATCTGGCGGCGCTCCAGGCCCGAACGCAGAATAATTTGCTTGCGGTCGAGGTCGTACCCCACCACCACCGCGTAATGCCATAGAGGGTACCAGTTGAAGGCCAGGTTCTGCAGCACGACCGCCGGCGTGCCTGCGGCCACTTCGGTAAGGAGGTCCGTTAGGCTGGGTGCCAGGGGATAGGCAAGCATGCCGTGGCGGCGGATCGCGGCCAGCATTTCCACCTGTAGGCTCCCTTCCCGGCCGGGCAGATAGACCTGGGGGGTCAGTTGTTCCGGTTCGACCGCGGTCCCCGCTGCGCCAAGGACTGTGGCGAGGGAAGCCGGGCCACACTGGTGAGCCTCCTGGGGAAAGAAGGGGGTCCGGGTCAACTCGACCCGGGCCGGCAGGTTCCTTGGGACCGCATGAAGCAGCTCCCGGGTTTGCGGCGTGGCGCAGCCGCCGAGCAGGGCGAGAAAGAAAACGCCCACGACAGCGTGGGCGCACTTCGTGCCTCTCATTTTGAGGCGCCTATTTTCTGATCGACCGCGTAAAGCTGAATACCTTGGTAAAGCCCAGTATGTCCGTTACCAGCAGGATCACGAACACGGTAAACAGGACCCCTATGATATCGCCGCCGGCGGGAAGCGTGTCGATCCTGCCCGCGACTTTTTGCACTTCGTCGTCGGTCAGGGCGTTGACCCGAGCCTTGGCCTCTTCCGGGTCGATCCCCTGGCTCTGCAACTGGGCGCGCACGTCTTCCCGGTCCAGGAAGGCCCGAATGCGCTCCCGGTCCTGCCGGGCGCGGTCGACAGACAGAAGCTGGCCGGTGCCGACCAGCCCCGCCCCCGCCGGCTGCATGGGCAGCCCCAGCATGAATACGCTCGCGACCAGAAGGCGGCTTATCAGGCGCATGAAATATGGCGACATTTTTTATTCCTCCAGCGATTGAACGGATTTACAAATAAACGGGCTCTTCCGGCTTTTCCTACGGTAAACATCCCCCGGGCTGACGAGGAATCTCCTTGTAACAAATCGAAAAGCAGTCCATAGAAAGAGGGGTGCGCTACAGCAACTTGCCGCAAAAGGTCCGGCATCGCCTTACCCTACAGACGCCTTGTGTTTCTTTAGTTTCTGACCGATCAGGCACCGGAAAATTACCGTAGGATTTACCGGAAGAGCCCATAAACGGCCAATGGTAACCGAAACCGCCCCGGCCGAACGTTAACCATTTTTAATCCGCTGGCATCCCGCGATGGGCCGGACTGACCGTGCCCGGCAGTCCGCCGTGCCGGCGCAGACTTCCTTCCTGACGCTGCCGTTCGGCTGGTAGAATGCGGGGCCGGGTCTCTCAAACTATCCAACGGAGGCGAGTCTTGCTGAAGTCTTCCCGGGCGACGCGGGGCATGGTGGTCGCCCCCCATGGGCTGGCCGCACAATCGGGCCTCGCCGTCCTGCGCGAGGGGGGCAACGCGGCGGAGGCCGCGGTGGCCACTGCGGCCTCCCTGGCCGTGGTCTACCCCCACATGACCGGAATCGGCGGCGACGCCTTCTGGATGCTGCGCACCCCCGGCAGAACGCCGGTGTGCATCGACGCCGCCGGCCGCAGCCCGGCAGACCTCACCATCCAGCACTATCGCGCCCGGGGGTTCGACGCCATCCCGGCGCGCGGACCGCTGGCCGCGAACACCGTGGCGGGTGCCGTCTCCGCATGGTCCGCGGCATTGGAGCAGAGCCGCGAGGAATGGGGCGGGCGTTTGCCGCTGGCCCGGCTGCTGGCGGATGCGATCGAATATGCCGGACAGGGTTACCCGGTGACGGGGTCCCAGGCCGCTACCACGGCTACCCGTCAACCCGATCTTGCCGAATTGCCCGGCTTCGCCGGCGTATTTCTGGACGGCGGCAAGGCCCGCGGGGAAGGTGGGGTGGAACGGCAGCCGGCGCTTGCCGGGACGTTGCGGCAACTCGCCGAGGCCGGACTCGAGGATTTCTACCGGGGCGGGATCGCCGAGTCCGTCGCCGCAGCGCTGCAAACCATCGGCAGCCCGGTCAAACGCCGGGACATCGCCGCCCATCGCGCCGTGCTGACCCCGCCGTTGTCCGTGGCTTTTGGCAGCGGGCGACTGTACAACACGGCGCCGCCCACCCAGGGCCTCGCTTCGCTGATGATCCTGGCGCTGTTCGACCGCGCCGGCGGACATCGGCTGAGGCCGGACAGCGCCGAATATATGCACCTCCTGGTGGAGGCAACCAAACTCGCCTTCCGGGTCCGGGACCGCCATGTGCGCGACCCCCGGGACATGGACGTTTCGGCACAGGATCTGCTCGGCGACTCGGCGCTTGCCGAGCTCGCCGCCAGGATCGACTTGCAGCGGGCCGCACCCTGGGGCGGGGCCGGTGATATCGGCGACACCACCTGGTTCGGCGCGGTCGATGGCGAAGGCCGGGCGGTTTCCGCGATTCAAAGCCTGTACCACGAATATGGCAGCGGGGTGGTGTTGCGGGACACGGGTATCCTGTGGCAGAACCGGGGTACGGGTTTTTCGCTGGAACCCGGTTCTCCGCGTGCCCTGCTACCGGGGCGCAAGCCTTTCCATACGCTGAATCCGGCCATGGCGGTACTGGGTGACGGCCGCTTCCTGGTCTATGGCAGCATGGGCGGAGACGGCCAGCCCCAGACCCAGGCGGTGCTGTTGACCCGCATCGCCTGCTTCGGTGTCGGCGTGCAGAACGCGATTACCCGACCCCGCTGGCTACTCGGCCGGACCTGGGGGGCAAACTCCAACACCCTCAAGATCGAGAGCCGGATTGATCCGGCCGTCGTGAAATCCCTGGCCCGGCTCGGGCACGATATCGAGGTGGTGGGGGAATACGACGAGGTCGTGGGGCACGCTGGGGCCATCGCCCTCGATCCGTCGGGCGTTCTCGAAGGGGGAGCCGACCCGCGCAGTGACGGCGTCGTAGCCGCATTCTAATCATAAGGAGCATCGAGTGAACGGTGAATGGTTTATCCTGCTGGCCTGTGGCGCAGCGGTGGGGGTACGCCTGTGCCACAGCCTGGATGTGACCCGCCTCAAACGGGTGTCTTCCTGCTGCTTATCGGGCTGAAGATGGTCTTCTTCTAACCGGGGCCTCCGTGCGCCCGCCGCGGCGCGCGTGCAGGCGTGATATACCCAACCGCATACGGCTGGAAGACGCCGCGGGCGGCCATCGACGGTTCACTCGGGTTTTTATAGGATAATGCCTTTTTTCCCTCGCCGTTCCCCTGGAGCCGACCCCATGGACAACCGCACGAAGATCACCGCCGTGGTGCTGGCCGGCGGACGTGCGCAGCGCATGGGGGGAAGGGACAAGGGGCTGCTGCCGTTGGGGGGGCGCCCACTCATCGCATGGGTCCTGGAACGCGTCGCGCCCCAGGTGGACCAGGTCATGGTCAGCGCCAACCGCAACCTGGAACAATACGCGGCCTTCGGCCACCCGGTGGTAAGCGACGCGATCGAGGGCTACGCCGGCCCGCTGGCCGGGCTCCACCGGGCCATGGGACAGGCCGTCCATCCCCTGGTCCTGTGCGTGCCCTGCGATACGCCTTTTCTACCCCGCGACCTGGTGCGCAGACTCCACGCCGCACTGGATGCCGCCGGCGCCGAAATAGCCGTGGCCGAAGCGGGCGGCGCGACCCATCCGGCGGTGTGCCTGTGCCGCCGGGACCTGGCGGCCAACCTCGGCGGTTTTCTCGCCCGAGGAAGCCGCCGGATGGGGAAATGGCAAGGCGGGCTAAAACGGGTAGGCGTAACTTTTGACGACCCCCGTGCCTTCGTCAACATCAACCGGCCGGAGGAACTGGCGCAGGCCCCGGTGCAAGGTGATTGTTAACCCGGCCCTTAAATAGGCCGGTTTACAGTGGAATTCGCGCATGAAAATTTACCGCTATTGACCGTCCCACGACATCTCGCACGAGAGGCTATTAGGGTGCGGCGGGGGCTTATCCTAGGAGCCTGTCGGACTTGAAGAATCGAAGCGAAGCGGGTCAGGCAGGCAAGCCGCGTAGCGGCTGCTCGCAAAATTCGGCTGGCCGAGGACAGATTTTGTCGATTTTGCAGGTCAATAGTTGTTCTATTGACCAAAAAAGCGGCGAAATATGGACCGGTCAGGCGGATTTGCAGCCGATTTCCTTTAAGTCCGACAGGCTCCTAGTGCCATGAGTGTCTGACCCCATATTCCCCTTCAGGGCTTGTTCCTCACCGTGCGAGATGTCCTCATGGAGCTTCTGGCCGACCCGAAACACCTGGGAGCGGAGCCCGGATTCCTCCTGGCACTACACACTTGGGGACGTTCGCTGTCGCTGCATCCCCACATTCACTGCCTGATCACCGACGGCGGACTGGCGGCTGAACAATGGCGCGAACCCCGGGGCAGCTGCTTCCTGCCGGCACGCATCGTGATGGCCAAATTTCGCGGCAAATTCCTGTGGGAAGTGCGCCGCGCCATTGCACAGGGCACGCTCAGGCTGCCCGGCGGTGAGAGCGTCGAGCACTGGCAGAGCCTGCTGAACAAGCTCGGGCGCAAGAAATGGAACGTGCATCTGCGGGAACGCTACCGCCACGGCGATGGCGTCATCCAGTACCTTGCCCGCTATGTTCGCGGCGGGCCGTTGCGCAACGGCCAACTCGTCGCAGTGAACGAGGCGCAGGTTACATACCGCTATTGCGCACATAACAGCGACGGCGCAAAGCGGGCCGCAATGATGACGCTGGCGCCCGACGCCTTCATCCGGCGCTACCTGCAACACGTGCCCGAACCGGGGCGGCATATCCTGCGCGGCTACGGCCTCTACGCCCACACCAAGACGCCGGAACTCGACCGGGCGCGCAACCTGTTCCATCAACCCCCGTTCGCGCCACCGGCCCGGCTCACCTGGCAGGCCTATTACCAACGCCGCCAGCCGCAAGCGGGCGCCCACCGCTGTACCGTCTGCGGCGCACCCCTGGTCCGTTCCCGTCTCCTGGCGCCCAGCAAAGGTCCGCCGGCGCGGCGGCCCCGTGAGGAAAAACCTGTCCATGCGTAGCGCCCATGCCCTTGACGCAGAACGGCGCTCGTCGTGCAATCAGCCGTTCAGGCACATCGAGACTTCCCGGCCCCAAACCGGATGAATGGCACCTTTCTTCCGACCGGATCGACCGCCGCCCCCCCGTCTTACCCGCCACTTTCCCATTGCATCAGCCCATTGCGCCCCATACAATCTCCATAGACCCAAACCAGCGGTGCTAACACGGGCCAGTCCAACTGACGTTCGAGCGGACACCGCTTCGCGGCTTCGCCCCTGGCGGGGTGCCGCTCAACTAAGACGTTAGGTTTTTTAAGGAGAGAAGCTTGAAGAACGTTAAATGTTCAAACTGCGGGGAAGAGATTTCTCAAAAGGCGCCAACTTGCCCGAAGTGCGGCCATCCAAATAAGGCGTCAAAAAATCTATCGGGTAAGCAAATTGTCTTGTACTTGGTTGTAGGCATAGGTGCGATCTGGTGGCTTGCCAGTAGTGACACCAAGTCCACTACTGAAAACAAGGCTTCGGCTAACCAAGAACTTACGAAACAGGAAATAGATACCTTGCCGAACGTTACGGCTTCTGCAATAGCGTCAGCTTACAGCGAAAATACAGTTGCAGCAGACCAACAATTCAAAGACAAGAAATTCAAAGTCACTGGCACTGTTGCTGATATAAATACCGACTTCATGGGCGATCCATACATAACGCTACGTGGCGGCGTTAATCAATTCATGGAACCTCAGTTCGGTTTCGAGAAATCAGATGCTGCGAAACTTGCCAATCTTAAAAAAGGCTCAAAGGTCAGTCTAATCTGCATTGGCAAAGGTGATGTGGCCAAGACGCCTATGTCTGGTTCATGCACTCTGCTCTGAGTGCAATAAAACCTAACGAATAAGGTTAGATTGTGATCGCGAAGCGAGCCACAATCTGAACCGGTTGTTGGACAAGCCCGGTGTTTCCGGGAGTGTTGCCGCTATGGAAATATCTTTTCGGTTGTATCCGGCGTGACGCCCTGTTTCGGGCGA
>JAJZUU010000099.1 GCA_021848325.1 Pseudomonadota bacterium | reverse complement strand
CATGTCGCCGATGCCCGCATCGATTGGGTGGTGGAAGAGGGCTTCGCCGGCATCCCCGCGCTGCACCCGGGCGTGGCCCGGGTAATCCCGGTGGCCGTCCGGCGCTGGCGCAAGACCCCCTTCAGCCGCGCGGTCGTCTCCGAAATCCTGGCCTTCGGGCGCCGCCTGCGGCAGGAGAGCTACGACTGCGTGCTGGACACCCAGGGACTGATCAAGAGCGCCCTCATCGCCCGCTGGGCCCGGGGCGAACGCTGCGGCTATGCCTGGGGCAGCGCCCGGGAGCCGCTGGCCTCGCTGTTCTACGACAAACGGCTGGCGGTTCCCCGGAACCTGCACGCGGTGGAAAGGAACCGCCTGCTGGCTGCCCGGACCTTCGGCTACGAACCGGCGAAGCGGGTCGATTACGGCATCCTGGCCCCCGCCCGGGACCTGCCCTGGCTGCCGCCCCGGCCCTATGCGGTGCTGCTGCACGCCACCAGCCGCAGCGACAAGGAATGGGCCGAACCCAACTGGATCGGCCTGGCGAGCCACCTCGCCGCCATGGGCCTCGCCAGCGTTCTGCCCTGGGGCGGCGAGGGGGAGCGGGACCGCAGCCGCCGCCTCGCTCAAGACATGGAGGACGCGGTGGTGCCGCCCGCCCTCGCCCTGGGGGAGGTCGCGGCGCTGCTGGCGGGCGCCAGGGTGGCGGTGGGCGTAGACACCGGCATCACCCACCTGGCCGCCGCCCTGAACGTGCCGGTGGTTGCCATCTATTGCGCCTCCGAGCCGGCCCTCACCGGCGTCTACACCGGCGGCCCCGGGCGCAACCTGGGAGGCGCCCACGGCCCGCCTCCGCTGGCGGCGGTAATCGCCGCGGTCGCGGAAGTCACGGCGCATGATTAGAACCCGCCTGGCCTACAACCTGTTGCTGTTTCTGCTGCTGCCCTACGCCCTGTTTCACCTGCTGTGGCGCGGGCGCAGGCAACCGGGATACCTGCGGCACCTGGGCGAGCGCTTCGGCTTCTACCGGGTCTCCGCCGCGAGGCCGGTGATCTGGCTGCACGCGGTCTCGGTGGGCGAGACCCGGGCCGCCGCCCCCCTGGTGCGCCGGCTGCTGGAGCGCTACCCCGGCCACCAGGTCCTGCTTACCCACACCACGCCCACCGGGCGGGAGGCGAGCCGGGAACTCTTCGGCGACAGCGTGCTGCGCTGCTACCTGCCCTACGATTTTCCGTTCGCCGTAAGGCGCTTTCTCCGCCATTTCGCCCCGTCCGTCGGCCTGCTGATGGAGACGGAGATCTGGTTCAACCTGATCCGGCGCTGCAAACGGAACGGGGTGCCCCTGCTGCTGGTGAATGCGCGGCTGTCCGAGCGGTCCGCGCGCCGATACGCCCGCTTCGGCGGCCTGACCCGGCAGGCCCTGGGCGAACTGGCAGCGGTGGCCGCCCAGACCGAGGCGGACGCACGGCGGCTGACGGGGCTCGGGGCGGGGACGGTGAGCGTCATGGGCAACCTGAAGTTCGACGTGGCCCCGCCCGAAGGGGCCCTCGCCCAGGGAAAGGCGCTGCGGGGCCTGTTCGGCGCAGACCGCCCGGTGTTCCTCGCCGCCAGCACCCGCGACGGGGAAGAGGAACTGGTGCTGGACGCCTTGGCGCGGACCGGGGTGCCCGGCTTGCTGGCGCTGATCGTGCCGCGCCACCCGCAGCGCTTCGACCAGGTGGCGGCGCTGCTGCAAAGGCGCGGCATCGCTTTCCAGCGCAGGAACGCCATGCGGCCGGTCGCCGCCGAGACGCGAGCGGTGCTGGGGGACAGCATGGGGGAGATGTTCGCCTACTACGCCGCCTGCGACGTCGCCTTCGTGGGCGGCAGCCTGCTGCCCTACGGCGGGCAGAACCTGATCGAGGCGTGCGCGGCGGGGAAACCGGTGCTGATCGGGCCCCACACATTCAACTTCGCGGAGGCCACCCGATTGGCCCTGGAAGCGGGCGCGGCGCTGCGGGTGGAGGACGCCCGGGGCCTCGGGCAGGCACTGGGAGGGCTGCTACGGGATCGGGCGCGGATGCAGGCGATGTCCGCGGCCGGGCTGCGCTTCAGCCGGGAGCACCGGGGCGCGACCGAGCAGATCGTGGAATTGATTGGGCGGGTTTTAGGGTGAGGGCTGGGGACTGGGTAGTCTGCTACCTGCCGCCCAGCCAGCGGTTCACCTGCTCCAGGTCGGCCTCGCTCAGGGTGCCCACGGCGGACCTCAGCTTGAGTTGGCTCATGATGAAGTTGTAGCGGGCCTGGAGCAGGTCCCGCTTGGCGCTGTACAACTGCTGTTGCGCGTTCAGCACATCCACGTTGGTCCGGACCCCAACCTCGAAGCCCAGCTTGGTGGAATCCAGGGAGGTCTGGCTGGAGACCCTGGCCTGCTGCAGCGCCCGTACCTGGGCATCCCCGCTGGTGACCCCGAGAAAGGCCTGGCGGGTTTGCAGGTCGACCTGACGGCGGGTGTTGTCCAGGTCCTGGCGCGCCTTGTCCCGGTTGGCCACCGCCTCCCGCACCTTGGAGCTAATGGCGCCGCCCTGGTACAGGGGCAGGTTGAGCTGCAACCCGATCGCCTTGCTGGTGGTGTCGGCGGCGCCGAAGGTGCCGCCGGAGGCGCTGTTGTCGGAGTAGCTGGCCACCAGGTCCAGGGTGGGGTAGTGGCCGCCCCGGTTCCGCTCCACCTCCTGGGTCGCGATCTCCAGCGCCGCTCGCTGCACCTGAAGCTGCGGGTTCCGCTGTTCCGCGGTTGCCACCCATTTATCCATGTCGTTGGGCTCGGGCAGCACCAGAGGAAACTTCTCGCTCAGGACCGCCAGGTGTGCCGGAATCTGGTTGATGATCTGCTGCAGGGCGCGCTTTTTGACTTCCAGGTCGTTCCCGGCGGAGATCTGCTGGGACACCACCAAGTCGTAGCGGGACTGGGCCTCATTGGTGTCGACGATGGTGGCGGTGCCCACCTCGAAGTTGCGCTTGGCCTGCGCCAGTTGCTCGGCGATGGCCGCCTTTTGCGCAGCCGCCAGGCCCACGTTGTCCTGCGCCAGCAGCACGTCGAAATAGGCCTGCGCCACGCGCACGATCAGGTCCAGCCTGGCGCTGGCAAGCTGGGCCTCGGCCTGGGACACCTGCAGCTTGGATTCCTCGTATTGGGCGATGTTCTGTTTGTGGTATAGCGGCTGGTCGAGGGAGAGGGTGTAGCCATGGCTGTTGTAGGTGTGCGCGCCGCTGGCAAATAAGCTGCTGCCCCCGCCGTACTGGGTATTCATGTCGTTGTACGTGGTATTGGCGCCCAGATTCACCGAGGGGAGCAGCAGGGCCCGGCCCTGGGGCAGCTTTTCCAGCCCGGCCCGATAGGCGGCCCGGGCCGAGGCGAAGGCGGCATCCTGGGTCAGCGCCTTCCGGTAGACGTCCATCAGGTTTTCCGCGTGCAGCGAAGAACTGGCGGCCCCGCACAGCAACAACAGCAGCCAACGTTTCATCAATGGTGTGCTCCCGCTAAGGGCTCGTTAATGAATAACTTGGACGTCCAAGTTATTCATTAACGAGCCCTAATATTTCCGCATCGCGGAATCGGCTTCCCGCGCCCACCGATCAACCCCGCCTTGCAGGTTATATACCCGGCTAAACCCATGATGCTCCAGCAGGCGGGCGATCCGGTAACTGCGTATGCCGTGGTGGCAAATCACGACGATCTCGGCATCCTTGCGCAGCTCGTCCATGCGCCGGGGAACGTCGTTCATGGGCAGCAGCATCGAGCCCTCGATATGACAATAGTCGAATTCCCAGGGTTCGCGGACATCGAGCAAAAGCGGCTTTTCCCTGCCCTCGTCCCGGAGCCGCCGCAACACCTCGCCCGGGCTGATTTGCTGGGTCAAGATCCCCCGTCCCTTGACAGCGCGGAGCGGGCTTGCCGCCGGCGCATCAGAACACGAAGCGTTGCGGCTGTCGCGCGTTCCTGAGCGAAGGAATGCTGGTCTCGAACAGGTCGGTGGTGCGGTAGACGCCTTCGGCCACACAGGTGACGAGTTTCGCCTCCATCGCCGGCGCGTCGCCTACCACCGCCAACAGCCTGCCCCCCAGGTTGAGGTTCTGCCGGAATACCTCGGGCAGGACGGGCACCGAGCCGGTGAGCACGATCACATCGTAGGGGGCGTGGCGCGGCCAGCCGCCGGCGGCATCCCCCTCCTCCAGGGTGACGTTGGCGATGCCGTGGGCCTTAAGGCGTTCCTCGGCCCGCGTCTTGAACTCGGGGACGATCTCCACGCTGTATACATGCCACGCCGCGTGGGCCAGCAGGGCGGTCAGGTAGCCGCTCCCGGTGCCCACCTCCAGCACCTTGTCGGTCTTCTTGACGTCCAACTCCTGCAGAAGGCGCGCCTCCAGCCTGGGGGGAAGCATCACCTCTCCGTGGCCCAGGGGAATCTCCATGTCGGCGAACGCGAAGGACTGATAGCCCTCCGGCACGAACTCTTCCCGCCGCACTGCAAACAACAGATCGAGCACGTTCGGGTCCAGCACCTCCCAAGGGCGTATCTGCTGCTCAACCATGTTAAAACGCGCCTTTTCAACGTCCATCTCCGACTCCTGTTCTTGGTGTTGGTGGGGTGATGCCGCGGCGGAGCGCCCACCGGAAGGGCGGCCAGCCGGCCGCCGCGGGTTACGCCAGATCCCGCGCAGCAACGACTTGCAATTATTTCACATTTCCAGTAGCTTCACACTACTAGCTAGGGGTCCCTGCCGCGTTCGCAAACGGCGGCCGGGTGAGAGATACCCTTTGAACCTGATACGGATAATACCGTCGTAGGGAAGCGTTGCCTCCAATGCTCCTTGCGTTTCCTTAAGGAGTTTATCATGAATGCCGATCCCCGGTTCCTCAAGCAGGCCGCCCTCGTCGAGGAGGCGGCCGTCAAGCCGCTGCCCAATTCCCGCAAGGTCTACGTGCAGGGCTCGCGCCCCGACATCCGCGTCCCCATGCGCGAGATCAGCCAGGACGACACCCCGGCGGCGTTCGGCGCGGAGAGCAACCCCCCGGTTACCGTCTACGACACCTCAGGCCCCTACACCGACCCCGCGGTCAAGATCGACATCCACGCCGGGCTGCCCGGCGTGCGCGGCAAGTGGATCGAGGAGCGCGGCGACAGCGAGGTGCTGGACCGCCCGTCTTCCGCCTATGCCCGGCAGCGCCTGGCCGACGGCAAGCTGGCCGGGTTGCGCTTCCGCCTCACGCGCCCGCCGCGACGCGCCAAGGCCGGCCGCAACGTGACCCAGATGCATTACGCGCGGCAGGGGATCATCACGCCGGAAATGGAGTACGTGGCGATCCGGGAGAACCAGCGGCGCGAGGGACTGGGGGAACTGCTCACGCGGCAGCACCCCGGCGAGAGCTTCGGCGCCGCCATCCCGCCGCTGATCACGCCGGAATTCGTGCGCGCCGAGGTGGCCCGCGGCCGCGCCGTCATCCCCGCCAACATCAACCACCCGGAACTGGAGCCGATGATCATCGGGCGCAACTTCCTGGTGAAGATCAACGCCAACATCGGCAATTCGGCCATCGCCTCCTCCATCCACGAGGAGGTGGAGAAGATGACCTGGAGCACCCGCTGGGGCGGCGATACCATAATGGACCTGTCCACCGGCAAGAACATCCACGAGACCCGGGAATGGATCGTCCGCAACAGCCCGGTGCCGGTGGGCACCGTCCCCATCTACCAGGCACTGGAAAAGGTGGATGGCAAGGCCGAGGCGCTTACCTGGGAGATCTTCCGCGACACCCTGATCGAGCAGGCCGAGCAGGGGGTGGACTATTTCACCATCCATGCCGGGGTGCTGCTGCGCTACGTGCCGCTCACCGCCTCTCGCCTCACCGGGATCGTGTCCCGGGGCGGCTCCATCCTGGCCAAATGGTGCCTGGCCCACCACCGGGAGAATTTCCTCTACACCCATTTCGAGGAAATCTGCGAGATCATGAAGGCCTACGACGTGAGCTTCTCCCTGGGGGACGGGCTGCGTCCGGGCTCGGTGCACGACGCCAACGACGCCGCCCAACTGGGGGAACTGGAGACCCTGGGGGAACTCACCCGGATCGCCTGGAAGCACGACGTGCAGACCATCATCGAAGGCCCCGGCCATGTCCCCATGCACCTGATCAAGGAAAACATGGAGCTGCAGCTCCAGCACTGCGGCGAGGCCCCGTTCTACACCCTGGGACCGCTCACCACCGACATCGCCCCCGGCTACGACCACATCACCTCCGGCATCGGCGCCGCCATGATCGGCTGGTACGGCTGCGCCATGCTGTGCTACGTCACCCCCAAGGAGCACCTGGGACTGCCGGACAAGGACGACGTCAAGGAAGGCATCATCACCTACAAGATCGCCGCCCATGCCGCCGACCTGGCCAAGGGCCATCCCGGCGCCCAGATCCGCGACAATGCCCTGTCCAAGGCCCGCTTCGAGTTCCGCTGGGAGGACCAGTTCAACCTGGGCCTGGACCCGGAGCGCGCCCGCGCCTTCCACGACGAAACCCTGCCCAAGGACTCGGCCAAGGTGGCCCATTTCTGCTCCATGTGCGGGCCCCACTTCTGCTCCATGAAGATCACCCAGGAGGTGCGGGACTACGCCGCGAGCCAGGGCGTGCCGGAGGCCGAGGCGCTGCACCAGGGCATGGAGGCGAAGGCGGTGGAGTTCGTGAAAGGCGGCGCGGAGCTTTATCGCAAAGCCTGATCGCCACTTTCGATCGGAATCTATTCAGGCTAGGAGCCTGTCGGACTTAAAGGAAATCGGCTGCAAATCCACCTGACCGGTCCATATTTCGCCGCTTTTTTGGTCAATAGAACGACTATTGACCTGCAAAATCGACAAAATCTGTCCTCGGCCAGCCGAATTTTCGCTTCGATTCTTCAAGTCCGACAGGCTCCTAGTGTCATGTCACGTTTCAAATGTCGGATACAACCGGTTGAGCTTAACCCGTGCATCCTCCGTCGTGAACTGCCAGTTCACTTTGGCGCGAATC
>JAJZUU010000098.1 GCA_021848325.1 Pseudomonadota bacterium | reverse complement strand
GTGCAGCCGGGGTGCTTCGCCAGATACTGCAACACCATGTCGTAGCGCCCGCGCAGCTCGCGCAGAAACCAGTTGTCGGCCTCATTGCGCAGGGGCGAGGAGCTGGAAAAGAACAAGCTCCGCAACAGGGGTTTGCGGTCGGCGTCCAGCACGCCCTGTTCGTAGGCGTCGCGATAGAACTTCGGCACGCCCTCGAACAGGTTCCAGAGAAACAGCAGCCGCTCCGGATCATCGTCCGCATGGACGCGCAAAATCTCCAGTACCGAAGCGATGTCGAGATGCCCCAGCTCAAGGGTGTCCGTCGTGCGATTGAACAACGGCGCGTCCCGATCCTCCAGCAAGGCGGTCATCTCGGCGTGCAGGGAGCCCAGCACGATCAGCCCGCCCGGAATATCCGCCGCGCGCGCCGCCAGCCGGTCCACCTCGGCTTGCAGGAGGGAGCAGAAATCGGAAAGCTGTTTGCGGTGGAAATACTGGAACTCATCCAAGACCGCCACATAGCCTTCCGTCGCCAGCCGGCCGATCAACTGGGCCAGTTCGCCCAGGCTGGTCACCCGCGCGTCGATGCCGAAAGTCTCCAGGTAGCCGTTACAGGCGGCCACCACACCAGCCGGATCAGAGTCCGGAATTTGTATGTACAGCGTCTTGGCGATGCCGGCCCCCTGCAAGGCCTGCTGGATCAGGGCAGTCTTGCCGATCCGCCTGCGTCCTGAAATCTGCAAAAAGAACCAGCGCCGGCGCCCCAAAATGCGCTGCATTTGCTGCAATTCGGAGCGGCGGCCATAGAATGACCAGGGTGCGTTTTTGGGCATGTCGAATGGGTCGAAGTAACTAAGGTAAAAGTTTTTACATTAATTCCTATATTAGCGCAACATTTTGTTGCATATGTATAATTTACAGCATAGTAACGAGCGTATACCCACCTCTGGCGAGACCCATTTTTCGGTTCAGCTTGTTAGGCGCCTGATGCGCGTTAACTCCGGCTTGTGACTTGCCTTAAAAGGCAGAACGTGGCGGCGGTATTCCTTGAGAACAGTGGAAACCAGCGGGTTCTTGACGTCTTTGGTGGGTGTGGAGGCAGGATCAACGGCTGCAGGTTTCGATGCAACAGCCTGCTGGGCTGGACGATGCTGGGCGAGAAGCTTGGCGTGGGTCGCGATGGCCCATTCTTTACCCTGTTTGTGCGTATCAACGGTAGCAGAATCGGAAGGGCCGTTGTGAATCCGAACGCGTGCTCGCCATGACTTGCCACGGCGACTGACATCATACGACATACGCAACTCCAGGTTGCTGGGAGTTACGTATAGCTACCGTGTGCCACTTTTGTGCCGACTTGGACCAAATTGGGGGGATGTCCGGAACTGGCGCGCCCTAGTGGATTCGAACCACTGACCTTTGGCTTCGGAAACCAACACTCTATCCAACTGAGCTAAGGGCGCGGACCCCCAATTATAACCGCTTTTGCGGGAAAGTTCCATGTCGGCGCGGTTGCCGCCGCCTTGATTATCGTTGATAATTGGCAACCTCCACAGTTTCCTTTGACCAATAACGCAATTCTTTCGGGGTGGTTACGCCATGAGCGCACATGACGAGCAAATGACCAGGACAACGCCGCTGCAATTCGTCGCTGCCGCGACGGTCGCCCTATTGCCTCCCGCCATTGCCATTTTCCTGATCGTACGTCTCGTTATGGGCATCCAGGCGGGTCACGTCGACCGCGAGGACCCTGCCATGTCGGCCAAGGCCATCGCGGCGCGGATCAAGCCGGTGGGCGAGGTGAAGATCGTCGCCGGCGGCATCGCCAGGGTGCAAAAAACCGGTGAGGAGGTATTCAACGCGGTATGCACCGGCTGCCACACGGCCGGTGCCATGGGCGCGCCCAAGTTCGGCAACAAGGCCAACTGGGCGCCGCGCATCGCCAAGGGTTATCCGACCCTGATCAAGCACGCCCTCGGCGGCTTCAACCAGATGCCCGCCCGGGGCGGCGACCCGGACCTGAGCGACCTGGAGGTGGAGCGGGCGATCGCCTACATGGCCAACGCCGCCGGCGCCAAGTTCACTCCGCCGGAACCCAAGCCCGCCCCGGCGAAGAAGGCCGTGCCGGGCGCCAAATAGCGCCCGGCCGGGCCCTCAGCCGCGGTTCAGCATGGCCTTGATCTGCGCCAGCCGCGCCGTCCCCTCCTCCTTTTGCTGCGCCGGATCGCCCTCCCTGCCGCTCACCCGCAAGTCCTCCTGGGAAAGCTCGTCGATGAAACGGCTAGGCTCGCATATCTGCCATTCGCCGGCGCGCTTGCGCTTCTTGCAGTAGCTCAAGGTGAGACTCTTGCGGGCGCGGGTGATCCCCACGTACATCAGCCGCCGCTCCTCTTCTATCTGGCCGGCCTCCAGGCTTTCCCGGTGCGGCAGGATGCCTTCCTCGACCCCCACCAGGAAGACGTGGCCGAATTCCAGGCCTTTGGCCGCGTGCAGGGTGGAAAGGCGCACCGCGTCCAGTTCCTGGTCGTCGCGGCCTTCCAGGATGCTGATCAGGGCGATGGCCTGGGTGAGTTCTATCAGGCTCTTGCCTTCCTGTTCCGCCTTTTGGTTGAGCCAGGCAACGAAGCCCTGCACGTTGGACCATCTGCCGCGCGCCTGGGCGGGTTCCTCGGAGTCGAACAGGAAACCCTCGTAATCGATCGCCCGCAACAGGTCCTGCATTACGGCGGCGCAGGGCTCGCGCTCGGCCCGCGGCTGCAACTGGTTGATGAACTGGCAGAAGGCGAAAAGGGGATGGTACTGCTTGGCGCCCACCTGCTGTTCCGCCCCCGCTTCGAACACCGCGGCGAACAGGCTCAGGTGGCGCTGGGCGGCATAGTTGCCGAGCCGCTCCAGGGTCTGCGGGCCGATCCCCCGTTTCGGGGTGGTGGCGGCGCGGATGAAGGCCGGATCGTCGTCGCTGTTGGCCAGCAGCCGCAGATAGGCCACGATGTCCTTGATCTCCGCCCGCTCGAAGAACGACTGGCCGCCGCTCAACTGGTACGGGATGCGAGCGTTGCGCAGGTGCTGCTCGAACACCCGGGCCTGGTGGTTGCCGCGGTAGAGGATGGCGTAATCGCCGAAGCGGGTCCGGTTCTCGAACTTGTGGGCCTGCAGCCGCATCACCGCCTCTTGCGCCTCCCGCTCCTCGTCCCGGGCGGCCAGCACGCGGATCGGCTCGCCCAGCCCCAACTCGCTCCACAGCCGCTTCTCGAACAGCTTGGGGTTGTGGGCGATCAGGGTGTTGGCGGCGCGCAGGATGCGCACCGTGGAGCGGTAGTTCTGCTCCAGCTTGATGACGTGCAGGCGCTCGAAATCGGCACGCAGGTTTTGCAGATTTTCCGCGTCGGCCCCGCGCCAGGCGTAGATCGCCTGGTCGTCGTCGCCCACCGCGGTAAACGCGCCGCCCACCCCGGCCAGCAGTTTGACCATCCGGTACTGGCAGGCGTTGGTATCCTGGTACTCGTCGATCAGCAGGTAGCGCAGCTTGTTGCGCCATTTTGCCAGGGCCTGGGGCTCCCCCTCGAACAACTCCACCGGAAGCCGGATCAGATCGTCGAAGTCCATCGCCTGGTAGGCCCGCAGGGTGCCCTGGTAGCCTTGGTAGATACGGGCCAGTTGGCCATCGGCCTCGCTTTCGGCTTGCGCGAGCGCCACCGCCGGGGAGAGCATGGCGTTTTTCCAGGCGGATATCCGCTGCTGGGCCCGGCGGATCTCTTTCTTGTCCGTGGCCTTCATGATCTCGGCCACGATCTGCAGGCCGTCCGCCGCGTCCAGCACCGAAAACCGGGGCTTGTAGTCCAGGCGATGGGCCTCCTGGCGCAGTATCTGCAGCCCCAGGGAATGGAAGGTGGTCACCGTCAGGCCGCGTGCGGACTTGCCCTGGAGCAGCTTTGACACCCGCTCCTGCATCTCCCGCGCCGCCTTGTTGGTAAAGGTGATGGCGGCCACGTTGTGCGGGGCGTAGCCGCACTCCTGCAGCAGATAGGCGATCTTGTGGGTGATGACCCGGGTCTTGCCGCTGCCGGCCCCCGCCAGCACCAAAAGCGGCCCGTCCAGGTATTTGACCGCCTCGCGCTGCTGGGGGTTGAGATGGGAAAGCATGGGGCAACGGTCTCGGAGTGGGTGCGATGATCCGGGCCGGGAAAGCGAACCCGGTGTCCTCTAATTCTACCAGAAGGCGGCGGACCCCCGGCCCTTGCCTCGCGGGTGCCCTTGCCCATACCATTAGGACCTGTTAAGCATTAAGTGTTACACGCGTTATCCCCCAGAAAACCCGCATGCGGCGTTGCGGCTCGTCAGCGTGGAATGCCTTCCTCTCCGCGCCTTGCCTGCGGGCTTTCCGGGGGTAACGCGGGTAACACTTAATGCTTAACAGGTCCACCAATCCGCAAAAATCATCCGGGAAAACACATGTCCACCTACGCCATCGGCGACATCCAGGGCTGCTTCGGCGCCCTCCAGGACCTGCTCGAAGCGATCTCCTTCGGGCCCTCCCGTGACCGCCTCTGGCTGGTGGGTGACCTGGTCAACCGCGGTCCGGATTCGCTGGCGGTGCTGCGCTGGGCCAGGGCCATGGGGGATCGGGTGGTCACCGTGCTGGGCAACCACGACCTGCACCTGTTGGCGGTGGCCGAAGGCTTCGTCCCGCCGCACCGCAACGACACCATCCAGGACGTGCTGCAGGCGCCGGACCGGGCGGAATTGCTGGAGTGGCTGCGGCGGCAGCGCTTGCTGCACGCGCAGGACGGCCTGGTGCTGGTGCACGCCGGCCTGCTGCCGCAGTGGACGCCGCAACAGGCGCAGGTCCTTGCCCGGGAGGTGGAACAGGCGCTACGGGGAGAAGCGTACCGCAACTTTCTGGAGCACATGTACGGCAACCGTCCCAATCATTGGGAAGACGCACATACCGGGATGGGGCGGCTGCGGGTCATCACCAATGCCATGACGCGCCTGCGTTTCTGCACCACCGGCGGGGAGATGGAGTTCGCCCACAAGGGCGACCCGGATCACCCGCCCGAGGGCTTCGTGCCGTGGTTTTCCGTGCCGCACCGGGCCAGCCGGCAGGCCACGGTCATTTTTGGGCACTGGTCAGCGCTGGGGCTGAGAATGCAGGAGGGTCTAGTGGCGCTGGACAGCGGGTGCCTGTGGGGAGGGCGGCTTTCAGCGGTGCGTCTGGAAGACCGTCGGTTGTTTCAGGTCTCATGCCGGGGGCGGCCAGGTTCAGGGCACTGGCGATAGCCTGCTCCGCATGCCGCGCCAGTTCCCGCCGCGTCTTGCCGCGGGCCGAAATGGGGGGAGCGAAGACCAGTTCCGCATGGATCACCCCTTGGCTCAGCACCCGCGCGAAAGACTCGCCGAAGGTCATGTCGTCCACGTAGGCCGGCGCGGTATCGACCGAGCCGTCGTGGCGCACGAACCTCAGCCCGACCGGCCACAACGTCCCCTCGCTGTGAATCAGCGGCTGCAACAGGGGGGCGTGGAACGGCCTGAGCCGGCTGCCGTCCGAGGTGGTCCCCTCCGGAAACAGGGCGACGCGCCCCCCGTCCCGCAGCGCGCTTACCACCTCCTGGTTGATCCGGGCCGCGTCGTGGCGTCTGGACCGTTCGATGAACAGGGTGCCGACCCGATGGGACAGCCATCCGATCACCGGCCAGGAGCGCACCTCGGATTTGGCCACGAAACGGGCGGGACACACGGATTTGAGCAGATAGATATCCAGCCAGGAGACGTGGTTGGCCACCAGCATCGCGTTTCCCGCGGAAACGTCGGGCACCTGACCGCACACCCGGATCTTCACGTTGAGTATTCGCAGCAGCCGCACCGACCAGCGGCGCACCACCCGTGTCCGCGTGGCCGTCGGCAGGAAGGGGAACACCGTGCCCGCCACCGCAACCCCGTACAACAGGTGCACCGTGATCCGTCCGACCCGGTAGGCGCGGGTCAGGTACCCGCTCTCATTCAGACTCATGCCCGCCCTCGATCAGGCTACTTCACGAGGCTAGTCTACACGGAACCGGGAGGGATTTCATTTCCCCAGGAAATGCTTCGCATAGCGGGTATTGATGCGGGACATGGGCAGCAGGAGCAGCAGGTCCGCGGTATTGAAATCCGGGTCCCAGGCGGGATCGCCGCATACGTACGAGCCCAGGCGCAGATAACCCTTGACCAGCGGTGGGATGGCCGCCTCCACGTTATGGTCCAGCGCCTGCAACGGCAGCGCGCAGCGGGGGAATACCCGCCATTCGATGGGGCTCATGCAGTCCACTCTTACCTTGTTGTAGATGCTGGCGGCCATGTGCCCCCCGTCGGCCATGCTGATGCTGGCGCAGCCCATCAGGTAGTCGTATTGATGTTGGCGCATGTACTGGGCCAGCCCCGACCACAGCAGGGTAATCACCCCGCCGCTGCGGTAGCCGGCATGCACGCAGGAGCGCCCCACCTCCACCATGCGGCCCCGCAGGTGGCCCAGGCGGGTCAGATCGAACTCGTCCTCGGAATAGAATCCGCCGATCCTCTTGGCCTGTTCCGGGTTCAGGATGCGGTAGGTGCCCACCACCTCGTTGCTGTCCGCGTCGCGCACCAGCAGATGTTCGCAATAGGGGTCGTACATGTCCCGATCCACGCCCGCCTCCTTGCTGGGCAGGCGCGCCCCCATCTCCTCGGCGAATACCTTGTAGCGAAGCCGCTGGGCCTCCAGCACCTCGGATTCGGTGCGCGCCATACTCACTGCGAACTGCCTTTTTTCCTCTTGCGCCAATCGGGATTGCTGGGTAAGCATCGGGTTCTCCTCATGATTCACCATGGGGAGAAGTTAAGGCGGTTTCGTGACAGGCGCTTTACATGCAGGTGAAGCTTTGGTGAAGGGCCGTGCCCCGCGCCTCGAGCAAAGGGCCCGCGGGACTATGCCCCGCGGGCCCTCAGGCGCCGGCCGCGAGCGGCTTAGGCGTCGAAAATAATAACTTGGACATTTGTTGCGGCGAATCCGCGATGGATGCAAGGCGCGAGCCGCGGCCAATGGTCATTCCATTGGCAAGGCTCGCAACGCCGCAGACGCGCGGATTCGCCGCAACCCTCCGG
>JAJZUU010000097.1 GCA_021848325.1 Pseudomonadota bacterium | reverse complement strand
ACATCAAGCGCCTGCTCGGCTTTGCGTCGAAGCCCGACACTGACTGCAGTGACGTGAATCGCTTGCTCGATGAGCATCTTGCTCGCGTGCGCGCCAAGCTCAAATCGCTCAGAACGCTGGAAAAGCAACTCGCTCGGCTTCGCAGCCAATGCGATGCCGACCACCGGGCGGCCGACTGCGGTATTTTGCAAGAGTTGGTTGCGGCCGCCCATGGCGAGGCGTGCGCGTGCCATCCGTCCGACGGCAACACCAGCTTGCCTAACCGAAAGGCGCATGAGTGATCGCGGAGTTGGCCAAAACAACGGCGTTGTTGCGCCTGGCTGCTCACGCTGCACCCCAGCGCCGCCGGACGCACCTATGCCACACGAGGAACCTGCAACAACGCCATGGGCCCGAATCCTCACCGCCCCGGTGGGTTATCCCCCAGAAAGCCCGCATGCGGCGTTGCGGCTCGTCAGCGTGGAATAACCACGCCTTCCTCCCCGCGCCTTGCCTGCGGGCTTTCTGGCGGTAACGCGGGTAACACTTAATGCTTAACAGGTCCTAAGCGTGGGCAAATGAAAGGGCCCCGTCCTGGGCGCAGGCGGGGCCCTCTGGGATGGACGCCGGAAGGCTACTTCTTCTTTTGGCCCTTTTCCTTGCCGTTACCGGCGGCGGGGGCGCCGCGGACGGTGAGCTGGGAGCGAAGCTTGTCCACGCTCTTCTTGCCGAAGCCCTTCACGTTATCAAGCTCATCCACGCTCTTGAAGGAGCCGTGCTTGGTACGATACTCGATGATCGCCTTGGCCTTGGCGGGCCCCACGCCCTTGATCGATTCCAGTTGGGCTTGGGTGGCGCTGTTAAGATCCACCGGCGCGGCAGCGAAGGCCAGTCCGGAAAGGGCAAAGCAGGTCAGCAACATGATGAGTAGTTTTCGCATGATGGTCCTTCCTTATGGTTCAAGTCGACAGGTTTGGAAGCATTCCCGGCACAGTGCGCCGGCAGGTATGCCGAATGCATTGTAGCACCAGCGTATCGGCTACGCTAGGAGCCTGTCGGACTTGAAGAATCGAAGCGAAAATTCGGCTGGTCGAGGACAGATTTTGTCGATTTTGCAGGTCAATAGTCGTTCTATTGACCAAAAAAGCGGCGAAATATGGACCGGTCAGGCGGATTTGCAGCCGATTTCCTTTAAGTCCGACAGGCTCCTAGCAGCCCCGTCCCGCGGAAAGGTGAATCCCATCGTTCCGCCGCTTCGGCGTTGTCCCGGGCCGTTCACATCTGTACTTGCTGCGCCCAGATCAGGGCCTCGATGTGACTCACGTTGACCCGTTGCTCATCCAGGCCGCAGACCGCCGCCAGCGCCGCGATCCTGTCCTGGTCGAACGCCTCGCAGGCGATGGCGAGCTCCAGGTAAGGCGCATACTTGCCGGTCCGGCAGAGCAGAGCCTCGGTGACCGACTCGGGCAACGTGAGTTGGGCCAGCACCCGCTCCATCGGGACATGCATCAGCACGTCGAGAAGCGAGAACATGCCCACCACGAACAGGTCGTCCAGTTGTGCCGGGGAAAACCGCTCCCGGGCCAGGGTCTCGGCCAGACGGGCCCGTACCAGCACATTTTCCAGCAACGCCCAGCACCGCTCGTCGGTCGCGCCGCTGCTGAACAGCAGCAGGGTCAGCCAGCGGTAGAGCCTCTGCCGACCCATGACGACCAGCGCATGCTCCATGGAGGTGACCTTGGTCAGCAAGCCCCCGGCGGGGGAATTGATGTAGCGCAAGAGCTTGAAAGACAGTATCGCATCCTGTTTGAACACCTTCACCAGATCCACGGTCTCGGCATCCTGCCTGGCCAGGTTGAGCAGTTCCAGCAGCCTGGTCTGGTTGGCGTCCGACTTCGGTTGCTCCCACTGCTCCCGCCGGGTCACGAACGGCCCCTGGAAATACTGGAACGGCAGTGTTCCACAGGCCTCGAACGCCTCGATCGACTCCACATTCCTGGCGATCAACTGGACGTTCATGGATTTCCTGGTGGCCGCCTCCACCCGGCCCCTGATGTGGGGAAAGTCGTGTGCCGCGACATCTACCATGACAAAATCGGCGATCTCCAACAGGGCATCCGTCCCGGGCGAGTCCGCCAATTCTTCGAGAGCGATGCGGAATCCCAACCTCTTGAGTTCTTTTATCCGCTCCAGGAGGTCCTCGAAGCCCTCCGGTAAGCCGTCGATGGAACGGACAATCAGGACCGTCCCCTCCGCCGGCAGCATTTCGACCAGCCGGTCCCGCAGGGAGGAAGCCAAGACGCCGAGGAAGGCCAGCCGGTGCCCCAGCAGCCGGTCGAGCTGCATATTGACGAGATTCCTGATAAGCACTTCGTCGTACAGCCGCAGCAATGCCGGTCCCGCCTGGCGCATTCTTTGCCTGGTGCCCTTGCGCAGCATGAATTCATAGCCCGCCACGCGCTGCCCCCGATTGAGCACGGCCTCGCGGCAAACATAAATCTGCTCCGATTTTTGTCCCGCAGCCGGCCGCCCTTCTCCTGCCCGCAAGGCGGGCACGACCGAGGCCGGCGCAGCCTCATGCCGGCTGTTTCTGTCGGCAGCCGGATGGCCACCTTCCGCACCCTTGATCGGCGCAAACCGGTTGAGCAGTTGAAATTCCCTGTCCTGCGCAGTTTGGTCCGCCGCCTCGGGAGAAGCAGACGGAGTTTGATGCTCTCCGGTTCTACCGAAAACATATGCCAGCAGGCGACTCAGCATTTCTTCCCCCTCGTCGAAACCTTGCGCTCCACAGAAAGACGTCCGGCCCGGGCGCGCTGGGAGTGGTACCTCAGCTTCCTCGCTGCCCTCTCCAGGCATTATGATGGGCAAAAAGACGCCGCGAGGCTATCGGCGGTTACTGATTTTTCCTGTAGGGAGATTGAAAAACCCTTTCAGGAAATCCCTACAAGCGCTCAATTGCAGGAGCCCTTGCGACGGCCCGACACCGGAGGGTTCGGGAAAGGCATCAGGGAAAGCTCCACTCGTGCAGCGCCCGCGCCGGCAGCCCAGTGCGCCGGCGCAAAGGAACGATTATAACCAGACCAGGGGAGGAGTTACGGAGAGTTGGTAGGATGAGAGGCCCATTGCACCCTGAAGAATCGGAAACAAGACACCGGAAACGGTCCGCGCGGGGCGGGCCCCGGCTGTGGAAGCAAGCGCCGCTTCAGGGAAGCGAAATCAGGCGATCGGCGACCCCGTCACTTTTTTTCTGCCTCGCCCGCCTTGCCGACTTTCCTGCGCCAGACGTCAAGACACTCCAGCCCGCAGAAGTGGTGCACGTAATCCGGACCTTCGATGCTTTGGGCGACCGACTCGGGTATTTCTCTCAGACAGATCTCGCAGGAAACCACTTCGCATACCTCGTCGCCTTCACAGGTGGAGATGATCCCACCCGATTGGCTTACATGACCGGATGTCATTTTGCAGCCCTCCTTTAGAAGGTCCAGTGGGTTTATTATAGACCACTGGCAGGGCACTACAAGTTGCATTCGACAGAGGAAACACAACCCATTGAGGCACGTATGAGCATCCCCTTCAAGCCCATCTATCGCTCCAGGGAAATCAAGGACATCGAACAACGGCTGGCGCAGCAGCCCGCCCCGCCCGCGCTCATGGAGAGGGCGGGACTGGCCGCAGCGGAGCTGGCCCGCGAATTGCTTGCCGACAAGACGTCCGTGCTGGTGCTGGCGGGTCCCGGCAACAATGGCGGCGACGCCCTGGTGGCGGCACGCCACCTCAAGTCCTGGTGGTACCGGGTAACGCTGGTGTTCACCGGGGACCGGGACAAGCTGCCCGGCGACGCCTCCCGCGCCCTTGCCCAGTGGCTGGACGCCGGGGGCGGGTTGCTGGAAGACATCCCCACCGCCGGAGACTGGGGCCTGGTGATCGACGGGCTATTCGGCATCGGCTTGGCGCGAGACCTGGACCCGCGCTACCTGGAATTGGTGAAACGGACCAACCAGATGCGGCTGCCTGTGCTCTCCCTGGACATCCCCAGCGGCCTGGACAGCGACACCGGTCAGCCGTTCCGCGCCACGGTCCGCGCCACCCACACCCTCACCTTTCTCGCCCTCAAACCCGGCCTCCTGACCGCCTACGGCCCGGACTATTGCGGCCGGGTGCATCTGGATACCTTGGGGGTGGACGCAGCCGCCTTGCCGGAACCCAAGGGCCGCCTGCCGGAGCGGGACGGCTTGGCCCCCCTGCTCAAGCCGCGTCCGCTGAACAGCCACAAGGGCATGCTGGGCAGCGTGGGCATCCTGGGGGGCGCGGATTCCATGGTAGGCGCAGCGCTGCTGGCGGGCCGGGCCGCCCTCAGGCTGGGGGCGGGCCGCATCTACCTGGGCCTGCTGGCGGAAAACGCCCCCGGGGTGGATATCGAACAACCCGAGCTCATGATCCGAACCCCCGACGGGCTGCTGGATCTGGGACACCTGAGTTGCCTGGTGGTGGGCCCCGGCCTGGGCCAATCGGAACAGGCGCTGCGTCTGCTGCAGCGCTCCCTGGAGGCCGACCTGCCCCTGGTGCTGGACGCCGATGCCCTGAACCTGATCGCCGCCCACCCCGCCCTGGCCGAGCGGCTGCGGGCGCGGAAAAAAGACGCCATCCTCACCCCCCACCCCGCCGAGGCGGGTCGCCTGCTCGCCAGCAGCAACCACGAGGTGCAGCAGGACCGCATCGGCTCCGCCCTGGTGCTGGCCGGCCGCCTGAACTGCCTGCTGGTGCTCAAGGGAGCCGGCACTATCTGCGCCGCCCCGGACGACACCTGGTACATAAACCCCACCGGCAACCCCGGCCTCTCCAGCGCCGGCATGGGGGACGTGCTGTCCGGCATACTGGGGGCCCTGATCGCCCAGCGCGTGAATCCGCGCCAGGCCATGCTGCTGGGGGTCTACCTGCACGGCCTGGCCGCCGACGAACTGGTGCGGGAGGGCCTCGGCCCCATCGGCCTCACCGCCTCGGAAGTGAGCGGCAAGGCAAGGGAGTTGCTCAACGGCTGGGTCTACCCCCGCTGACGGCCCGCCCTTTCCCTCCTTGACAAGCTTCCGGGCAGACCCTAAAGTTGCCTCATGATCGCCGGTACTACCCATACCCGCGCTATCGCGCGCAACTCCAAGTGGCTGCGGCTGGACACCCTCCGCCGCGGCCGTTTCTGCTCGATCTAGTTCACGACAAAGGCAACCGCGGGTCTTACCGCGATTGCCCGCTCCCTCGCCGAAGACCCGCGCCAAACGACGAAAGGGTCTTTAATGGCAAACGCTGCATCAAACCTCCCCCACACCCGCGACACTGTGGCGGGCTCCGCTTTTGTGTTCCTGGCGGCGATCGGCTTCTCGGCCAAGGCGGTGATGGTCAAGCTGGCCTACTCCTATCCGGTGGACGCGACGACCCTGCTCGCGCTGCGCATGGTGTTCTCGGTCCCTTTCTTCCTTGGCCTCGCCCTTTGGAGCGGTGCCGACAAGGGGGCGGCGCGCCTGGTGCGTCGAGACTGGCTGCTGATCGCGGCGCTGGGGTTCGTCGGCTATTATCTGGCCAGTTTCCTGGATTTCCTCGGCCTGGAACGGATTTCCGCCGGTCTCGAACGACTGATCCTGTTTCTCTACCCGACCCTGGTCATCCTGCTGTCGGCCCTGCTGTTCAGGCGCCCCATCCGTCCCCGGGAAGTCCTGGCGCTGCTGTTGAGCTACGCCGGCATCGCCCTGGTGTTTCTGCACGACGTATCCCTCGCCCGCAGCGGTGTGGCATCGGGAGCGGCCCTGGTATTTGCCAGCGCCCTGGCTTATGCCGTCTATTTGATCGGCAGCGGCCACGCCATCGCCCGCGTCGGGGCGACGCGCTTCACTGCCTACGCGATGACAGCGGCCTGCGGGGCCAGCATCCTGCAATTCGCGGTCACCCACCACCTGACCGCCTTGCGCCTGCCGCTGCGGGTGTACGGCTTGGGCCTGGCCATGGCCATCTTTTCCACCGTGCTGCCCGCCTTCCTGATGTCCGCCGGCATTCGGCGCATCGGCGCGGGCCGGGCATCGCTGGTCGGCGCGGTGGGGCCGGTGGCGACCCTGTTCCTGGCCTATGTCTTCCTGGGGGAGTCCTTGAGCCTGATACAGTTGCAAGGAGCTGGCCTGGTGCTGGCGGGGGCATTGATCGTGAGCCTGTGATGGTCGCGAGCCGGAACGGCAAGGAGCAGTGCTTGTCGTACGGGGACTGGCGCCCCCACCCGGAAAAGGGATATGCTGGACCCTCCTTGGGAGAATCGGTCATGGAAAACAAATCGCATTGGGAAAACGTCTACGCCACCAAAGGCGTAACGGAAGTGAGCTGGTACCGCACCCACCTGGAAAAATCCCTGGACCTCATCGCCCATACCGGGGTCGGCAAGGAGGGGCGGATCATCGACGTGGGGGGCGGTGCCTCCACCCTGGTGGACGACCTGCTGACGGAAGGGTACCGGCACCTCACGGTGCTGGACATCTCCGCCGCCGCCCTGGCGGAGGCCAAGGCGCGGCTAGGGACGCGGGCGGACAAGGTCACCTGGCTGGAAGCGGACATCACCGAGGCGCAACTGCCCCATCATCATTACGATCTGTGGCACGACCGCGCCGTGTTCCATTTTCTCACCCGGGCCGAAAACCGCCGCCGCTATGTCAACCTGGTCAGGCACGCCCTTAAGCCCAGCGGCCACATCACCGTCGCCTGTTTCGGCCCCAACGGCCCTCTCAAATGCAGCGGCCTGGACATCGTGCGCTACGGCCCGGATCAACTGCACGGCGAGTTCGGCGGCGATTTCCAACTGGTGCGCAGCGTCTCCGAAGAACACATCACCCCCGCCGGCAAGCAACAGCAGTTCACCTACTGCTATTGCCGCATGCGGTGAAGCGGGTCAGGCACGATCTTTACGACGGGGCCCCGATTCCCGCCGCCCCGTCCTTTATTAACCCGGCCCAATCATTCCGTCGCTCCCGCGCAGGCGGGAGCCCGGTAAAACCTGCTAGTGTCACGTCACGCATGATATGTCGCATATATTATGTTAGACTCTCGCCATCTTCTTCAAGACGGCGAGGGCTTTCCGATGAAACTTTACAAAGTGACGTTGCTGGAGGATGAAAGGGGTGAGC
>JAJZUU010000027.1 GCA_021848325.1 Pseudomonadota bacterium | reverse complement strand
GACCCCTACCACATGGCCAAGCACTTCGCGCTTGCCATCACCGACACCAGTTTCAGCTGGCAGCGCAAGCAGGAAGGCATCGACGCCGAGAGGCCCTCTGCCGTCGCCAAGGCGCAACGTTCTGCCCCTGCACAGCTTCCACACCTTGATGCAAGACCTCGCTACGCTGACCTACAACATCACCTACACGGCGCTCAATCCAAAGGCCAAGATCATCCTTACCACCCGACCCACGCCCCTGCAGGAAAAAACCTTCAAGTTGCTTGGAGTCAGCCTACCGCGTACCCAGTAGCAACCCCACAGTACGCAAGCAACCTCATGAAGAGAAAGAAATTACTCGAGCGGTTAGACCAAAGTTCGGATTAAAGCCCCCGGTTTTGCCGGGGGATACTTACTTTTGGAAATAAAACTGGGCTAACCGGCTGGGCCGCGCTTCCTTCCTTAGTTCAGCAGCCGTCGTCGCGTCAAATTCAGCGCCAGCACGAACCCCGCGCCGCCGTAGCCGGCGAGCGCCAGCACGTGCAGCCAGGCATGCGCGGGGACCTCGCCCAGCAACAGCGGGCGGGCCAGGGACACCGCATGGGTCAGCGGCAGGAAGGCGGATATCCCCTGTAGCAGGAGCGGCAGTTGGGACACCGGGAAGAACACCCCGCACAGCAGCACCATGGGGGTGATGACCAGGGTGAAGTAGTACATGAAGAAGTCGTAGCTGGGGGAGACCGCGGTCATCACCAGTCCCATCCCGGCGAAGCAGAAGCCGATCAGCAGCACCAGCGGGACGATCCACAGGGACAGCCACCAGGAGTGGGCCAGGCCCAGCACCCAGATGATGAGCAGGATGGCGAGCCCGGACAGCAGGCTCTTGGTGGCGGCCCAGGTCAGTTCGCCCAGCAGGATGTCGTCCAGGGTCAGCGGCGCGTTGAGCAGGGCATCCCAGGTGCGCTGCACCTGCATGCGGGAGAAGCTGGAATACAGGGTCTCGAAGGTGGCGCTGTTCATGGTGCTGTAGCACACGGTCCCGGCGGCGAGAAAGGTGATGTAGGGCACGCCCGCCACGTGGGGCAACAGGCTGCCCAGGCCATAGCCCAGCCCCAGCATGTAGAGCAGCGGGTCCGCCAGATTGCCCAGGATGGAGGGGATGGCGAGCTTCCGCCACACCAGGAGGTTGCGCCGCCACACCGGGATGAAGCGCAGGCTCGGCGACGGCAGCCGGAATGGGCGCTGCCTGGCCATCAGTCGCGCAGGTCCCGGCCGGTCAGCCTGAGGAACACGTCCTCCAGGTTGGCCGGGCGATGCAGGTAGCGCATGGCGCTCTGGGCGGTGAGGTGGCGCATCAGCCCTTCGCCGTCGCGGGTATAGCAGAACAGGGTGTCGCCGGCCTGGTCCAGGCGCTCGCACAGGCGCTTGCCGAACTCGGCGCTCCAGGCCTCCGGGTTCTCTCCGTACAGCTCCACCACGCATGGCTCGATATGGCGCGCGATCAACTCCCGCGGGGAGCCGCTGGCGATGACCCGGCCGTGGTCCATGATGCTCAGGCGGTCGCACAGGCGCTCGGCCTCCTCCATGAAGTGGGTGGTGAGCAGGATGGTCTTGCCCTGGGTCAGCAACTGCCGCAGGCCCTGCCACATCACGTGCCGCGCCTGGGGGTCGAGCCCGGTGGTGGGTTCGTCCAGGAACAGCAGGTCCGGGTCGTTGACCAGGGCCCGGGCCAGGGTCAAGCGCCGCTTCATGCCCCCGGACAGGGTCTGGATCTTGACCTCCGCCTTGTGGGCGAGCCCGGCGAATTCCAGCAGCATCGGGATGCGCGCGGCGACCTCGGAATGGCTCATGCCGAAGTAGCGGCCGAACACCAGCAGGTTCTCGCGCACGGTGAAGTCCGGGTCCAGGTTGTCCATCTGCGGCACCACGCCCACCCGGCCCCGCGCCCGCCTCGCCTCCCCGGGGATGGGTAGGCCGAATAGGGACATGGTGCCGCCGTCGGGATCGGTCAGGCCCAGCAGCAGGCGCAAGGTGGTGGTCTTGCCGGCGCCGTTGGGCCCCAGCAGCCCGAAGCATTCGCCTTTCTCCACGGCCAGGTCGAGGCCGGCCACCACCTCCGTCCCGCCGTAGGCCTTGCGCAGCCCCCGGGCGCTCAGCAGCGGCATAACCGCTCCATGGTCCGCTTGAGATCTCCCAGTTTGCCGTGGAAGAAATGGCCGGCGCCGGGGACCACCGCCACCTCGATGCCCTGGGGCTGGGCCCAGGCCCGGAGAGCGGACAACGGCACCAACTCATCGTGCTCGCCGTGAATCACCAGGGTGTCGGGCGGGACTTGGCCGAAATCGAACAGGTTCACCGCCGGGCCGACGAGGACCAGCGCCCTGGCCGGAAGCCTTTGCCGCACCCGGCTCTGGACGTAGGCGCCGAAAGAAAATCCCGCCAGCACCCAGGGCAGGGATGGGTAGCGGGCGGACACGAATTCGGCAATGGCCAGCATGTCCTCCACCTCGCCGCGGCCGTGGTCGTAATCGCCCTCGCTCTGGCCCACGCCGCGAAAATTGGGGCGCACCGCCACGTAGTCGAGCCCCAGCAGGGTATCGGCCACGGTCTGCACCACCTTGTTGTCCAGGGTCCCCCCGTGCAGGGGGTGGGGGTGCGCCACCAGGGCGAGGCCCTTGCGGGCAGGCCCCGGGTCGTTGACCACGGTCTCGATGCGTCCGCCGGGGGCGGGAATGCGCAGCTTGTAGCGCGTCACGCCGGGCTAGATCCTGAGCCGCTCGACCACGCGGCCGTGACGGAGGTGCTGCTCGACGATGTCGTCGATATCGGCCTGGTCCACATAGGTGTACCACACCGCCTCCGGATAGACCACCAGGGTGGGGCCTTCGTCGCAGCGGCCGAGACAGCCCGCGCTGTTGACGCGCACCTTGCCCTTGCCGTCGAGGCCAAGCGCCTTGATCCGCTGCTTGGCGTAGTCGCGCAGTTCCTGGGCGCCGTGGCCGGCGCAGCACGCCGCTCCCTGCTCGCGGCGGTTGGTGCAGAAGAAGACATGCCTTTCGTAGTAGCTCATGGGGGCTCACATGGGGAGAAGAAACAGCACTCATTATACCCGAAGCCCGCTCGGATCCGACCCGGGACGCCGCCGCGGCTTGTCAAATCGTCGTCACTACTGTCGAATTAAAATCAGCCGATATCCGGGCGGGCGCCGGGCAAGATCGCCGACGGCCATGAGCGGCTGACCCCATGGGCCCGGCGGTGTTTGGTCTGGTTCTTGCTAGCAGTTCGATAGCCGTTGCCTATAATGAAGTCCGGTCGGCAGTGCGCGGAGGCGGCCTTTTGAAGAGGCGCCGGGAAGCGGAAGGCCGCGCCGCCGGACAATCGTGAGACCGTTTTAGTGGAGGGGACGCAGTGAATCTACTCAACAAGAAACAACTGGTTGCGCTAAGGGGAACGATCCTGATGGTTCTCGCGGTGATGCTGGGCGGCTGTGCAACCCAGGCCTACCCGCCGGCGCCGGCGACCCCCGACAAGCTATACGACTGGAATTATCTGATCGGACCGGGCGATACGGTGAGCGTGTTCGTCTGGCGCAACCCGGAGGTCTCCGGCTCCTTCCCGGTCAGGCCGGACGGGAAGATGACCATGAATCTGGTGGAGGATCTGCCCGCCGCCGGCAAGACCCCAACCCATCTGGCCCGGGACATCGAGAAGGCGCTGTCCAAATACATCCAGGACCCGATCGTCACCGTCATCGTCTCCGGCGGCGTGGGGCCCTACAGCCAGCAGATCCGCGTGGTAGGCCAGGCGACCAAGCCGCAGGCGCTCAACTATCGTGAACACATGAGCCTGATCGATGTGATGATCGCGGTGGGAGGCATCACCGATTTCGCCGCCGGCAACAAGGCCGTCATATTGCGCACCGTCAACGGGAAACAACAACGATTCGGGGTGCGGCTGGACGATTTGGTCAACGGCGGGGATATATCGGCCAACGTGGAAATGCGCCCCGGCGACGTCCTCATCATTCCGGAAAGCTGGTTCTAGCCGTCTCGCCCGTGCCGTTCGCCGGGTCCTGCGTGCCGCGGAGGAAATGCGGGTTCTCCTCGCGGGTGGCCGCACCTCCCGGCGCACCGTCGACAGCGCAAACCCGTTGCGCAAAACTGGGAACCTAATTAGATCATGCATGAAGCGCTCACGCAGTTGATGTCCTACCTCAGGGCCACCTGGCGCCGTCGCTGGTACATTGTGGTAGTCGCCTGGCTGGTGTCGATCGGCGGATGGGTTTGGGTCTACACCCTGCCGGACCGCTATGAGGCCGCCGCCCGCGTATTCGTGGATACCCAGAGCCTGCTGCGGCCGCTGCTGTCCGGGCTGGCGGTGCAGCCCAACTTCGACCAGCAGGTCAGCATGATGACCCGCACCCTGATCAGCCGCCCCAATCTGGAGAAAGTGGCGCGCATGACCGACCTGGATCTGAGGGCGAAGTCGCCGGGGCAGACGGAGGAGTTGCTCAACGAACTGGCGGCCCATATCAGCCTGCAGGGGACGGGGAGGGACAATCTCTACACCATCGCCTATCAGAACAGGGACCCCAATGTCGCCAAGCGTGTGGTCCAGGCGCTGCTCACCATCTTCATGGAAAGCAGCCTCGGGGGGACGAGGAAAGACATCCGATCATCGCAGAAATTCATCGAGGGCCAGCTCAAGGACTACGAAGACAAGCTGAATGCCGCAGACAAGGCCTTGACGGAGTTCAAGCGCAATCATATGGGCACGATGCCGGGCGAGGGGGGCGGCTACTATTCTCAGCTTTCCGCGATGAACGACCAGATCAACCAGGCCCAACTGGACCTGCGCGAGGCGGAGAACCGGCGCGACCAGATGAAGCGCCAGTTGTCCGATACCGGGGAACAGGATACCGCATCGTCGGCCGATCTCGCCCCTCCCGCGGACCCGGTGATCGACGCCCGCATCAAATCGCTGCAGTCCCAACTGGACGACCTTCGGCTGCGCTACACCGACCAGTATCCTGACGTCATCGGCATCAAACGGCTGATCGCCCAACTGGAGGAGCAGAAGAAACGGGAGGCCAAGCTGGCCAAATCCGGCCCCTCGGCTGCCCAGGCGCAAAATCCGGTGTATCAGCAACTGACCATCGCCCTGGCGGAGGCCGACGCCAACGTGGCCGCCTTGCGCGCCCGCCTGAACGAATATCAGGGGCGCTACGCCCGGCTCAAGGCGGCCGCCGACCGCATTCCCCTCGTGGATCAGGAATATAAGGCGCTGATGCGGGATTACAGCGTCTACCAGAGCAACTACCAGTCGTTGCTGGCGCGGAGGGAGTCCGCCGCCATGTCCGGCGAACTGGAGACCAAGACCGACGTGGTGGATTTCCGGGTGATCGACCCGCCCCGGGTCCCGCTCACGCCCGCCTGGCCCAACCGCCCGTTGCTGCTCTCCCTGGTGCTGCTGGGGGCGATCGCCGGCGGCGTCGCCGTGGCCTTCATGGTGGGCCAGATCCGCCGCACCGTCGATGACCGGCGCGCCCTGCGGGAGATCAGCGGGTTTCCCCTGCTGGGCAGCGTTACCCTGATCCAGACGGACGAGGCGAAACGAAAAAAACGCAAGGGCCTGCTGGCATACATCCTGTCCTTTGTGGGATTGCTGGGCGCTTACGGCGTGCTGGTCGCGCTGCAACTCATCCTGGCACGGACAGCGTAGCGCTTCGGGCCTGAGGAGAACGATCCATGAGCATCATTGAGAAAGCCGTCAACAAGGCAACGCCCCCGGGGGCGGTCGGCGCCGATATCGGCCCTGGCGCCGGTTCCGGGCCGGCCGATGGCGGCAGCCTGATCGAGAAGGCGTTCGACAAGGAGCAGGCGGTCTCCGATCAGCGGCACGAGCCCGTCCCCGCCCCAGAACCGGAGGCCGCGGAGAGCGCGCCCGCGAGACAGCAGTCCATCAGCCTGGCCCGGCTCAAGCGGGTCGGGATGATCACGCCGGCTGACGAGCGCAGCCAGATGGCGGAGGAATTCAGGCTGATCAAGCGCCCGCTTCTGGCCAATGCCTTCGGCCAGGGGGGCGCCCCCATCGACAAAGGCAACATGATCATGGTGACCAGCGCGCTGCCCGGGGAAGGCAAGACCTTCTGCGCCATCAACCTGGCCATCAGCATCGCCATGGAGATGGACCGCACCGTGCTGCTGGTGGATGCCGATGTGGCCAAGCCGCGCATCCCGGACTATCTCGGCCTCGAGGTGGAAAAGGGGCTGCTCGACGTGCTGCGGGACGATCATCTGACCCTGGCGGATGTGCTGATCAGAACGGATGTGGAGAAACTCACCATCCTGCCCGCCGGACGCACCTACCGCCGGGCCACCGAGCTTTTGGCCAGCGAGGCCATGGATAGCCTGATCAGTGAAATCTCCCAGCGCTACCCGGACCGTCTGGTCATCTTTGATTCCCCCCCCTTGCTGTCCACCACCGAGTCCAGCGTGCTGGCGACCCACATGGGCCAGATCGTGATGGTGGTGGAGGCGGAAAGGACCCCCCAGGAAGCGCTGAAGGAGGCCCTGGCCCAGATCGAGTCGTGCGAGGTGGTGGGCATGCTGCTGAACAAGGCCACCCCCCTGCCCGGAGCCAACTACTATGGTTACTACTATGGCGGATACGGGAGCTAGGCACACGCCGGGCAGTTCCCGGGGCACCCCGCCCGTGGGCTTTGTCCTGCGTCCGTGCGCGCGCCTGCTGGCCGCCCTGCTCGCGATAAGCCCTTCCGGCCTGCTGGCGGCGGACTTGAAGGTCGTGCCCAGCCTGACCGCCAGCGAGACCTACAGCGACAACATCAGCCTCGCCCCGGCGGGGCAGGAACAGGGCGCCTTCGTGACCGAGGTCAGCCCGGGCGTATCGATACGGAGCAGCGGCGCGCGAGTCAAATTCCATCTCGACTACAGCCTGCAAGCGCTGTTCCGCACCGGCGACACCGCCGGCAACACGATCTACCACCAACTGGCGGCGGATGCCAACGCCGAGCTGGTGAAGCAGACCTTTTTCGTCGACGCCCGGGCCAACATCAGCCAGCAAAACATCTCCCTGCTGGGGCCGCTGGGTGTGGACACCACCACCGCTACGGGCAATATCACCACGGTCGGCACCTTGAGCGTGAGCCCCTATCTGCGCCACCGTTTCGGAAGTTTCGCCAGCACCGAGGTGCGTTATACCCACGACGAGGTGCACTACGTCGACGGCGGCTCCAACAGCTCGGGCGACGGGATCAATCTCGCGCTGAACAGCGGCCCGGCCTTCAACGATGTGTTCTGGGGGGCCAACTACAGCAACCGAAAGGCACACTACGGCGCCGCCCCCGATACCGACTTCCAAAACATATCCGGGACCGTGGGCTACCGCCTGACCCGGAAATTTCGCGTATTCGCCACCGGCGGCAACGAGAGCAACAGTTACCAGACCATCGGCTCCAGCACCGGGGGCTCGTTCTGGAGTGCGGGATTCGGCTGGACGCCCAGCGCCCGGACCTCTCTCGATGCGAGCTACGGCCATCGCTTCTTCGGCGCCACCCGCTCCCTGAGCTTCAGCCACCGTACCCGGCTGACTACCTGGAATGCCGCCTACAGCCAGGATGTGACCAGCGTGCGCGCATTGGAACTGATGCCGGTGACCGGCTTCATCGTCTACACGGACCCCACCACCGGCCAGAAATTCGTGCAGATAGACCCGGCCACCGGCCGGCCGCTGCTGTCCACCTTCGACATCCCGTACCTCACCGACGAGACTATCATCTACAAGCGCTTGAGCGGCTCGGTCGGCATCCATACCGGCAAGAGCATGGTCAGCCTGAGCACCTATCACACCACCCAGGACCAGCAGTTGAGCGGCACCAGCGTCAACCAGTATGGCGGCGACGCCTCGTGGAACTGGCGCTTCGCGGGGCGCACCACCTCCACCCTGAGCGCAGGCTGGTCGCGCATAGAGATGCCGGCCAGCGACCGGACGGACAACCTGCGCTACATCAGGGCGATCCTGACCCGGAAATTCCAGCCCAAGGTGAACGGCTCCGTGGAACTGCGCCATCAGGAACGAGACTCCAACCAGCCCGGCAGCGACTACCAGGAAAACGCCATCGTCGCCCGGGTATACATGACCTTCTAGGGAGCCCGGCAGATGTACGAATCCTTCTACAGGCTGCGGGCCAAGCCTTTCCAGCTCAATCCCGACCCGCGCTTTTTCTTCGGCAGCAAGGGCCACAAGCGCGCCATGGCCTATCTCGAATACGGGCTGAGCAAGGGTGAGGGCTTCATCGTCATCACCGGCGAAGTGGGTGCCGGCAAGACCATGCTGGTGCGCAACCTGTTCCGCAAGCTGGAACACGAGAACGTGGTAGCGGCCCAGTTGGTGAGCACCCAACTGGATGCCGACGATACCCTGCGCGTGGTCGCCGCCGCCTTCGGCGTCAGTCACGAGGGCCTGAGCAAGGCGGCCCTGCTGAAGAACCTGGAGAAACAGTTGCTCGCCACCGCGAGGCAGGGCAAGCGCACCCTGCTGGTGGTGGACGAGGCGCAAAACCTGGCCCCCCGGGCAGTGGAGGAACTGCGCATGCTGTCCAACTTCCAGGCCGGAGAAAAGCCCCTGGTGCAAAGCTTCCTGCTGGGGCAGCCGGAGTTCCGCAGGACCCTGCAAAGCGAAGAAATGCAGCAGTTGCGGCAGCGGGTGGTGGCCTCCTACCATCTCGGCCCGATGGATGGTGCCGAGACCCGGGCCTATGTCCTGCACCGCCTGGAACTGGTGGGCTGGCAGGGGGACCCGGCGATCAGCGACGAGGCCTTCCAGTTGTTGCACGAATACACGGGCGGCATCCCCAGGAAGATCAATAACCTGTGCGACCGCCTGCTGCTGCTGGGCTTCCTCGAAGAAAAGCACGCCTTCGACCGGGACACCGTGCAGCAGGTCATCCACGACCTGATGCAGGAGGTCGCTTACGGGGAGGCGCCTGCCCGCGCCAACATCGGCCCGTGGGACGAAAGCGCGGATCTCGCCGACCTCACCCGCAGGCTGGAAAACATGGAGGCCACCCTGAACCGCATGATGACCATGATGCGCAAGCTCCTGTTCCACGCCACCGAGGCCAGCCAGGAACATGTCCAATAGCGCCGCCCCTAATCGCAACCCTCGCGCCGGCGGCATCCTGTGCGTGGTGGGCGCGCGCCCGAACTTCATGAAGATTGCGCCGATCATGGCGGCGCTCAAGGGCGCGGGACCGATCCCGGCCAGACTGCTGCACACCGGCCAGCATTACGACGCCGCCATGAACCAGCAGTTCTTCCGGGAACTGGGCATCCCGTTGCCGGACCTCAACCTGGAGGTGGGCTCCGCCTCTCACGCGGTGCAGACCGCGGAGATCATGCGCCGCTTCGAGCCGGTGCTGGATGCGGAGTGTCCGGCGGCGGTGCTGGTGGTGGGGGACGTGAATTCCACCATCGCCTGCGCCCTGGTGGCCGCCAAGAAGGGGGTGCCGGTGGTGCACGTGGAAGCGGGCCTGCGCAGCTTCGACCGCACCATGCCGGAGGAGATCAACCGGGTGCTCACCGACCAGATATCCGACCTGTTGTTCACCACCGAGCGCAATGCCCGCGAAAACCTGCTGCGGGAAGGGGTGGCGGAGCCGCGCATCCATTTCGTCGGCAACGTGATGATAGACACCCTGCACCGCAACCTGGAGCGCGCCGTGCCTGCGGCGCAGACCCTTGGAACCTCAGCGGGGGGTCTTGCCGGGTGCGCGGAAGGCTACGGGGTGCTCACCCTGCACCGCCCCTCCAACGTGGACGACCCGTACGTGCTGCGCACGCTGCTGGGAATGGTGCGGGAGATCAGCGACAGACTGCCCCTCGTCTTCCCCCTGCATCCCCGCACCCGGGCCCAGATCGGGCGGCACGGGCTGGAGACCCTGCTGGACAGCCAGAACCTGCTGGTCCTGCCCCCCCTGGGCTATCTGCAGATGCTGGGCCTGATGAGAGAAGCGCGGCTGGTGCTCACCGATTCCGGCGGCATCCAGGAGGAAACCACGGCCCTGGGGGTGCCCTGCATCACCCTCCGGAACAACACCGAGCGGCCCATTACCGTCACCGAGGGCACCAACACCGTGGTCGGCCAGGACCCCGCCCGGATCGGGGCCGCGGTGGCGGAGGTACTGGCCACCGGGGGCAAGGGGGGCAGGGTTCCGGAATTCTGGGACGGCCGGGCCGCGGTGCGTATTGCGGGCATCCTGCGGCGCTGGCTGGAAGACACTGCTGCGCGCCAAGTGGCGTGACATGAAGGCACACGATGCGCAACGCCATGACTATCGACGTGGAGGACTATTTTCAGGTTTCGGCCTTCGCCGGGCATATCCCGCGGGAGCATTGGGACCGGCTCCCGTGCCGGGTGGAGCCTAACATCGAGCGCATCCTCGCCCTGCTGGACGAGCACGACGTCCGCGCCACCTTCTTCACCCTGGGCTGGATCGCCGAACGCTACCCCGCCATGGTGCGCCGCATCGTGGACGGCGGGCACGAACTGGCCAGCCACGGCTATGCGCACCGCCGCGCCAGCGAGCAGGACCGGCGGGAATTTCTCGACGACGTGACCCGCAGCAAGCGGCTGCTGGAGGACATCGGGGCCGCCGAGGTCGGCGGGTACCGGGCGCCCAGCTTTTCCATCGGGCAGCGCAACCTGTGGGCACTGGATACGCTGCAGGAAGCGGGCTACCGCTACAGTTCCAGCATCTATCCCATCCGCCACGATCACTACGGCATGCCCGACGCCCCGCGCTTCGCTTTCCGCCCGCAGGGGGGCGGCCTGCTGGAGCTGCCCGCCACCACGGTCGCCCTGTTCGGCCGCAATTTCCCGGCCGGCGGCGGCGGATACTTCCGGCTGATGCCCTATCCGCTCTCGCGCTGGCTGATGCGCCGGGTGAACCGGCAGGACGGCCAGGCCTGCATCTTCTATTTCCACCCCTGGGAGATCGACCCGGGGCAGCCGCGCCAGAAGGCGATCGGCCTCAAGACCCGGTTCCGCCATTACGTCAACCTGTCCCGCATGGAGCCGAAGATCCGCTGCTTGCTGAAGGATTTCGAATGGGACCGGGTGGACCGGGTGTTCCCGGGAGCGGCGCAATGAGCGCATTCTCGCCAAAGGAGACGGCGGCCGCGCCCAGCGCCCCGGGGCAACTGCGGGTCCGCCGGCTGGACGGCGCGGATGCGGGCCGCTGGGACCGGTTCGTCGCCGGTTGCCCGGAGGCCACCTTCTTCCACCGCGCGGGCTGGAAGGGGGTGATCGAACAGGCCTTCGGCCACCGCACCCACTACCTGCTCGCCGAGGAGGGGGGCGAGATCCAGGGCATCCTGCCCCTGGCCGAGATCAAAAGCCGGCTGTTCGGCCACTCCCTCTCGTCGCTGCCGTTTTGCGTCTACGGCGGGATCGCCGCCAATTCCAACCGGGCCCGCACTGCCCTCGACCTGGCGGCCCAGGAACTGTCGGCAAGCATCGGCGCGGACTTCCTCGAGTACCGCAACCGGCAGCCGGTTCACCCCCAATGGCCCGCCAAGGACCTGTACGTCACCTTCCGCAAGGCGATCGACCCGGAACTGGAGCAGAACCTGCTGAACATCCCGCGCAAGCAGCGGGCCATGGTGCGCAAAGGGATCAAGGCGGGTCTGCGGGGCGAACCGGACGAGGGGGTGGAACGGTTTTTCGGCGCCTACTCGGCCAGCGTGCACCGGCTGGGCACCCCCGTTTTTTCCAAACGCTACTTTCGCCTGCTGAAGGAGGCGTTCGGCCCCGACTGCGAGATCCTCACCGTCACCCTCGACGGCCGCACCGTCAGCAGCGTGATGAGCTTCTACTTCCGCGACGAGGTGCTGCCCTATTACGGAGGCGGCACGGACCAGGCACGGGCGGTGGCGGGCAACGATTTCATGTATTGGGACCTGATGCGGCGCGCCTGGGAGCGCGGCTGCAAGGTGTTCGACTACGGCCGCAGCAAGCGCGGCAGCGGCTCCTTCGATTTCAAGAAAAACTGGGGGTTCGAGCCCCAGCCGCTCTACTACGAATACCGGCTGCACCACGGAAAACAGGTGCCAGACCACAATCCGCTGAACCCCAGGTACCGGCTGTTCATCAAGGCGTGGCAGCGCCTGCCCCTGCCGCTCGCCAACCTGCTCGGCCCCCGCATCGTGAAGAACCTGGGATAGCGCCATGGAAGAGCTGCTTTACCTCACCCACCGCATCCCCTATCCGCCCAACAAGGGGGACAAGATCCGCTCCTACCACCTGCTGCGGCACTTGAGCACGCGTTACCGCGTCCATTTGGGCACCTTCGTGGACGAGGCGCAGGACTGGGCGCATCTGGACAAGGTCAGGGGGCTTTGCGGGGAGAGCCATTTCGCCCGCCTGCGCCCGAGGCTGGCCCGCCTGCGCAGCCTGTCCGGCCTGGTTTCGGCGCGGCCGCTTACCCTGCCCTACTACCGCGACGCCGGGCTCAAGGCCTGGGTGGACGGCCTGCTCGCCCGCCGCCCGATCCGGCGCATCCTGGTATTTTCCTCGGCCATGGCCCAGTACGCCATGGATCACGCCGCGGCGCGCCGGGTGGTCGACTTCGTCGACGTGGACTCGGACAAGTGGCGCCAATACGGGGCGCGCAAGGGATGGCCCCTGGGGGCGATCTACCGGCGCGAGGGGAGGCTGCTGCTGGCGTTCGAGCGGGAAGTGGCCCGGGCCTTCGATGCCTCCCTGTTCGTATCGGAGCACGAGGCCGACCTGTTCCGCCGGCTTGCCCCGGAAAGCGCGGCCAAGGTGGGCCACTTCCGCAACGGGGTGGACACCGAGTATTTCTCGCCCCGGGAGGGGTATCCCAACCCCTACCCGGAAGGGGAGCAGGCGCTGGTGTTCACCGGGGCCATGGATTACTGGCCCAACCAGGACGCGGTGGACTGGTTCGCGCGGGAGGTCCTGCCATTGGTGCGCGCCCGCCGGCCGCGAGCCCGCTTCTACGTGGTCGGCTCCCGGCCCGGGCAAAAGGTGCGCCAGCTCGCCGCCCTGCCGGGGGTGGTCGTGACCGGGGCGGTGGCGGACGTGCGCCCCTATCTCGCCCATGCCCGCTGCGCGGTGGCGCCGCTGCGCATTGCCAGGGGGGTGCAGAACAAGGTGCTGGAGGCGATGGCCATGGCGCGGCCGGTCATCGCCTCGCCCCAGGCGCTGGAGGGCATCGGGGCGCTGGCGGGCGAGGAGTTGCTGGTCGCCCGCGACGCCGTGGAATTCGTATCCCTCTGTCTGTCCCTGCTGGGGAGGGCCGACCCCGGGATGGGCCGGGCGGCACGGGACCGCGTGTTGGCCGATTACGGCTGGGCAAGCAACCTGGCCCAACTGGACAGCCTGCTTGCCCGGGAGCCGCGTGGGGCCGCCGCCCGGCCGCACGCCGGGCCGGCGGCGGCCCCGGGGCATACACTGACGGTAAAGGAGAACCGGGCATGAACGGTGCGACGCCAACGGTGCTGAACGGCCTGGCCCGGGGCGGCTCCGCCGCACGCCGCTGGATGGGCGCCCTTGCCCTGATGGTCGTTACCGCGATTCTCCTGCTGTACTACCCGACGACCCACTCCACCGTGGCCATCTGGGATCGCTCGGAGACCTTCGCCCACGGCTTCCTGATCTTCCCCATCAGCGCCTTTCTCATCTGGCGCCGCCGCCAGGCCCTCGCCGCCGCCCCAATCCGGCCCGACTATCGCGGGCTCGCGCTCCTGGCCGCGCTCGGCTTCGGCTGGCTGCTGGCCCAACTGGGGGCGGTGCTGGTGGTGGCCCAGTACTGCCTGGTGGCGATGATCCCCGCCGCCGTCTGGACCGTGTTCGGCACCCGGGTGGTGCGCACCATCGCCTTCCCCCTGGGGTTCCTGTTTTTCGCCGTCCCGGTGGGGGAGGTCCTGATCCCGCCGCTGATGCACTTCACCGCCGATTTCACGGTGGGGGCCCTGCGGCTGAGCGGCATCCCGGTCTACCGGGAAGGGACCTTCTTCACCATCCCTTCCGGCAACTGGTCCGTGGTGGAAGGCTGCAGCGGGCTGCGCTACCTGATCGCCGCCTTCACCCTGGGCTGCCTCTACGCCTATCTCACCTACCGCAGCACCGGCCGCCGCCTGCTTTTCGCCGCCGCCTCGGTGATCGTCCCCATCATCGCCAACGGCCTGCGCGCCTACACCATCGTGATGATCGCCACCCTGATCGACATGCGCCTGGCCCGGGGTATCGATCACCTGATCTACGGGTGGGTGTTCTTCGGCGTGGTGATGATGCTGCTGTTCTGGGTCGGCTCCTTCTGGCGCGAGGACGAATACCCCGCGCAGGCATCCGGCCCGCAGCCGGCGGAACACGGGCAACTGCGCCCGGCCGCCGGCGGACCGGTCCTGCTGGCGGCCTTCCTCGGCCTCACCGTGGCCGGGGTCTGGCCCGCCTACGCGGCCTACCTGGAACGCACGCCCATCCCCACCGCCGGGCTGCACATTGCGCCCCCGGTGCCGGACAAGGGCTGGCTGGCAACGGGAGATGCATTGACCGACTGGCGGCCCCACTTCGCTCCCCCCGATGCCTTTCTCCTGCAGACCTACCGCAAGGGCGGCCATACGGTTGCCCTGTACCTGGAGTATTACCGCTACCAGCGGGCGGGCGCGGAGTTGATCACCTCCACCAACGTGATGGTGGTGCAGAAGGACCCGGCGTGGGGCAACGTGGGAGAAGGCGCACGCACCGTTCGGATGGGAACGGGGCAGCAGACCAAGATCGTGCAGACGAAACTGCGCTCGTCCGCCCAGCGCCTGCTGGTATGGCATTGGGACTGGATCCGGGGGCACAGCACCGCGAACCCGTACTGGGGGAAATGGCTGTTCGCCACGGCCAGGCTGTTCGGCAACCCGGACGACGGGGCCGCCATCATCATCGCTACGCCCTACGAAGAAAAACCAGACGAGGTCGCCCCGGTGCTGCAGGCATTCGTGAAAGACATGCAGAACAGCATAGACGCGAGCCTCAACCATGTGTCGCGGCAATGAAGGCCGGCGGGGCGCATTGATCCCATGGAAGCAAAGGGTTTAGCCGGAACGAAAATGGTGCCGCTGGTTGCTCACATCGTTCACCACTTCGGCGTCGGCGGCCTGGAAAACGGCCTGGTGAACCTGATCAACCATATGCCCCCCCGGCGCTATCGCCACGCCATCGTCTGCCTCCAGGGGTATACGGATTTTCGCCGGCGGATCGACCGGCAGGAGGTGCGCTTCCACGCCCTCGGCAAACGTCCGGGCCAGGATTTCGCGCTGTTCCCGCGGCTCTGGCGACTGCTGCGCCAAATGCGGCCGGATATCGTGCACACTCGCAATCTGTCCGCCCTGGAAGCCCAGTTCGTGGCCGCCTCGGCCGGGGTTGGGGCGCGGGTCCATGGCGAGCACGGGCGGGACATGTTCGACCTGCATGGGCAGCGCCTGAAATACAGGCTGTTGCGCAAGTTTGCGCGGCCATTTGTGCATCACTACACCGCGGTTAGCAGGGATCTGGAAAAATGGCTCATCAATACCGTGGGCGCCGACCCAAGCCGGGTGACCCAAATATACAACGGGGTGGACCGTCTCCGCTTCCGGCCGCCAAGCGGGGAGCGCAAGGCCATCGGCCCCCCCGGGTTCCTGCGCGGCGGCGAATTCGTCATCGGCAGCGTGGGCCGGATGGCCGAAGTCAAGGACTACCCGACCTTGGTCCGCGCCTTCCTGGGCCTGATCGAGAATGCCCCCGAGGCACGCAAGCGTCTGCGGCTGGTAATCATCGGCGACGGGACCTCCCGCCAAACCTGTCTGGATCTCCTGCAGGGCGCGGGTGCACTCGATCTCGCCTGGCTTCCCGGCGAGCGCGAGGACATCCCGGAGCTGATGCGCGCCATGGACGTGTTTGTGCTGCCGTCCCTGGGAGAAGGGATCTCCAATACCATCCTGGAAGCCATGTCCACCGGCCTGCCGATCGTGGCGACCCGGGTGGGGGGGAATTCCGAACTGGTGCGGGAAGGGGAAACGGGGACCCTGATCCCGCCCGCGGACGCCGCGTCCATGGCACGCGCCTTGCTAGCTTACTTGAGCGATGAAGCGAGAACGCTCGGCCACGGACGGGCCGGACGCAAGACCATCGAGACCGAGTTCAGCATAGAGGGCATGGTCGAGGCCTACGGGAAGGTCTACGATCAAACCCTGGCCAGGGCTCGGTAATGAATAATCGGCGGCGGCCATGAACCGCGGCCCGAACTGAACAGGCACCAGACTATGTGCGGCATCGTGGGTATTCTCGATATGGACGGTCCGTCCCCGGTGGACCGGGCATTGCTGGCACGCATGAACGAAAGCCAGTTTCATCGCGGCCCGGACGAGGGCGGGATGCACGCCGAACCGGGATTGGGCATGGGGCACCGCCGCCTGTCGATCATCGATCTGTCCAGCGGCCAGCAGCCGCTGTTCAACGAGGACGGCAGTGTGGCGGTGGTGTTCAACGGCGAGATCTACAACTTCCCGGAACTCACCGCGAAACTCGCCAAGCTGGGCCACGTCTTCCGTACCCGGTGCGATACCGAGGTGATCGTCCATGCCTGGGAACAGTGGGGCGAGTCCTGCGTGGAGCGTTTCCGGGGCATGTTCGCCTTCGCCCTGTGGGACCGCAACAAGAGGACCCTGTTCCTGGCCCGCGACCGGCTGGGAATAAAGCCGCTGTATTACGCGCATCTTGGCGGCGGAATTTTTCTGTTCGCCTCGGAGTTGAAGGCGCTGATGGTGCACCCGCGTTTTTCCCGGGAACTGGACAGCCGCGCCATCGAGGATTACTTTGCCTACGGCTACGTGCCGGAACCCCGCACCATCTTCAAGCAGGCGCTGAAGCTGCCGCCGGGATACACCCTTGCCGTGCGTTGCCGCGAGCCGTTGCCGCCGCCGCGCCAGTACTGGGACGTGCCGTTCAAGGCCGCGGCGCCGATGTCCGAGGCGCAGGCCGGGGAAGAGCTCATCGGCAGGCTGCAGGAAGCGGTGAAGATCCGGCTCGTCGCGGAAGTGCCGCTCGGCGCGTTCCTGTCCGGGGGCGTGGACTCCAGCGCGGTGGTGGCGATGATGGCCGGCCTGTCCGATACCCCCGTCAACACCTGCTCCATTTCTTTCGGCGAAGCGGCTTACGACGAGGCCGAATACGCCGCGCAGGTAGCCGCCCGCTACCATACCCGCCACCGGGTGGAGCGGGTGGATACGGACGATTTCGAACTCATCGACAAGCTGGCCGGGCTGTACGACGAGCCCTTCGCGGACAGTTCCGCCATCCCCACCTATCGCGTCTGCGAATTGGCGCGCAAGCAGGTGACGGTCGCGTTGTCCGGCGATGGTGGCGACGAGAACCTGGCGGGATACCGACGTTACCGTTGGCATCTCTACGAAGAGCGTTTGCGCTCGTTTCTCCCGCTCGCCCTGCGCAGGCCGTTGTTCGGCCTGTTGGGCAGCGCGTATCCAAAGGCCGACTGGGCGCCGAAGGTATTCCGCGCCAAGTCGACCTTCGAGGCCCTGGCCCGCGACGCCGTGGAAGGATATTTCCACAGCGTCTCGGTGATGGGAGACAAATTGAGACGCGGCCTGTTCAGTGAACGGTTTCGGCGCGAGCTGCAGGGCTACTCCGCGGTGGAGGTGCTCCGCCGCCACAGCCGGAACGCACCCGACGACCCGTTGTCCAGGGTCCAGTATCTGGACCTGAAGACCTATCTGGCCGGGGACATATTGACCAAAGTGGACCGGGCCAGCATGGCCCACGCCCTGGAGGTGCGGGTGCCCATCCTGGACCACCAGTTGGTGGAGTGGCTGTCCGGGCTCCCGCCTTCCCTGAAATTGCGCGGCCGGGAGGGCAAGTACCTATTCAAGAAGGCACTGGAGCCGTACCTTCCGGACAATATCCTGTACCGCCCGAAAATGGGCTTTGCCGTTCCCCTGGCGAGCTGGTTTCGCGGCCCGTTGCGGCAGCGGGTGCGCGAGGCCGTGCTCGGCCCCGCCCTGGCCGACAGCGGCATGTTCAACCCGGACTTCCTGCGCGAAATGGTGGACCAGCACCAATCCGGCCTGCGGGACAACAGCGCGGCGCTGTGGTCGGTGCTGATGTTCGAGTCCTTCCTGCGCAACTGCACGGGGGAGACCGGGCGCGATCTGCCGACCAAGGGATCGCAAGCGGCATGACCTTACGCATCCTCCACATCCTCGATCACTCCATCCCGCTGCACAGCGGCTACACCTTCCGCACCCTCTCCATATTGCAGGGGCAGCGGGCCCTGGGCTGGGAGACCTTCCACCTCACCGGCCCCAAGCACAAGGGGGGAGCGGCCCCCGAGGAGGACGTGGACGGCTGGCACTTCTACCGCACCCCCCAGCCGCAAGGCCCGCTGGCGGGGCTGCCGGGATTGGGCGAAATCGCCTTCATGGAGACCCTGACCCGGCGCCTGGATGAGGTAGTGACACGGCTGGCGCCGGACATCCTGCACGCCCACTCCCCGGCGCTGAACGCGATTCCGGCGTTGCGCGTGGGCCGCCGGCGGGGCATCCCGGTGGTGTACGAGGTGCGCGCCTTCTGGGAAGACGCCGCGGTGGACCACGGCACCAGCCGGGAAGGGGGGCTGCGCTACCGGCTCACGCGCGGCCTGGAGACCTATGCCCTCCGGCACGCGGACGCCGTCACCACCATCTGCGAGGGGCTGCGCGGGGACATCGTGGGGCGCGGCATCCCCGCGGAAAAGGTCGGCGTGATCCCCAACGCGGTGGACGTCGAGCAATTTTCCGCCGGCGGCCAGCCCGACCAGGCGCTCAAGCAGCGGCTCGGCCTGGACGGCGCCCGGGTGCTGGGTTTCATCGGCTCGTTCTATGCCTACGAGGGCCTGGACCTGCTGCTGCGGGCGTTGCCCGCGATCCTGTCCCGGGCGCCGGACGTGCGCGTGCTGCTGGTGGGCGGCGGCCCGCAGGAGGCGAACCTCAGGCAACTGGCGCAAGCACTGGGGGTGGCGGACCAGGTGGCGTTCGCCGGGCGCGTGCCCCACGCCGAGGTGCGGCGCTACTACGACCTGGTGGATGTCCTGGTCTACCCGCGCCTGTCCATGCGCCTGACGGAACTGGTGACCCCCCTCAAGCCCCTGGAGGCCATGGCCCAGGGCAGGCTGCTGGCGGCCTCGGACGTGGGGGGGCACCGGGAACTGATCCGCGACGGCGAGACCGGGGTGCTGTTCCAGGCCGGCGACCCCGGGGCGCTGGCGGCGAAGGTGCTGGACCTGCTGGCGGACCATGCGCGCTGGCCGGCGCTGCGCACCGCCGCGCGCCGCTTCGTGGAAACGGAACGCAACTGGCAGGCCTCGGTGGCGCGCTATCGGCCGATCTACGGGCGGCTGGCGGCCAAAGCGGAGAAATCGCATGCCTCGTGACGCCCCGCGCCTGGTGGTGTTCAGCACCCTGTTCCCGCACCCGGGGCAGCCCAACGGCGGGCTGTTCATTCGCGAGCGCATGTTCCGGGTGGGCAAGGTGCTGCCGCTCACGGTGGTGGCCCCGGTGCCCTGGTTCCCCCTGCAAGGGCTGATCCACCGCTGGCGTCCCCATTTCCGGCCGCGGGCGCCGCGCCGGGAGGTGCAGGACGGCGTCGAGGTGCTGCACCCGCGCTTCCTTTCCGTGCCCGGGGCGTTCAAATGGCTGGACGGGCTGCTGCTCGCCCTGGGCAGCCTGCCCACCCTGCTGCGCGTGCGGCGGCGCTTTGGCTGCGACCTGATCGACGCCCACTTCGCCTACCCCGACGGCTACGCCGCCACCCTGCTCGGCAAGTGGCTCAAGGTCCCGGTGACCATCACCCTGCGCGGCACCGAGGTGCCCCTGGCGCGCGACCCGGCAAGGCGGCGGCGCATGGTCAAGGCGCTGCAGGCCGCGGCGCGCGTATTTTCCGTGTCCGCCTCCCTCAAGCGGCACGCGGTGGCCATGGGAATCGACGAATCCAAGATCCGGGTCGTGGGCAACGGCGTGGACACCGCCAAATTCCGCAGCATGCCCCGGGAGGAGGCGCGCCGCAGCCTGGGCCTGCCGCCGGACGCCCCGGTCATGGTGTCGGTGGGGGCGCTGGTGGAACGCAAGGGCTTCCATCGGGTGATCGAGTGCCTGCCCGCCCTGCGCCGGCGCTTCCCGGGCCTGCGCTACCTGGTCGTCGGCGGCGCCGGCCCCGAGGGTAACCGGGAAGACGCGCTGCGCCTGCAGGTGGCCCAGTCGGGCCTGGAGGACGCGGTGCTGTTCCTCGGCGCCATGCCGCCCGAGCAGGTGCGCGTGCCATTGTCCGCGGCGGACCTGTTCGTGCTGGCCACCCGCAACGAGGGCTGGGCCAACGTGTTCCTGGAGGCCATGGCCTGCGGCCTGCCGGTGGTCGCCACCGACGTGGGCGGCAACGCGGAGGTGGTGTCCGGCCCCGAACTCGGTGCGGTGGTCCCCTTCGGCGACCCGCGGGCGTTGCGGGAAGCCATCGCCCGGGCGCTGGCCGCGGACTGGGACCGGGAGGCGATCGTCGCCCACGCCCGCGCCAATTCCTGGGACGACCGGGTGGGGACCCTGGTCGAGGAATTCTCCCGCCTGCACGAACAGGTCGCCGCGACCGGGGGCAAGCCCAAGGAAACCGATCTGGTGCGCAGCCGATGAACATGAATCCCTATCTGGCGCGCCGCCTCATCTACCCCCTGCAGGAACGCCTGCTGCGGCGTCCCACCTTTTCCTATCTGCAGGAACTGGAGCGCAGCCAGTGGCGCTCCCGGGCCGAGATCGAGCGCCTGCAGATGGAGAAGCTGAAGACCCTGCTGCGGCTGGCGGCGGCCCACTGCCCCTGGCACGCCGGCCGGATCGCGCAAGCGGGCCTGGACCTGCGGCGAGGGAGCGCGCCCCTGACCGCGGAAGACCTGCGGCGGCTGCCCACCATGGCCAAGCAGGAGGTCCGGGAAAACCTGGAGCGCATGGTCTGGCGGGATGCCCCCGGCGGCGCGTTCCAGTACAACACCGGCGGCTCCAGCGGCCAGCCGCTGATCTTCTACTATGGCCGCTCGCGCCAGGCCTCCGATGCGGCCGGGCGCATCCGCGCCCGCCGCTGGTGGGGGGCGGACGTGGGGGAAAGGGAGGTGTACCTGTGGGGCGCGCCGGTGGAACTCGGCAAGACCGACCGCATCAAGACCCTGCGCGACCGCCTGCTCAATCAACTGGTGCTGAACGCCTTCGCCATGTCGCCCGCCAACATGGACCGCTACATGGACGCCATGCGCGCCTTCCGGCCCAAGTGCGTGTACGGCTACGCCAGCAGCGTCGCCCTGCTCGCCGCCCGGGCACGGGACCGGGGGACGGACCTGAGGCTGCCCGGCCTCAGGGTGGTGTGCACCACCGGGGAGCCGCTCTATCCGCACCAGCGCGCCTTGATCGAAGAGGTGTTCGGGGTGCCGGCGGCCAACGAGTTCGGCAGCCGCGACATCGGCTTCACCGCCCATGAGACGCCCGAGGGACAGATGCTGCTGATGAGCGAAAGCATCATCCTGGAGGTGCTGGACCCGGCGGGCCGCCCGGTTGCCCCCGGCGATCTGGGGGAAGCGGTGATGACCGGGCTTTGCTCCGAGGCGCAGCCCTTCATCCGCTACCGTACCGGCGACATGGTGCGCCTGGCAACCGAGCCCTGCAAGGCCGGCCGCGGGCTGCACGTGATCGCGGAGGTCTCGGGGCGCAATACCGACTTCGTGGTACGTTCGGACGGGGCCATCATGCACGCCCTGGCGGTGATCTACGTGCTGCGCGCGGTGCCCGGGGTAGGGGAATTCAGGTTCGTCCAGCACGGCGTGCGCTCGGTCGAGGTGCTGCTGGTGGCGGCGGCGTCCTGGGGCCCCCAGTCCCGGGACCAGGTGGTGAGCGGCATCCGGGCGCGCCTGGGGGCGGACGTCCGGGTGGAACTGCGGCTGGTGGAGGAGATCCCGCCGGAGGCCTCCGGCAAGCATCGCTACGTCGTCAGCCACGTGCCGCTGCCGCCGGGCCTGGACGGCGCCCAGTCCATACCGGAGATCCGGCCATGAACCCCGCCACCTTATTCGCCCTGCCCCTGCGCTACCGGCCCTGGCGCCCGCGCCATTTGCGGCTGCTGGTAAACGATCTGCTGGCGCCCGTCCGCCCGCCCGAACGGGAGCACGCCGCGCACCTGGACGCCGCCCTGGGCTGGCTTTGCCGTGCCCAGGACCAGCGCGACGGCTGCCCCGATGCCGGGGGCGTCTCGGCGGGCTGGAGTTTCGAGGACGGCTGGCTGCCCAGCTACCCGGAAACCACCGGCTACATCATCGAGACCTTCCTGGCCGCGGCCAAGCTGCTGGACCGGCCGGAGCTGGAGGCCCGCGCCCGGCGCATGATCGACTGGGAGCTGTCCCTCCAGCAAGCGGACGGGGCCTTCCCCGGCCATTTCGGCGAGCCCGGCAGCCACCCGGTAATCTTCAACACCGGCCAGATCATGCACGGCATGCTGGCCGGCTACCTGCAACTGGGCCGCGAGGAATGCCTGGACGCCGCGGTCAGGGCCGGCCACTGGCTCGCCCGCCACCAGGACGCCGACGGCTGCTGGCGCCGCTTCGAGCACAACGGCGTGCCCCACACCTACAACACCCGCGCCACCTGGGCCCTGCTGGCCACCGCCCTGGCGGCGGGGGAGGCCAAGCTGGAACGGGCGGCCATCCGCAACCTGGATTGGGCCCTCACCCAGCAGACCGGGAGCGGCTGGTTCGCCAGCAACGCCTTCACCCCGGACCGCGCGCCCTTCACCCACACCATCGCCTACGCCATCCGGGGGTTGCTGGAAAGCGGCCTTCTGGCGGGGGAGGAGCGCTACCTGGTGGCGGCGCTCGGGGCGGCCCGGGCGCTGGCCAAGGCGCAACAGAAGGACGGCTGGCTGGCGGGCACCTACCGGGACGGCTGGGTCCCCGCGGCATCCTACTGCTGCCTCACCGGGGTGGCGCAGATGAGCCTCAACTGGACGCGGCTGGCCCAGGACTACGGCGCGCCGGAACTGCGCGAGCCCGCCCGGCGCGCCATCGCCTATCTCAAGAACAAGCAGCGCCTGGACGACCCGGACCAGGCGGTCAACGGCGGCATCGCCGGCTCCGCCCCGATCTGGGGCGGTTATTCCCGGTTCGAATATCCCAACTGGGCGGCAAAGTTTTTCGCCGACGCCCTGATGATGGACCTGGCGGACATCGCCGTCCCGCCAAGGGCGCCGGTACGGGGGGCGGACCATGTCTAGCCTTTCCGTCATGATCCTGTGCGGGCGCTCCCCCCGGCACCTGTACGTCGCCAATCGCCTGTGCCGGGCCGCCCGCCCGGTGGCCATCGTGCAGGAGACGGGCAGCCGGTGGAACAGGGAGAAGCTCGCCAAGGTGATTAGACCGGCCGTGCTCTGGCGCAAGGGCTGGCGCTGGCTGCGGGACCGCCGGCGCTATGCCGACGGCGGCGAGGCGCGCTTTTTCTTCGGCGCCGCCGCCCCTCGCCTGGAACGCCCCGACCTGCTGCTGGAGGTGCCCCACATCAACCATCCCCAAGTGGCGGCACTGGCGGACCGGCTCCGGCCGGACCTGATCGCGGTATTCGGCACCTCCCTCATCCGCGGCCCCCTGCTGCAGCAAGGCCGCCTCGGCATCGTCAATCTGCACGGCGGCCTGTCGCCCCACTACCGGGGGGCGGACTGCACCTTCTGGGCCCTGTACAACGAACAGCCGGAGCAGGTGGGGTGCACCCTGCATTTCATCGACCCGGGCATCGACTCGGGCGAACTCATCGCCCATATCTGCCCGGAAGTAAAGCCGGGGGACGACGAACTGACCCTGTTCTGGCGCGCGGTGCGCGACAGCGCCGAGGTCTACGCCGATCTGCCGGCCCGCCTGGAACGGGGCGAGCGCCTCGGCCAGCGCCAGCCGGTGAAGGGCCATCTATACCAGGTGAAAGACCGCGGCTGGCGCCACGAGAGCTCGCTGGCGGCGCGCATGGGCGGCGGGCTGCTGCGGGGGGTCGAACTGCCGGCCCGGGTGCACTGGTTCCGGCGCCACGAGCAGGCCGGTTCAACCCAAACGGCTTCCCGCGGCGTAGCGAAAGACGGCAACCATGGGGGAAAAACGCCTTGAGAGACCTTTTCGTCACCGCGGTCGTCTTCGGCAGCCTGCCGTTCATCCTGCGCCGGCCCTACGTCGGCATTTACGTGTTCTCCTGGCTCGGATACATGAATCCGCAAAGGCTCGCCTGGGGGTTCGCCTACAATTTCCCTTTCTCGTACCTCGTCGCCGTCACCACGCTGATCGCCTTGCTGTTTTCCCGGGAACCCAAGAAGATTCCCTGGACCCGGGAGACCGTGCTGCTGCTGCTGTTCGTTCTGTGGATGGTGGTCACCACTTCTTTCGCCTTCCACCAGGCCGCCGCCTGGGTGATCATGGAAAAGGTGGCCAAGATCCAGTTGATGATCTTCATTACCCTGCTGGTCATCACTAATCGCGAGCGGTTGCATATGCTGATCTGGGTGATTGCCCTGTCGCTGGGGTTCTATGGAGTGAAAGGGGGTATTTTTACCATCGTCCATGGAGGGGTCTATCACGTTCAGGGGCCGGAGGGTTCCTTCATCGGCGGCAACAACGAGATGGCCCTGGCCCTGATCATGGCCGTTCCTCTGATGCGCTACCTGCAACTGAACACGAGATCGTTCTGGCTGCGCCAGGGGCTGGCCGCCGCAATGCTGCTGTGCGGCATTTCCATTGTCGGCAGCCAGTCGCGGGGCGCGCTGATCGGCCTCGCCGCCATGGGTCTTTTTCTGTGGCTGAAAAGCCGCAACAAGATCGCCACCGCCATATTGATGGCCGCAACCGTCGCCCTGATCGCCGCCGTCATGCCCCAGTCGTGGTACGACCGCATGGCCACCATCGATACCTATCAGGAGGACGATTCTGCGATGGGCCGCATCAACGCCTGGCACTTCGCCTTCAATCTGGCCAAGGCCCGTCCGCTGATAGGCGGCGGCTTCGAATGCTTCAAGGAGGATTTGTTCGACATCTATGCGCCAGACCCGGGAAACGTGCACGATGCCCACAGCATCTACTTCGAGGTGCTGGGTGAACAGGGCTTCGTAGGCCTGGCGCTGTTTCTCGCCCTGGGCATCGCGGCCTGGAGGACGGGCAGTTGGGTGATACGAAAGGCGAGGGGCTCCCCCGGCGCGAAATGGGCGGCCGACCTCGCCGGCATGGCCCAGGTGAGCCTGATCGGTTATGCATCGGGGGGGGCGTTCCTGGGGCTGTCCAATTTCGATCTCTACTACCACCTGCTGGCGGTCATCGTGCTGAGCAAGGTGATACTGCTCAAACAGCAGGAGGAACAAAGCTCGGGGAGGGACACGGCCAGAGCCGGGTGCCCGGGGTTGAACGGGACCCCCGGCGTACCGTTACGCGGATACCGGCGCTGATTTCATGGCTGGTCTTGGAGCCGTACCGCGCGATTCGTGCGCGGCAACACCCCTCGCAGCCGGATGTTCCGGTTATTCACCGGCCGCCATGAAACTCGTGGGACTGGAACCATTGTTCCAGCATCATGACCACCCAGATCATCACTCCGTAATAAGTGGCGTGGCCGCTGCGATGGACATCTATCAAACGGTCGAGATAGTCCTCCCGTAGATAACCGCGTTCCCGGAAGGCGTTCAGGCTGGCGTGGGCGAGCTCGTGCAGTGGCGCGTGGTGCTGCATCCAGAGCCCGAACGGAAGCCCGAAACCGTGCTTGCTCTTGTGAATGATTTCTTGAGGCAGAAAATCCTTCAGCGCTTCCTTGAAAAACCAGCGCAGCTTGTAGCCCCTCACCTTATACGACGGCGGCAGCTTGGCGGCAAATGCGACCATCCGTTCATCCAGCAAAGGATAACGCACTTCCACCCCGGCGGCCTCGCACATGCGGCCCACCTTGACCAGATCGCTGTCCGCCAGGGTGTGTTTCCAGTCGAGGTGCAGCATACGGTTGATTGGCGACCGGGAGCGCGTGCGGAAGTAGGCCTCGCGCTGGATCGCGGCCGGCTCATCCGGGTTGACCGTCCGCAAGAAGGCGGCTTCGAAGATGGATTCAAGCGGCTCCCGGTTCAGAAAATTATATGTCTCCAGACGATCCGGCAACGGAATGCGCGCCTGCTGAACATAGCTTTGCGCCTTGCGCGCCGGCGGGAACCGCTTCGCTCCGGGCAGATTCAGAAGAACCGGCTCGATCAGCCCCTTGCGTACGGCGGCGGGGATTTTCCAGTAGGTCTCGAATACCTTCTGTTTCGCGTAGCGCGCATTGCCGCCGAAAATTTCGTCCCCTCCATCCCCGGCGAGCATAACCTCAATACCGGCCTCTTTGGCCCTCAGCGCGCAATAGTAGGTCGGCACCGCCGAGGCATTGCCGAACGGCTCGTCATAGGTCGCCGCAATCAGCGGGATGGTGCGCACCACATCGTCGGGAGTGACATAGTATTCATGGGGATGTGCGCGGAATCGATTCACCGCGATTCGGGCATATTCAATCTCGTCAAAATTCTCGGCCTCGAATCCGATGGAAAACGTCTCGGCGGGTTCGCCGGTCACCTGGCGGAACATGCCGGATACGGTGGAACTATCGGTCCCTCCGCTCAGAAAAGTGCCGGTGGGATGCCGGTCGAGCACGTCGCTCACGCACCGCTCGAGCAATTGCCTGAACTCGTCGGTGCGCGCCTCGAAATCGCCACTCTCATCATCTTCCCATTCCGCTTCCCAGTAAAAGTCTCGGGAGACGCGTCCGTTCCGCAGCACGGCGAACTGTCCCGGCAGGAGTTTTTCGACGCCTTGATAAATACTCCCCGGCGCGGGAACCATGTGGGAGTAGAGGTAGTTGAAGACGGCCTGGGGGTCGATGTTGCGCGCAACGGCGGGATGGCGTACCACCGCATCGCAGTGGGAGCCGAACACAAGGCCCCCGGGACGATGCGCGAAACACATCCGATGGATTCCCATACGGTCGATGGCGAGCAGCGCAGTCCCCGCGGCAGGCTCGATGACCGCAAGACTGAAAGGACCATGGAGCATGGTCAGGCACGCCGTGCCATGGCGCCGGTAGGCGAGGGCCAGCGCCGCCGCAGGCGAAATGTCCTGCGCCATGCGTGCCAGATCCGGGGCGTCCCAATGAATCCGCCCATCGACCGCTGCGAGCAACCCTTCCTCCCGATGAATGCTGGCAAGACCGAACGGCGAAGTTGCGGCAATACCGTAACCCGTCCCGATACTGGTGCACGCCTGCCCCGGCCCGCTCCCGACGGCCCCCGTCATTTGGTCGATAAGGCGTTGGGGAGCGCCATCCAACGGGAGAGGCCCCATCCAGCCGCAAACACCGGTCATAATCTATTCTCCCTGAAGGCGCGACTAAGCAAAACCTTCTATAATAATTCCCGATTCGGCAGCGGAACACGTTCCAGCGCGGGATGATTGGGGTAGTGGCGCGACGACGCGGCCGGGTTTGCTCCTCGCAAGGGAAGCCGGCTCCCCTAACCCTCCCCCGCACAGCGGGAGACGGGACGATCGCCCTCTCCCCCTGGGGGAGAGTTGGAGAGAGGGTCGGCCGCCGGACGCTCAAAGCGCCCCCCAATCGGACGTGTAGTGCACCCACCCCAAAGGTGAAACGCCGAAATACCGGAAACGTTCAACAGATTATCATGGCAAGCATACCGAATAAGCGGTTGACTACCAATTCTTAGGATTATAGGCGTGTCGCCTCGCAAGGCGCCTGAGAACGCGAGACATCCAGAACGGGGCAAGGCCTGCTCATTTTGAGCGAATTCGGGCCCAAAGTCGACGATACATCAAATCTGCCTGGCATAGCTTGCAATGTTCCAAAACCTCCTTTATTCGTTGTCCGGTTACGTGCTGGTCGGCAGTTCCCTCGTCTTGCTGAGATATGGCGCCGCGCTCCGCAGGCTTTGGCGTGAGCCGGTATTGAGGCATCCGCTGCTGATCGTCGAGAGCGACGACTGGGGTGCGGGACCGGTGCAGGCACAAGCGACGGCGCTTGACCGCCTGCGCCGGCTGCTTGTGAAGCACCGGGATGCCGCGGGCCGTCACCCGGTGGTCACCTTGGCCCTGATACTTGCCGTCCCGGATGGAGGCGCGATCCGCACAGAAGCCCATTATGTCCGCCGCCCCCTCGGTGATGCGGCATTCGCTCCCGTTATCGATGCAATCGAGCGGGGGCGCGCGGCCGGCGTTTTTTCCCTCCAACTGCACGGCCTTGAGCATTTCTGGCCGGACAGCTTGATGGCCTGCAACGACCCCGGTGTGCAGGCATGGCTGCGGGAAGACGCCCCCCCGGCGACGGAACGTTTGCCCTCGCCATTGCAAAGCCGCTGGGTGGACGCCCCCACGCTGCCCTCCCGGAACCACCCGCCGGAACGGGTCAGGGCGGCGGTCGCCGAAGAAACCGAACTGTTCGCCCGTATTCTGGGGCAGCCTGCAGCGGTCGTCGTGCCCCCCACCTTCGTATGGACGAGGGAGGTGGAGCATGCCTGGGCGCGGCACGGGGTGCAAACCGTAATCACTCCGGGCCGACGCTACACCTGCCGCGACGGGGCGGGCAGACCGGGCGGCGCGGAGGGCGCGTTTTTCAACGGCATGAGCGAGGCAGGGGTGACCTACCTGGTGCGTGATGACTATTTCGAGCCGGAACGCGGCCACACGGCTGAGGACGCCCTGAGGGCCCTGGCAAGAAAGTGGTCGCAGGGCCGCCCTTGCCTGCTTGAAACCCATCGTTCGAATTTCATCGGCGACCCGAAGGTAGCCGAGCGGAGTTTGGTCGAGATTGAGCGGCTCTATACGGAGGCGCTGGCTCGTTATCCCTCGCTGCGCTTCGCTTCCAGCGAGGAATTGGCGGCCGCCTTGCGCAACAAAAATTCGGCTTGGATCGAGCCGCGCTGGAGGGCGCAAGTCCCGGCCTGGGTTTCGCGCACGCGAGCGCTCCGGCGTTTCTGGAGGCTTGCACGGCTGACCGGCCTGGCTTGGGCAATGGACGCATTCGCCTGGTTTTGCCGGACAAGGGCCGGATGAATATGGGGCACGGCCTGCCCCCCTGTTGCGCAGAAAGCCGCGCGCCACTTCAGCGTATAATTTGCCAATTCGCCGACCGCGGAAAATACATGGTCGTTCTGCGACTCTGCCCGTCCTTTCATCGGGTGGCGGAGAGAAATGCTATAGTTCCAGCAGGCATGCCATCTGCGGAGTCCGTAACAATGTCAGCGAAACAACGAAACGCCACCGTGGCCTTCCCGCGTCGTCCCATACCGATACCCCTGATGGGCGCGCTGGTTCTTTGTATGCTTGCGGGTTGTTGGCGCACCGGTTGGGCGGCTGGCTGGTATCCGATCACTCCGGAAGAGGCACAGTTCTGCAGAATAGAAATCTACGGGAGCCTCTCGGGCACGGAAAACCTTAACCCGCACCACTACTGCGACTGCCTCCGCAGCCTTAACCGGGCAATGCTCGATATAGGCCACCCATCGGACAAAAGCTACTACGCGGGCGTGGCTATCGATAGCTGCAAGTATTACTTGTCGCATACCCCCAAGGACGATTGGTTGCGTGCGGGAGCCCACTTGCACATAGGTCTGGCCATGCAGGTGCAGGGCGACAAGATAGGCTCGCTTAAGGAACTGTACCGGGCATTGCAGTTGGATCCGAAAATGGTGAAGGCATACACCGCGATCTCGGATCTCTACGCCGACATCGGAGAAAAGGGCAAGGCGCTGGAAATTGTCACGGAAGGATTGCGGCGGCAGCCCGATGCCAGGCCGCTTCTGCGCCGCTACCAGAAGCTGGGGGGAAAACAGCCTTATCCCGAGCCGTATCCTGAACCGACGGCGAGCGGATCGCCGCCGTCCACTCCGCCAGCGGTCAAAACGCCGAAAGGGAACGCGGCGAACGGGGTGACGCCTCCTCGCTCATCGCCCCCCTCTGCGCCTGCGCCCCAACCGGCGCCGACATCCACTACAGGTGGAACCCCAACGAATCCCTGGTGCCGCTTCTGCCCGTAATGAGCGCAGTTGGGAGAAGGCTCAAAAGTCGGAATGGAGTTCCCAGTCCGGCGGCACTTGAGCCAAATAGTCAAATGCTTGGGATCTGGCCGCCCGGTCGAGAATGCCGCATCGGTCACCAGTGAAGCGATTCTCGACTTTGTCGAATGGAAACAGGTATTCGGCGGCTCGGTTGCTTGTCTGGAAGAACGACAGTTTACGATCTGCGAATTGGGCCAAGGACGGGTAGGCATCGCGGCAAATTACCTGAATCGCCGTCTCGGGAAAGTTGTAACCCTTTGACCACAATACCGTCCAGCCGCGATTAATACTGCGGAGATAATCCGCGAGCCGCTTGCTGCATACATAGGCATCCGATTCGATATGGATGATCTTGTCGAAATCGAAGTGCCGGGCAATGCGCACCGAGTAAGTAAAGCTGCGCCACCATCCGGGATAGCAAAACATCGCGGGCCTGCCCAGCCGCTCGACAAAGGTGACGATAGCCATATCCCCGAGGAGTTGAGCCGGCAAGTCGTGCTCGCCATCCACTATCGCCAACCTTGAATCGAAGCCTATATTGTCGGATCCGTCGTTGATCAAAAATATGCTATCGGCACCGAAGGCTTGTCGCCGAGGATATACGTGGTCCACCCAGCGTTTATAGCGCTCGGTGTCATTAATGTAAGACGTGCAAAAGATAAATGTGCGCCCCACCGGCAAGCCTGGGACAATGTTGCGATAAAGCACCCCTTTCAGCCGCCCAATCTGCCGCAGGCCGCGGTCCAGGCGCCAGTGAAGCTTTCGACCCGAGATCAAGGAGTCGATCGTTCCGCTTACGTTCACCCTCATTCCCCCCCATATGGCCGCTCTGGCGCGTCACCAGAGCCATGTTATCATTGCATCGGCATTTCAACCAAAGCCCGCCGACCAGACGGCCGAGCATCGGGCGGACAATCGAGGTGTCGAAGTTTGCGCAGCCAAACAGAACCACTCGGAAACGGCTTCCCCGCATGTGAAGCCAGGGATAGAATGCCGCCAAAGCCCCGCTGACCGACGTTCATAACCACCCCTGATTCCGTTGGATTCAATGAAAACGACACAGAGCCTCCGGCTGTTGATGATTACCGAACTGTTCCTGCCCACCAAGGGCGGCACCGCCGTTTCCTTCGACGAGGATTGCCGGCGGCTGGGCGGCAAGGGAGTGCATATCGTCACCGCCGATGTTCCGGGCGCGGTCGAGGTCGATCGTGGGCACCCCAACACGGTGCATCGGCTCCGGCTGAAACGGATCCCCTGGCTCAACCCCGAGTCCTTGCCCGTGTACGCAAAGCTGTCGCTCAAATCGCTGGCGCTGGCGCTGACGCATCGTTTTCACGCCGTGCTGGCCGGCCGCGCCCTCCCGGAGGGGCTTGCGGCCCTGCTCGTCGCGCGCCTGCGCGGATGTCCCGTCCTGATCTACGCGCACGGGGAAGAACTCACCGGTTGGGGGCGCGGCGGGAAATTCCGCGCCATGTGCTTCGTTCTCAGGCATGCCGACAAGGTCCTGGCCAATAGCGCGTTCACCCGGGATACCCTGGTCTCGCTAATCGGCGTGGCACCGGAGCGAATTGAACTGATTTACCCGGCGGTGGACATCGAACGCTTTCATCCGGGCTTGCCTTGCGATGACCTGCGCGCGGGCCTTGGGCTCCGGCCCCAGCACAAACTGGTGCTGTCGGTGGGTCGGCTGCAGCGACGCAAGGGCTTCGACCACGTGATAAAAACAATGCCATTCCTGGTGGCGCGCGGGCTGGACGTGCACTACGCGCTGATCGGCATCGGTGAAGACTGGGATTATCTGCACGCGGTGGCACAACAAGCCGGCGTAATCCAGCGGGTCCATTTTCTGGGCCCCGTGAGCCCCGACGACCTGCCCCGTTGGTACAACGCATGCGATGTGTTCATCATGCCCAATCGCGATATCGACGGTGATACCGAAGGCTTCGGCCTGGTCTACCTCGAGGCCAACGCGTGCGAGAAGCCGGTTATCTCCGGGCGCGCCGGAGGAACCGGCTCGGCGGTACAGGATGGGGTGACGGGGATGAGGGTGGACGGCGAAAGCGTAGAGGCGATTGGCGAGGCCCTTGCATCCATCCTGACACACCCCGAGTTGGCACACGAGATGGGGGCGGCGGGGCGGCAGCGCGCAACGGCCGGGTTCAGTTGCGACCACAGGGCGCAGATCATAGGAAGCCTCATTCAAGGGGACTGAGTGCCACGGCGCCAGGGCTCGGCTACATGGTGGGCGGCTCATGAGTGATGTCCGGCGTACCCGTCCTGGAGCCAATGCCGGACTTCAACCAGATCTGGCAGCACCGTATGGACAGGATCACCGCCGGTATCCGCCCGTGTTCCACACGGATCCAGCCTGATAATGTATCCGACGGCAGCAGCTCGCCCCGCCTCGATATCCGAGCCCTTGTCCCCCACCAGCACGCTTCGAGACAGGTCGAGGCCGAAATCCCGTCGTGCTTTCAGGATCATGCCGGGATTGGGCTTGCGGTCAAAGGACTCGCGGCGGTACTCGCCTATGCCCGCGGTAGGGTGATAGGGGCAGTGATAGACATAGCCGATCTCTATGCCGCGCACCCGGAACTCACCCAGCATCCATTCGTTGAGCCGTTGAAAGTCGGCCTCGGTGTAATAGCCCCGGGCGATCCCCGCCTGATTGGTGATCACGATGGGCAGGAAACCCAGTCCCTGTGCCAGGGCGCAAAGTTCGAAAATGCCCGGGAGGAACTCGAAATCCTCAACGCGCCAGACGTAGTTCTTCTCTATGTTGATGACGCCGTCGCGGTCCAGGAACAGTGCCTTGCGCAGAACGCGATCCTGGTCGATGGGGGTGGAAACGGCCATAGATGCAGGACCTCAAGCCTTTAGGCCCGCGCCTGGAGCAAACAGGTGTTGGGCGCGTGCGTAATCTTCCGGCACCCCGATGTCGATGAACATCCCGTCGGCTTCAAACGCCAGGGGGCGGATGGTGCGCACCTGGGGCATCAGCAACTGCTGCTCGAAGGAAAAGGGTTCTCCCGGCGGAATGCGCTCGATCACTTCGGCAGACAACAGATAGACCCCGGCATTGATATAGCCGGGACCATCGCGACCTTTCTCCAGGAAGCCGTGGATCACTCCATCCTCCAGCTCCAGTGCGCCATACCGGCTGACATCCGGCACCTGGCAGACTGCCACGCTCATCTGGGCCTGGGCATGCTGGTGGGCGGCCAGCATGTTCCGGTAATCGATCTCCAGGTAGGTGTCACCGTTTAGCACGAAGACCGGAAACGCGCTGACTTGGTCGCCCGCCATGCGAATGGCGCCGCCCGTGCCGAGCGGATTTTCCTCGACCGAGTAGCACAGTTCCAGCGCTCGATAGCGATCGCCGAAATGGGCGCGAATTATCTCGTGCCGGTAGCCTACCGCCAATACCGCTCGACTGAAGCCCGCTTCCAGCAGGGCATCGAGAACCCATGCGAGGAAAGGACGGCCCGCTACCGGTGCCATCGGCTTGGGCAAGTCCGATATCACGCGCCGGAGGCGTGTCCCGAGCCCGCCCACCAGAATGATCGCCTGCATCATGCGCTGTAAACCGGCCGCGAGCGGCGGAGTGCTAATAGATCTTCCATCCCTGCGTCCCGATTTCCGTAAAGTGGCAGTTAAAGGTCTGGCCCCGGGTGGCGGATAACGCACGGATGACGTCCATGCGCCGCACCGGGTCCACCAGCAGTATCATGAAGCCGCCGCCCCCTGCGCCGGAAATTTTTCCCGCGCGCATGCCCGCCTCCTTGGCCAGGCGGTAGATCTCCTCGATCTGCGGGTTGGAAATGCTCTTGGCCATGCGTTTCTTGGCCCGCCAGCCGCTTTCCATGGACTCCACCAGGCCCTCGAAGTCGCCTTTCAGCAGGTTTTCCTTGGTGGAAATCGCTTCCCGTTTCAGTGCGTGCATCGCCTCGATGGCCGTGCTGTCGTGGCGCTTCACATTGCTCGCCTGCTCGTCGATGATCTGGGCCGATTCCCGTGACACCCCCCCGAAGTACAGCAACAACGACGCCTCGAGCTCGGAGATGATCCAGTTCTTGATGCGCAGCGGATTCACCACCACCCGCTCCCCGGGATGAAACTCCATGAAATTGAATCCGCCGAAGGTGGCGGCGTACTGATCCTGGCGTCCGCCCGAGAGGCCGACGTCGTGCCGTTCGACTTCAAACGCGAGGCGCGCGATGTCGTATTCCCCCATAGGGAGATTGAGCCATTCCACGAAGGCCTTGATCATCGACACCACCAGCGTGGACGAGGAGCCTAAACCGGAACCCGGCGGCGCATCGGTGTGGGTCGTCATGGTAAGGGGCAAGGGGACTCCGCCATTGAATTCGCGCACGATGCGGTTATAGACGCCCTTATGCAGGTCCAGCCGCCCGTCCAGCGGCAGTTCGCAAGCCGCTTCGCTCTCCCAGGATTCCTGCTTGTCGGCGGCCACCAGTCGAACTTTCCCGGGCTCGGCCATCGGCTCCAGCACGGTGTAGGCATACTTGTCGATGGTGGCGTTCAGCACCAGACCGCCGTAGGTATCGCAATAGGGAGAGACATCGGTACCGCCGCCGGCCAGACCAAGCCGAAGCGGGGCACGGGCTCTGATTTTCATGGGCAGGCCTCTTTGAGATAACATAACCGTCAGTTCGCCCCGGGGAGGGGCGCGTTCGACGCCCCGCCCGCCATCCAGGCTTCCAATCTGGCGCGCAAGTCGGCGGCGACTTCCGGATGCTCGCCGATGACGTCGTTACGGCATTCGGGGTCGGTCCGCAGATCGAACAGCTTCCATAGCGCGCCCTGGGCCAGTGGTTGATAGGTCAGCTTCCAGTCCCCGATGCGCACCATGCGATCCTTGGCCCTAACCACGCTTTCCTCGTATTCCGGTTTGAGCGCGATGGTGCCCAGCTTCTTGTCCGGGATCTCGAGCAGCTCGGGCAGCTTGGGGTAACGCAAATGGCCGGCGGGGGTGCCGGGCAGGTCCGTCAGCCAGATACCCGTTTCGCAAAATGCCGGCAACTCGGGGGGAGGCGCCGCCCCGCGCAGCAGCGGGGCAAGGGACACGCCTGCCATGCCGCCGGGAATGGGCAGCCCGGCCAGATCCAACAAGGTGGGCGCCAGATCCACGCTGCGCACCACCTGGCTGACCCGGCAGCCGCCGGATGCGCGGGGGTCGGCAATAATCAGCGGCACACGGGCAGAATAGTCGCCGATCGCCGAGTTGCCCTGACCCCAGGTCTCGTGCTCGAAGAACTCCATGCCGTGATCGCTGAAAATGACGACTATCGTGTTGTCGGCAATGCCGCAGGCGTCCAGGTGGGCGCAGATGCGCGCCACCTCGTCGTCGAAACTTCGCACGCATCCGTCGTACAGGTCAAGGATTTGGTCCAGGTCGAATTCCTTGCGCGGCTCGCCTTGGCGGCGGATGATCTCGAACGGGTCTGTCAGCCGTGCCATGGCGAACTTGGAAGGGCCCCGGTAGAGGGGATCCGTATACAAAGTATAGTAGGGATAGCGGGATGCGAACGGGGGGTGGGTGCTGGCCATGAAGCTCATCAGGAAGAACGGCTCATCGCAGTCCGCCATTTGGCTGATCCGATGCCGCGTGTCGCGACCAACCTCCCGGGTCAGGGGGACCCCCGCCAGGTAATGGATCTCCGGCAGGAATCGCTTGCCGAACCGGCCTTGACTGAACAGCGAAAGAAACAGGCGGATGTCTTTCGGGCCCTGCCGCAGCAGGAACTTCAGATTCCATTGGTCCGGCGGCAGGTCGCAGCAATCGAATCCTAGGTCGAACTTGTCCAGATCCGAAGCCGCCCAGTCACCCACCGCCGCCGTCCGGTATCCCGCCTGCTTGAACAGCTTCGGCAACACGGGCATGGGCAGGCGCGTGCGGTCCGGCTGGGGAAAGTTGTCGCGGATTCCGTGGCTATGGGGCCAAGCACCCGTAAGCATCGACACTATGCTTGGCGCCGTGCGGGCGCACGGCACGTAGCAATGGTCGAAGACGGCGCCCTTTTGCGCCAGCCTGTCGAGGGCGGGGGTCAGCGCGCGCTCTCCTCGCGTGCCGCCCACCCGGTCGGCACGCAAGGTATCCGAACCGATGAGCAGGATGTTGGGGAGCGGGTTCGCGCTTGCGGGGCGCACCGCTTTCGGCTCGCGCGGCCTGCCGGCCAGCCTCGCCAGGGA
>JAJZUU010000096.1 GCA_021848325.1 Pseudomonadota bacterium | reverse complement strand
TGTCCCAGCGCCCCGCACAGGTGCTCAAGGTACTCATCGAATTCATCCACAAGTTCCATTTCGTCTCCTCCGCAAGGCCCGGTGGTCTTGTTATCGGCACGAGTGGGAATTTCTTAACACAGTGCAACTATGTGCCGGTGCTGGTGCTTACCGCCCAGTCCGACATGGAGACCCGTTTGCACGCCCTGGAGGCCGGGGCCAAGGACTTTCTCGGCAAGCCATTCGAGCGGCTGGAGGTGCTGACCCGTATCCGCAACATGCTGGAAGTGCGCCTCATGCACAACCAGATACGCGACCAGAACAGGATCCTGGAAGACAAGGTGCGCGCGCGCACCGCCGAATTGCTGGACACCCGCCTGGAGATCATCCGCCGCCTGGGGCGGGCGGCGGAGTACCGGGACAATGAGACCGGCCTGCACATCATCCGCATGAGCAAGTTCTCGGCCGTCCTCGCGCGGGCGGCCGGCCTGGTGGAGGGGGCGTGCGAAATGATCCTGAATGCCAGCCCGATGCACGATATCGGCAAGATCGGCATCCCCGACCGCATCCTGCTCAAGCCCGGCAAGCTCGATCAGAAGGAATGGGAGGTCATGAAGACCCATGCCGCCATCGGCGCGGAGATATTGACCGGGCATCACTCGGACCTGATGGGGATGGCCGGGCAAATCGCGCTGACCCATCACGAGAAATGGGACGGTACGGGATATCCCAATGGACTGAAGGGCGAGGACATCCCCATCGAGGGCAGGATCGTGGCAGTGTGCGACGTGTTCGACGCCCTTACCACCGAGCGGCCGTACAAAAAAGCCTGGAGCGTGCCGTCCGCGTTGTCCTATATTGAAGAGAACAGCGGCGGGCATTTCGACCCCGCACTGGTGGAAGCCTTCCGCAAGATCCTGCCGCAGGTGATGGAGATCAAGGAGCGTCACGCCGAACCAACGGCGGGTGGGGGCGAAAAAATGGCGCACGAGACGGCGGCCCGGCGATGAACCCTGTCGACAATATCGACGCGCAGTTGCGCGCCCTGCAAGAAAGCTACCGGCAGCAGTTGCCGGCCAAGCTGGCTCAGGTGGACGCTGCCTGGAACGGCCCGGCCAACACCCCCGGGGCAGAGGGGCTGCAGGAGTTCCATCGCCTGGTGCACACCCTGACCGGCTCCGGCGCGACCTTCGGATTTTCCGCCCTGAGCGATGCGGCGTACAGCTTGGAGAGCTTCCTGAAGGAGTTGACGGCGAACGGGCAAGCGGCGACCGAGGAGCAACGCGCCCAAATTGCGGTCCTGTTGCGGGCCCTGCACGAAGCCGCCGCCAAACCCGACGATGCGAAGCCCGCGCCGGACGAAGGCGCGCAACGTGCCCGGCGCGCTGTCCCCGGGCAAAGGCCGGACCGGGGACAGCGGCTGATCTACCTGGTGGAGGACGATGCCCATCTGGCCCAGGAGGTGAGCATGCAACTGGGCTATTACGGCTACGGGGTGCGGTGCTTTACCAGCTCCTCCCTGCTGCAGGCGGCGCTGGCGCAGCAAATGCCGGCAGCCGTCGTCATGGACGTGGTGTTTCCGGAGGGGCCGCGAGCGGCATCCAGCCTCGCGCTGCATCTGGAGAAACCGCTGCCTCTGGTTTTCATGTCTTCCCGCGGCGATCTGCCCGCCCGGTTGCTGGCGGTGCGCGCCGGAGGGACGGCGTATTTCACCAAGCCGCTGGACATCGCCGCCCTTATCGACAAGCTGGACGAGCTTACCAGCGCGGAATCACCGGACCCCTATCGGGTGTTGATCGTGGACGACTCGCCGTCGCTGGCCGCCTTTTACGCATTCACGCTGCAACAGGCGGCCATGATTACCCACGTGGTGACCAACCCGCAGCGGCTTCTGGAGACCCTGAGCGAGTTCAACCCGGAACTGATCCTGATGGATATGCACATGCCAGGCTGCAGCGGGGAGGAACTCGCCAAGGTGATCCGCCAGCAGGAGGCCTATGTGAGCGTACCCATCGTGTTTCTTTCCACGGAAACCGATACGGGCAAGCAGTTGGCGGCGATGCAGACGGGGGGCGACGACTTTCTGACCAAGCCCATCCGGCCGGAGCATCTGATTTCGGCCGCCGCGGCACGGGTGCGCCGCTACCGGGTACTGCGCTCGTACATGGAGCGCGACAGCCTGACCGGCCTGCTCAACCACACCAAGATCAAGGAACAACTGGAGGTGGAAGTGAACCGGGCCCGGCGCCAGGGACGGTCATTGGCGTTCGTCATGATCGATATCGACCGTTTCAAGCTGGTCAACGACACCTATGGCCATCCCACCGGCGACCGGGTGATCAAGAGCCTGTCCCATCTGCTGCAGCAGCGGCTGCGCAGGACCGATATCGTCGGCCGCTACGGGGGCGAGGAGTTCGCCGTCATCCTGACCGACACCGACGGCCCCACGGCGGCAAAGCTGCTGGACGAGATCCGCGCCGCCTTCGCCCGGGTTCGCCAGCAGGCGGACGGAGGAGAATTTTCCGTGACCTTCAGTTGCGGGGTAGCGGAGTTCTCGCGCTTTGGCAGCGCGGCGGATCTCGGGAGTGCGGCGGACAAGGCGCTGTACGAGGCCAAACGCGGCGGACGCAACCGGGTGCGGGAGGCCCGGGGCTGAGCGGGCGTGCGGGCTGCCCGCGGCCGAATCACAGGGGGTAATAGACGACGACCTCGTTGCCGCTGCCCAGGTAGCGGATATCGGCGCCCAGGCTGCGCACCAGGGCGATGCCCCGGCCGAAGGGCCTGCTGTTTTCGGCCGCGTCGGCCTCCGGGTAGCGCCGGAAATCGAACCCCGGGCCGCTGTCCTTGACCCGTATCCCGAGCACCGGCCGTCCCTCCGTCTCGGTGTGCCGGAAACCGATTTCGATCCAGCCCTTCTCCAGCGCCTGCAGGCGCCGGCTGCGTTGTTCCAGGTACTCCTTGAAGCCGCCCGCGGGCCGGGACTTGACGCCGGAATCCAGATGCAGCAGGCCGTGCTCCAGGGCGTTGTTGAACAGTTCCGATGCGATCAGGAAGATTTGGCCGGCATGAGGCTTGATGCCGGCGATCTGTTCGATCATGGCGGTGAGCAGGGGCACCGCGTCCAGGTATTTGAGCTCGCTGGCGCTCAGGCGGACCTGCAGCTTCCAGCGGCTGGGGGCCGGGCCGCCGCGGTTGGCGGGCAGGGGCGCCGGTGTCGCCTGTTGCGCGTTGCGCGTTGCCCGGTGCGCGAACCAGGATGAAGGACACGTCGTCGTGGGCCGGCTGCCCGCCGAGATAGTCGGCGAGGGCGTCGCGCAGCCCGGCGAAGCGCCGCTCCGGCGGGCTGCGGGCGAACAGGTCGCGCACCCGTTCCAGCCCGAAGCCGGCGCCTTCGGGCCTTGCCGCCTCCAGTAACCCGTCGGAGCACATGAAGAGCTGGCCTTCCTGTTCGTACTGGAAGACCTCCGGCCGTGGGTCCAGTTGATCGTTTTCCAGGATACCCAGGGGCAGGTGGCTGGACCGCCAGGTGCGCAGGACCCGTCCCGCCGTGTCCACGAACAGGGGTGCGGGGTTTCCTCCGTTCCATACCTCGATCACCCGGTTGCGGGCATCCATCGACGCGAGGGTGGCCGCCACGAAGCGGTCCACCGGCATCAGGCCGCGAATCCTCCGGTTGAGCTCCTCGACCATGCTGGACAGGGGAAAACCCTTCTCGCTCATGGCGTAGAAGATCTGGACCAGGGGCGATGCGTTGAGGGCGGCGGCAAGGCCGTGGCCCACCGCGTCCGCCAGCATGACGTACAGGACGTTCGCCGGGGTGCGCGCCGCGGCCACCAGATCGCCGCTGAAATGCCGGGTAGGGTAGATCCAATAGGCCAGCAGGTCGTCGCTGAGCCCCCGGTGGTTGATCAGGCGCTCCATGAGGTGGCTGGCGATGCGGTTTTCCTCCTCCGCCCGGTCGTGGTAGCGCGCCAGTTCCCGGGCCTTTTCCACCAATTGGGCCTGCAGCGCGGCGATGCGTTGCATCGCCCGGATCTTCGCCTCCAGCACCACCAGGTTGACGGGCTTGGTGAGGTAGTCGTCGCCGCCCGCCTCCAGCCCCCGCACCAGGCTGCTGTCCTGAGCGAGGGCGCTCAGGAACACGATGGGGACCCAGCGCCCGGCGTTCAGCTCGCGGATCCTGGCAGTGGCCTCGTAGCCGTCCATCTCCGGCATCATGACGTCCATCAGCACCATGTCCGGGGCCGAAGCCTTGAATGCCTCGACCGCCTCCAGCCCGTTGCGTGCGGTAACGGGGGTATGCCCCATCTGGGCGACGAAATGGCTGAGCAGCGCGAGGTTCGCCTCGCCGTCGTCCACCAGCAATATCTTCAACCGGCCCTTCACCCGATTTCTCTCTTATTTCAGCAGTGCTGTCCGATCTGTCTCACCGGATGGTGAACAGCTTGTTGAAATTGGCCACTTCCAGCACCTGGGCCACGATGCCGCGACAGTTGGCCAGGGCGATCGACTTGTTGGCCGCCGTTGCCCTTTCCCTGAGCAACAGCAGCATCCCCAGGGCGGAGCTGTCCAGGTAGTCCACGTTCGCCAGGTCCAGTTCCAGCTCCTTGAGGGCGCCGTCGCGCAGCAAGGAGTCGTAACCGTTGCGGAATTCCCGGTGGGAATTGAAATCGAAGCGCCCGTTCAGTGTGATGCGGGCGCCGCTGTCGCGTATCTGGATATCAACTTGCATCAAACCCCCTTGTTTCCGAAAAAGGCCTTAAGCGGCCGTTATCCGTCACACCCTGATGGCGCGCTTGCCGAGGAAAGCCAGGTGTGTCATGACCCGCCGCCCCATTTCCTGCAGCGGCACGATCTCGTCCGCGGCGCCCAGGGCGATGGCCTCCTTGGGCATGCCGAAGACGACGCAGGTGGCCTCGTCCTGGGCGAAGTTGTAGGCCCCCGCCTGCTTCATCTCCAGCATCCCGGCCGCGCCGTCCTTGCCCATGCCGGTCAGGATCACGCCGATGGCATTGACTCCGGCGGCCCTGGCGGCCGAGTGGAACAGCACATCCACCGACGGGCGGTGGCGGTTCACCGGCGGCTCCCGGTTGAGTTCCACAATATAGTTGGCGCCGCTGCGGGTGAGCAGCATATGGGAGTGGCCGGGCGCCACATAGGCGTGGCCGGGCAATACCCGCTCCCCATGTTCCGCCTCCTTGACGGAAATCCTGCACACGCTGTCCAGCCGGTGGGCAAACGACTTGGTAAACGCCTCCGGCATGTGCTGGGTGATCAGGATGCCCGGGCAGTCGGGCGGCAATGCGGTCAGGAAGGTCTTGATCGCCTCCGTGCCCCCGGTGGAGGCACCGAGGATAATCACCTTCTCCGTGGTGGCCACGCGATTGGACAGGGGCGGCAGAGGCGCCACCCCCCGCGGCTGCGGCGCGTTCGCCGCCGGGGCCTGTTTGATTTTGGCGCGGGCGGCAGCGCGGATCTTGTCGGTGATGTCCTGGCTGTATTCCTGCATGCCGCGGCCGATGTCCAGCTTCGGCTTGGTCACGAAATCCACGGCGCCCAGTTCCAGGGCGCGCAGCGTCACGTCGGAGCCGCCTTCGGTCAGGGAGGAAATCATGACCACGGGCATGGGGCGCAGCCGCATCAGCTTGTCCAGGAAATCCAGCCCGTCCATCTTGGGCATTTCCACGTCCAGGGTCAGCACGTCCGGGTCCAGCGCCTTGATCATTTCCCGCGCCGTCAGCGGGTCCGGCGCGGTGCCCACCGTTTCCATGTCCGGCTGGCTATTGATGATTTCTTTCATTATGCTCCTGATGAGGGCGGAGTCGTCCACCACCAGCACCTTGATCTTCATGATCACATCCTTCCCTCGCTATGCGCGGTCAAACATCGGCCCGGTCGCGGCCTTCCGGGGGCGGGCATCCCCGGCGGCGGCTGTCAATCGAACAGTTCCACATCGCCCTCCACCTTGGAATGCTTGAGGCGGGAGTCGTACTCTTTTTCCCGCTCGATGATGGTGTCGTTGTGCAGGCGGCGCAGTTTCCTGATCAGCACCTTCCCGCTGTTGGGGAAGTAGTAGACCTTCCGGGGATAGATGTCCATCAGGTCCTGGGCCACCACGCTGATTTTCTCCGTGCGCAGGTAGTTCAGCACGAACCTGGAGTTGCGCTCGCCCACGTTGGCCACGGTCATTCCCCGCAACACGTTGCCGCCGCCGAACACCTTGGCTTCCAGGTTGGCACGCTTGGCGCCCAGTTTGCCCAACTGGTTGATGAGCATTTCCATGGCGTAGGTGCCGTAGCGTGCCGAGGCGCTCAGGGGGTTGCCCTGGTCTGGCCCGCTGTCCGGCAGCATGAAATGGTTCATGCCGCCGATGCCGCTCATGCGGTCGCGGATACAGGCCGCCACGCACGAGCCCAGCACCGTCACCAGTACCATGTCCCGGCCCGTCACGTAGTATTCCCCGGGCAGTATCTTCGCCGCTTCCGTATTGAAATTGCGGTCGAAATACAGGTTCGGCGCAAGGATTTCTTCGTAGCCGTGGTTTCCCATGGGGATTATGCTCCGCCGCGGCGCGGCAGGGTGCCGCCGAACGGAGAGGACATCGCCTTATCCAAGGTGGGAGGGTGGCTTGCTTCGGACCCGCCGCCCGATTTGGCGCGGGCCTTATCCGACAATTCATAGACCGTCTTGCCCCGCAGCTTGAACAAATCGGCGGCGTGGTAGAAGCTCTCGGAATGGCCGGCGAACAGCAGCCCGTCGTGCCGCAACAGGGGCGCGAATTTTTGCAGTATCCGGTACTGGGTGGGCTTGTCGAAATAGATCATCACGTTGCGGCAGAATATGGCGTCGAACGGGCCCCGTACCGGCCATGCGTTGTCCAGCAGGTTGATCTGCCTGAAGGTGATCATTTCGCGCAGCTCCGGGCGCACCCGGGCGTAACCGGCCTGGGCTCCCGCGCCCTTCAGAAAGAACCGCTTCACCGTATCCTGGGGCAGCTTCTCCAGGCGGTCCAAGGGGTAGACCCCCTCCTGCGCGACCGACAGGACGTTGGTGTCCACGTCCGTGGCCAGGATTTTCACCGGCGGGGTGTGGCTGCCGAAAACGTCCACCATGGTCATGGCCATGGAGTAGGCCTCCTCGCCGGTGGAGGACGCGGAGCACCACAGGGCGAGCGGGTGGGACCCCCGTTGCGCCTGGGCATGTTCGGCCAGAATCGGGAAATGGTGCGCCTCCCGGAAGAAGGAGGTCAGGTTGGTGGTGAGGGAGTTGACGAA
>JAJZUU010000026.1 GCA_021848325.1 Pseudomonadota bacterium | reverse complement strand
GGTCGAGGACAGATTTTGTCGATTTTGCAGGTCAATAGTCGTTCTATTGACCAAAAAAGCGGCGAAATATGGACCGGTCAGGCGGATTTGCAGCCGATTTCCTTTAAGTCCGACAGGCTCCTAGATTGAGGGATAGCGGCCCCTTAGGCGTCATGTCGGACGGCGCCATTCTGCGGTGAGCAAGGTATCAAGGGCGAAAGGTAAAACCGTGGGACGGGGCGCGCTTTTCGGTCACCCCGCGAAACGGTCGTGCACCACCACCTCCTCCAGGGACAGCTGGCCACCGCGGGGCCAGGGCTCCTTCACCCCCTTGCCGATGGCCACGAACATGGTAACCACGTGGTCCTTCGGCAGGTTGACGAGCCGGCCCACCGCGTCGAAGTCGAATCCGTCCATGGGGCATGAATCGTACCCCATCTCCTTGGCCGCCAGCATCAGCGCCATGGCGGCGAGGCCGCAGGAGCGCATGGCCTCGTCCCGCTGCACCTGGTCGCGGCCCCGGTAGTACTGGCCGATGGCCGGCACCACGTAGTCCTGCACCGCCTGGGGGGTGTTGCGCCAGTAGCGCGCCGGGTCCTTGTCCCATGCCTTGAGGTCGGCGCAAAGGACCACCAGCAGCGAGGCGTCGGTCACCTGGGGCTGGTCGAACGCCACCTTCCGTATCTCTTTGCGCAACTCGGCATCCTGCGCCAGCACGAAGCGCCAGTTCTGGATGTTCCACGCCGTGGGCGCCAGGATGGCCAGGGACAGCAGCCTTTTCACCTCCGCCTCGGACATCCGGTGTTGCGGGTCGTAGCCCTTTACGGAACGGCGTGATTCAATCGCTTCAGCAACGTTCATATGCAATTCCTCCGATGGGGGTCACTTTTTCCTGAGATAGAATACGTGCTCGCCTCCGGACTCCGCCGACGACAGCAGATCGTTGCCGGTCTGTTTGGCGAAGGCCTGGAAGTCCTTCACCGATCCGGGATCGGTAGAGGCAATCCTGAGCACCTGGCCTGTTGCCAATTCGGTCAACGCCTTCTTGGCCCGCAGGATGGGCAACGGACAATTCAGCCCGCGCGCGTCGAGGTCTTTATCGAAATCCATCGTTCGAACTCCTTATCTCAGAAATCGTTTTCGATCTTGAAGGTGTTGAAGATCAGGTCCACCCCGACGTTGCGGGCGCCGTGGGCCATGGCGTCCAGGATGTCGCCATCGGCCCAGCCCATTTCGCGCAGGGCCTGCACCTCCTCTGCGGCGACGTCGGCCGGGTGCGCCGTGGCCTTCAACACGAACAGCAGCATGGCGCGGTCCTTCTCGTTCAGGGGCGCATTGGCCGGGTCGCGCTTGGTCGCCGCCACCTGCTCCGGGTCGAGGCCGGCCCGGTTGATCAGCATCCCTTCGTTGTATCCCACGCAATAGTCGCAGCGGTTGTGCTGGGACACCAGCATGCGGATCATGGTGAGCAGGGGGAAGCCCAGGGTCGGATGGTTCATAAAATATCCGATCGTGCGCCACTGCTCTTCCAGCAGCCGGGGGCTGGCGCTGTACATCTGCAGGGCATGGGGCACCCGCCCGAACGCCTGCTCGATCTGGCGATAGATCTCCGCCACCGTGCCGCTGGCTTGTTCCGGTGAAACCGTCCGAATAATAGGCATGACCATCTCCTTTCGTTGGGGTTGAAAGCACACATACCGACTGCGCGGTATGTGGTGAAACACGTAAACACAGACACTTAGGACCTGTTAAGTATTAAGTATTACACTTAATGCTTAACAGGTCCTTACCGCGCAGCTTACCTCCCGAGGCCGGACACGTACGCGCGCAACTGCTCGAGACACAACTGATAGGCCTTGGTGGACTGGAGGCTCTTCGCCACCCCGATGCAGCCCTCCCACGACGCCACGATATAGAGGGCCGCCGCCTTGCAATCCACCTGCACGCCGACCTCGCCCTGCCGCTGCGCCTGCAGCAGCCCGTCCGTCAGGGTCCGGCGCCAGGTTTTTAGAATCCCCGTGAGCCGGTCCTTGAACCCATCGTCCAGAGGGCTCATCTCCTGCATCAGATTGTTGAGCGGGCAACCCCACTTGATGATCTCGGGATCGCTCGCCCTGATCTTTTCGTCCAGCACCCCCACCAAGGCCTGCAAAGGGTGCTCGCTGTCCCGCACCGGGCGAAAGACGGCTTCGTCCAGCCGGGGGCCGATCATCTCGTCGATCACCGCCAGCCCCAGCTCCCGCTTGGACCGAAAATGATGATACAACGCCCCCTTGGTCAGCCCGGTATCGGCCAGCACCTTGGCGATGCTGGCGGCCTGGAACCCGTTGCGGTGAATTTCGCCGAACGCCGCTTGCAGGAGCTTGTCGCGGGTCACATCTCTTTGTTTGGCTTGCATGTCGCTATTAGATACCGACTGGTACGGATGTGTCAAGGGCGTTTTGTTCGGTGCAGGAAATGCGGCTCAGGACGGCAGCCACAACTGCAACAGGTCGTTCAGGAATCTGCGCCCCAGATCGGTGGGCGCCAGGCGCTCCCCCTCCATCCTGGCGAGCCCCCGCCGCTGCGCCATCGCCAGCGGTTCTTCCAAAGTCGCGCGGGAAAGCCCGGTGCGCTCCTCGAACAGGGCCAGCGGAAAGCCCCCGGTGAGCCTCAGCGCATTCATCATGAACTCGAACCCCAGGTCGCCTGGGGCCACCTCGTGCTCCTCCTGCACCGGCGCGCCTTTTGCCGTGGCCTCCTGGTAGGCACGCGGCTGCCGCTGGCGCACCTGCCGCAGGATACGGTCGGGGAAGCTGATCTTGCTGTGGGCCCCGGCCCCGATCCCCAGGTAGTCGCCGTACTGCCAGTAGTTGAGGTTGTGCCGGCACCGGGCCCCGTTCTCGGCGAACGCCGACACCTCGTAATGCCCGTATCCCCGGGCCGCCAACTCCTCCTCCACCGCGCCCTGCATCGCCGCACAGGTGTCGTCCTCGGGCAGCGGCGGGGGATAGCGGTAAAACAGGGTGTTGGGTTCCAGCGTCAGGTGGTAGGCGGAGAGGTGGGGCGGGCGGAAGGCAAGCGCCGTTCTGACGTCCTCCCGCGCCGCCTCGACGGTCTGCCCCGGCAGACCGTACATCAGATCCAGGTTGACGTTGTCGAAATGGCGCAGGGCCATCTCCACCGCGGCCCGGGCCTCCCGGTCGTCATGGATGCGCCCCAGGGCCTGCAGGAAATCGCCCCTGAAGCTTTGCACCCCCAGCGACAGGCGGTTCACCCCGGCCTCCCGGAACCCCCGAAATTTCGCCGCCTCCGCCGAGCCCGGGTTCGCCTCGAGGGTGATCTCGGCATGGCTGTCCAGGGGCAACAACGCCCTTACCGTGCCGAGGATGGCATCGATCGCCCGGGCCGAAAACAGGCTGGGCGTGCCGCCGCCGAAAAACACCGTGCGCACCTTCCGCCCCCACACCAGGGGCACGGCCTGCTCCAGGTCCCGGGCCAGCGCCGCCACGTATTGCTCCTCGGGCACGGCACCGGCTTCATACGAGTTGAAGTCGCAGTAAGGGCATTTGCGGGCGCACCAGGGCAAATGGATGTACAGGGACAGGGGGGGCAGCACGCGGAGGGAGACGCCCCCTGGAGGCGGAGGGTCCGGGCAGGCGGACATGGCTTCGAGCAGAAAGGGGTTACACCGGACGGGCGTCCACCGCCGCCGCGAGTTCGCGCAGCGCCGGGGCCACCTCCACCGGGTAGGGAGGGGACACCCCCAACCGCCGCAGGGGCTCGGGAAGCCGCCCCAGCTCAAGGGCCGCCAAGGCGCGCGACTCGGTCAGGGGCACCGCCGGCCCCAGGCGCCGCCCCTGGCCCATGACCGGCCGCAGCAGGCCCTGTCCGGCGTGCGCATCGCCGTCCAGAGTCAGCACGTCCCGTTCCATCGCGCCCGCCCCATCGTAGTTCCGGTACACCTGCTTGCGGCCGGGCCAGGTGGCCTTGCCTTCGGACCGCTTGCGGCGGGGCTGCCCGGCGTATTCCTCCAGCTTATAGGCGCAGTCCAGATACGGCGCGTCGGCGGAGGTCAGCATGCGCGTGCCGACTCCGAAGCCGTCGATGGGCGCGCCGCCGCTTACCAGCTCCCGCACCGCAAACTCGTCCAGGTTGCCGCTGGCGAAGATCCCCACCTCCGGCAGGCCGCCTTGGTCCAGGATGCGCCGCACCGCCCGCGCATGTGCGCCCAGGTCGCCGCTGTCCAGACGGACCGCCTTGGTGCGGATACCGTCCCGCCTCAAGCGCAGCGCCAGTTCCGCCACCTTGCGCGCCGCCGCCTCGGTGTCGTAGGTATCGATCAGCAGCACCACGTTGTCGGGCTGCGCCCGGGCGAAGTGCTCGAAGGCGGCGGTTTCGTCGTCGTGGGCCTGCACGAAGGAATGGGCCATGGTCCCGTAGCAGGGCACGCCGAACTCGCGCTCCGCCAGCACGTTTGAGGTCCCGGAAAACCCGGCGATGTAGGCGGCGCGCGCCGCCAACAGTCCGGCCTCCGCACCGTGGGCGCGACGCAGCCCGAAATCCACCAGCAGTTTGCCGGGCGCGGCGAGCACGGTGCGCGCCGCCTTGGAGGCCACCAGGCATTGGTAGTGGAGCAGGTTGATCAGCCGGGTCTCCACCAACTGGGCCTGGGGAATGGGCGCCGTAAGCCGCAGGATGGGCTCGTCGGGGAAGAACACCGTGCCTTCCGGCATGGCGTGCACCTCGCCGCTGAAGCGGAACCCCGCCACATAGTCCAGGAAGCGCCGGTTGAAGCGCCCGCTGGCCGCGAGCCAATCGACTTCCTGCGGAGTGAAATGCACCGTCTCCAGGAACTCAAGGGCGGACTCCAGGCCGGCGGCCATGAGGAATCCCCGGTTCGGCGGCAGCTTGCGCACGAAAAACTCGAATACCGCCGTCTCCTCCATCCCCTGTTCCAGGTATCCCTGGAGCATGGTGAACTGGTACAGGTCGGTGAGCAGGGCGCTGGGCTGGACCGGCATCAGGCAAGTTCCCCGCCTGCGATGGGGCGCGCGCCCAAGGCCGTCATTTCCGCCAGGGCCCGCGCGCCGTCGCCGGGCTGCGCATCCACCGCGCGGATCCCGTCCGCCAGCAACAATACTTGATAGCCCAGGGCGAGGGCGTCCTTGACCGTGTTGAGCACGCAGTAGTCGGTGGCGAGCCCGCCCACGAACAGCCGCCGCACCTCGCGTTCCCGGAGCAGGCGGTGCAATTCCGTGCCCTGGAAACCCGAATAGGCATCCGTGTCGGCGCGGGTGGCCTTGGAGATCACGACCACCGCCGGGAAAATGGCGAGCCCCGGTGCGAAAGCCGCTCCCTCGGTCCCCGCCACGCAGTGCGGCGGCCACTGACCGCCCCGGGTCTGAAAGGAACAATGGCCGGCGGGGTGCCAATCGCGGGTGGCGAAAACGGGTAGGCCGCGCCCGCGGAACACCTCGATTGCCCGGTTGAGGGCGGGCAAAACCTCGTCGCCATGGGGGACGGCGAGACTCCCGCCGGCCAGGAAGTCGTTCTGCACATCCACCAGAACGAGCGCGTCGCCCGCGGCCGGCACGGCATCTGCGATCAGGCTCAGATCGCCTCTCCCGCCGCGTGCCGGAGTTTTTCCACCAACTGCGCCAGGGCCTTGCCGCGATGGCTGATGCGGTTTTTCTCGTCCATGCCGAGCTCCGCGCCGGTCTTGCCGAGCTGCGGCACCAGAAACAGCGGGTCATAGCCGAAGCCCGCGCTGCCGCGGGGCTCCCGCAGGATCTCCCCTTCCCACACGCCCTCGGCGATCAGCGGCTCGGGGTCGTGGGGGTGGCGCACCAGCACGATCACGCAGTAGTAATGGGCGTTGCGATTGGCTTCGTTGGCCAGCGCCTCCAGCAATTTCTGATTGTTGCGCTGGTCCGACTTGGGCTCGCCGGCGAAGCGCGCCGAATAGACGCCGGGGGCACCGTTCAACGCGGCCACACAGATCCCGGAATCGTCGGCCAGGGCCGGCAGCCCCGAATGCTCGGACGCGTGGCGGGCCTTGGCCAGGCAGTTCTCGATGAAGGTGCAGTGGGGCTCCTCGGCCTCCGGGATATTAAACACGGACTGCGGCAGGGCCTCCAGTCCCAGGGGCGACAGGATGCGTTCGATCTCCCGGAGCTTGCCGGGGTTGTTGCTGGCGATAACGAGTTTCTTCATGTTCCCAAAGCCCTTCGTCCCGGCTGCCGAGCCCCGGGACTGGTTTCTCGAATGATAAAACGAAGCGTCGGCGGCCGCCCGGCTAAACACCCAGGACCGCGCGCTGAGCGGCGACAAGCTGCCCGATCCCCCGTTCCGCCAGGTCGAGCATTTCGTTCATCTGCTGGCGGGTGAAGGGCTTGCCCTCCGCGGTGCCCTGGATTTCCACGAAGCCGCCGCTGCCGGTCATGACCACGTTCATGTCGGTGTCGCAAGCCGAATCCTCGAGATAGTCCAAATCGAGCACCGGCACCCCTTCGTATACCCCGACCGACACCGCCGCCACGTGATCCAGGAGGGGCGATTCGCGCAGCACCTGCTTGCGCAGCAGGTGGTCCAGCGCATCGTGCAGCGCCACGAAGGCGCCGGTGATGCTGGTGGTGCGCGTCCCGCCGTCGGCCTGGATCACGTCGCAGTCGATCTGGACGGTGCGCTCGCCCAGTCTGGAGAGGTCGACCACGGCACGCAGGGAGCGCCCGATCAGACGCTGGATCTCCTGGGTGCGTCCCGACTGCTTGCCGCTTGCCGCCTCCCGCAGCATGCGGCTGCCGGTGGAGCGGGGCAGCATGCCGTACTCGGCGGTCAGCCAGCCCTGGCCCTTGCCCTTCAGGAAAAAGGGCACCTTTTCTTCCACGCTGGCGGTGCAGATCACCTTGGTGTCGCCGCATTCGACCAGCACCGACCCCTCGGCGTGCTTGCTGTAATGGCGGATGATCCTGACGGGGCGAAGCTGATCGGGGGTGCGGTTGCTGGGGCGCATGGTTTCCTTAGGTGTCGAGAAACAACGGGGCTGGTCGCGCCCATTATACCCCGGGCACCGGAAATGCGCGCAAAATGCCCCTTGGCGGCTATTTCGAGAACTTCTTGATGGCCATCTGAATCTCGGCGATCGCCTGTTCGATCTCTTCGTCGCTGACGCCGCCGTCGCCCTCCCGCGCCGTATCGAAGCGATCCAACCGGGTGGTGAAGGCGTCCAGCGGCATGGTGGCGGTCGACACCGACTGCGCCGGGGCCTGGCGCGGCGGACCGCCCCAGGTCATGCCGAGGACGCTCAGGTTGTCGCCTTCCTCCCCCCCGCGGAATTCCGCGTGATCGAGCAATTCTGGCAATGCCCGGTCGATCGGATAGGCCCCGACAACCGAGGCGATCTCGTTCACCGTCAGCATGCTCCACAAGCCGTCGCTGCACAGCAGGAAGGTATCCCCCTCCACCACCGGGGTGATCTTGGACAATTCCACGTCCGGAGGAATCAAGCCGCCCAGGCAATTGTAGATCTTGTTCCGGTCGGGATGGATGCTCATCTGCGCCTCGGTGATCTGGCCCTGCTCATACAACTGCTGGATCCTGGAATGGTCCCGGGTGCGGACGACCAACTGCCCGCCGCGAAACAGGTACAGCCGCGAGTCTCCGACATGCGCCCAATAGGCGAGGTCGTTTTGCACCACGCACGCCACGCAGGTGGTGCGCGGCGTCTCCAGCAGATCGTGCTGGCTGGCGTAGTCGTCGATGGCGTCGTGCACCGCCACCATGGCCCCGGTCAGGAAATCGAACGGGTTGCGCAGGGTCGGGCGCGCCTGCTTCTGGAAAGTCTCGGCCAGCATTTGGACGGTGATCTGCGCCGCCACCTCGCCGTGAAGATGCCCCCCCATCCCGTCCGCCACCACCATGAGCAGCGCATCCTTGCTGTAGGAATAGGCTACCCGGTCCTGATTGTACTTGCGCCCGCCCTGGCGGCTCGACTGGTAGATGGAAAACCTCATTTAGATAAATTCCGGCAGTTGGACGGGGTGCGTACTGGTGGAAATGCGGGGTTGCGCGCTGCGGCAGATAGCGCCACGCCGGCCTCATCAAAATATATCTTTATTAAGCGTGTCGCGAATGCTGGTGATGATGGAGCGCTTCTGCGGCGGTTCCGGGACTTGCTCCATCAGGGCCTTTTGCAGGCTGAACACGCTCTGGGGACGTTCCATGTAGTCCAGCTTCAGGCACCAGTCGATAATCTCCAGAAGCTGCTCGGAATACCGCCCGGCCCATAGCTTCTTGGCGGAAACCAGCTTGTCGTCCTGCACGCGGGCATCCGCCGCCTGCGGGGCGAATCCGGCGAGGCAGGCGAAGATACTGGCGCCGACGCTGTATATGTCGGTCCACGGCCCCAGCCGCTCACGGTTGTTGTATTGCTCCGGCGCAGCGAAGCCCGGGGTGTACATCGGGGAAAGCTTGGATTTCTCGTTGGTCAGGGTCTGCCGCGCGGCGCCGAAATCGATCAATACCGGGGAGCCGTCCAGGCGAATATAGATATTGGCTGGCTTGATGTCCAGATGCAGGACCTTGCGGGTGTGCACCTCGCGCAGGCCGTTCAGCAGTTGCGCAAAGACGCGGCGGATAAAACCTTCCTTCACGTTGCGCTTGGTCGCCTGGATATGTTCCTGCAGGGTCTTGCCGCGTTCGTATTGCATGACCATGTAGACGGTCTCGTTGGCGCGGAAGAAATTCACCACGCGCACCACGTTGGGATGCGCGATCGTGGCCAAGGCCCGCCCTTCTTCGAAGAAACACTTCAGACCGTAGCGGAAGGTGGCCTGGTTCTCGGCGGAGGTCGCCGCTACAACGGCCCCTTCCCTGCGCAACGCCAGGCCATTTGGCAGGTATTCCTTGATCGCTACCGGCTGTTCGCTCTCATCGTGGGCCAGATAGACCATGCTGAACCCGCCGCCGCTCAATTGCTTGATGATGCGGTAGTTCAACAGTTGGTACCCGGGTTCCAATGCCTGGTTCGATTGTGACGCCATCTCTACTAACTGCATGATAAATTTAGTTGGGCATCATTTTGTGCATTTGTTACCATAAAGTAAAGCACCGCGTGGCGCGGGAGGCGGATCAGGCAAGTCCGGCTTCGCCGCGCGCTGCGGCCCATGCACCGCTGCCCCACCGAAGGAACCTATGATCTATAGCATGACCGGCTACGCCGTAGCCACCAGGGAGTTGCCGCAAGGCACGCTGAATCTCGAGTTGCGCTCGGTCAACCACCGCTATCTGGACATCCAGTTTCGCCTGAGCGAGGAGCTGCGTGCTTTGGAGCCCGCCATGCGCGAAGCCTTGGCAAAAGGGCTAGTCCGCGGCAAGGTGGACTGCCGCCTGAATTACACGTCCCTCGACAGCGGGCGCCAACTGCTTGAAATCAATACCGTCCTGCTCGAACAACTGGTGCAATTGAACCGCGCCGTACAAGCCCGCTTGCCCGACAGCCAAAGCCTGCGGGTGGTCGATGTGCTGCGCTGGCCGGGCATGTTCGGCCCCGAGACGCCCCCGGTGGAGGCGTTGCACGAAACCAGCCTGGAACTACTGCGCGCGGCCCTGGAAGAACTCCGCCAGACCCGCGCCCGCGAGGGGGAGAAGCTCAAGCAGCTTCTGCTGGAGCGGGCGGTGCGGATCGAAGCGCTGGTCGCCCATGTCGCCCCGAAGATGCCGGGCGTGCTCGCCGCCTACGAAGAAAAACTGCTGGCACGGCTGAGGGAGGTCACGGCGGGGAGCGATGAGGAGCGGATACGCCAGGAGCTGGCCCTGTTTGCCCAAAGGATTGACGTGGACGAGGAATTGTCCCGCCTCAAGACCCACCTGCAGGAGGTCGGACGCGTGCTGGACGGCGGCGGCACGGTGGGAAAACGGCTCGACTTCCTGATGCAGGAACTCAACCGTGAGGCCAACACCCTGGCCTCCAAGTCGGTCGACAGCGGGGTGACGCAAGCCGCCATGGAACTCAAGGTGCTGATCGAGCAGATGCGCGAACAAATACAAAACATCGAGTAACGTTTCACGGCAGCCAACACTACCCAAAAGCGACCGGTAAGGCCCCAGGACGGCCGCATAAACCGCAAACCCGGCATCTACCGGGCCTTACGCGGCGTTTCGAGGCAATATGAAACGCCGTGGATCGGCAAGATCGGTTAGACGTTGAAGCGGAAATGCATCACGTCCCCGTCCCGCACCACGTAGTCCTTGCCTTCGAGGCGCATCTTGCCGGCCTCCTTGGCCCCCTGCTCGCCCTTGCCGGCGACGAAATCGTCATAGCCGATGACCTCCGCGCGAATGAATCCGCGCTCGAAATCGGTGTGGATCACCGCCGCCGCCTTGGGCGCGGTGTCTCCCTTGTGAATGGTCCAGGCGCGCACTTCCTTGACCCCGGCGGTAAAATAGGTCTGCAAGCCGAGCAGGTCATAGGCGGTGCGGATGAGCCGGTTGAGGCCGGGTTCTTCCTGGCCGAGGTCCGCCAGGAAGTCCTTTTTGTCGTCCTCGCTCATGTCCACCATCTCCGCCTCCAGGGCCGCACAGATGGCCACCACCGGGGCCCCTTCCCCGGCGGCGAAGGCGCGCACCCGGTCCAGCAGCGGGTTGTCGGCGAAGCCCTGCTCGTCCACATTGGCGACGTACATGGCGGGTTTGTCGGTGAGCAGGCAAAGGGGCTTGATCAGTTCGCGCTCTTCCCCGTCCAGCCCCAGGCTCCTGGCCGGCTGGCCCTGGTCCAGGTGGGCCCGCACCCGCTCCAGCAGGGCGGTGAGCTTGAGCGCTTCCTTGTCGCCCGCGCGCCCCAGCTTGGCGGAACGCTGCAGGCCCTTTTCCACGGTGGCCAGGTCCGCCAGGGCAAGTTCGGTGTTGATGGTTTCGATGTCGGACACTGGGTCGATCTGGCCCGCCACATGCACCACGTTGTCGTCGGCAAAACAGCGCACCACATGGGCAATGGCGTCGGTCTCCCGGATGTTGGCCAGGAACTGGTTGCCCAGGCCTTCGCCCTTGGAGGCCCCCGCCACCAGGCCGGCGATATCCACGAACTCGACGATGGCCGGCTGCACCCTCTGGGGCTTGACGATCTCGGTCAGGGCCGCCATTCGCGAGTCGGGCACCTCCACGATGCCTACGTTGGGCTCGATGGTGCAAAAGGGATAGTTTTCCGCGGCGATTGCGGCGCGGGTGAGGGCATTGAACAGGGTGGACTTGCCCACGTTGGGCAGGCCGACGATGCCGCATCTGAGGCTCATGGAATTCCTTTAAATAACAAGGCACCATCGAGCCCAACGTAGGCATCGTGGAGGTGCCCGACTCGCGCCGGAAACCAATACTGGCAGCAGTCGGAAATTAGGGACAAACAGCAAAACCGGAGCGTGATTTCAACGATTTTGTATCGGTTTTGTCTCGAAAAATGGCAATTGTAACATTCTCGGATACCCTGCTCCAAAGACTGGCGGCAAGGGATGGGTGAATACTGCGGGATCGGATTTTGTGTGGCTTTTGTCCCAAGGCGGGCAAGCGCACCCGGACATTTCTCGTGGCAACAAACTGCAAGTTGAGCGCGACACGTTTGGGGTCGCCAACCAGTGCCTCCAGTGCGGCCCATTTGGTTTTGAGCTTCTGCTTCTTGTCCTCTTCCTCGCCCTCGGTGATCTCGTCGAATTCCTCGTCGATCTTCGGCAGCGCGGCCTGGTTCAGCGCCAGCTTGGCGATACGGCTCTCATAGTAGATCGGCACCGTCGCCTTGTCCGCCACGGCGCGCTGGATGTCGTAGATGCTGATGTAATCGCCAAAGATCGCGCGTGTATTGGCGTCGTTCTTTTCGATGGGCGTGCCGGTAAAGCCGATGAAAGACGCATTCGGAAGCGCATCGCGCAGGTTGCGGGCGAGGCCGTCTATCAGGTCGTATTGGCTGCGGTGGGCTTCGTCGATGCTGTTTCCTTGAGGAACTCACCCTCGGGGAGAGGGCGGGGGGAGAGGGTGCTTCTCGGGGAGAAAGTGCTACCCGGGGCGAACACCTCGACCGTCTGGTTAAATCAGCAAGCCCGTATCTTCGTAGAGATCATCCAGCGTCAGCGCCAGACGAAGATCGCCGCACGCCACTTCCAGCCGGTCCTCGGGGGACAGTTCCTGCTCGAACCAGCCCTCGCCCTCATGCCGGAAAAACACCTTCGCCCACAGGCGGTCGGCATCCACCAGCAGGTAATAACGCAGGCTGGGCAGGGTGCGGTAGGCCTGCCATTTCTCGCGCAGATCCACGCTGGTGGTGGCGGGCGACAATACCTCAGCGATGAAACACGGCGCACGCTTATAAATGGGGTGATCGTCCGCCGGGTCGCACACCAGCATCACATCCGGGTAGTAATACGTGGCCCCGGCGGGCACGCGCAGCTTCATGTCGGCCATGAAAGCGCGGCAGGGCTTGCCGCGTGTCACCGTGCGCAGATGGTAAGCGATGTTGAGCGTGATGCGGTTGTGCCGCTCGCTGGCACCCGCCATGGCATACATCTCGCCATCGACCAGTTCATGCTTGATGCTGGCTTGCTCTTCCAGGCGCAGGTAATCGTCTTCGCTTAAAAAAGTGTGGGATTGGGCGCGTGACATGGCGGGCTATCCTCCAATACGGTACCCGGATTTTAACCCAAGCCTGTCTGTGACGTAAGCCGGACTATCGGGCGCCGTCCAGCCAGGCACGCGTCACCTGTGCCAGCCCTTCGTCCAGCGTGCGCGGCGGCACCCAGCCCAGTTCGCGCCGGATCCGGCTGTCGTCCACCGTCAGCGAACCGGTCAGGCGCTGTATATCGGCGCGTCGCCCAGCCAGCCCCGCCAAGCCTTCCAGCAATGGCCCCGGCAGCGCAAACAGCCGCGCGGGCCTGCCCAGGTGCCGACCCAGGCGGCGCACCAGTTCGGGCGTCGAAACATCCTCGCCATCGCGCACCAGGTAAGTGCGCCCCGCCGCGGCGGGGTGGCTGAGGCAGGCTTGCAGCGCGCTGGCGAGGTTGTCTATGCCGATCAGGCTGCGCGCGTTGCGGATGCCCGCCAGCGGCAGCGGCGCGCCGCGTTCGACCCAACTCAACAAGCGCCCCAGATTGCCTTTGACACCCGCCCCGTAAACCAGCGGCGGCCGCACGATCACCACTTCCAGGCCGGTCTCCTGCGCAACCCGGGCAAGCATTGCTTCTGCTTCCCACTTGGTCTGGCCGTAAGGATCCTGGGGCGCAGGCGTATCGTCCTCTCTAAAACATAGCCGCTCCCCTCGCGAGAGCGGGCCCGAAAGAGGGGGAGCAGTTTCCTCGCCATTCACCTTGATGCTGCTGATGAAAACCAGGCGCTTCAACCCCGCTGCCGCGGCCTGGCGGGCAAGGCGCTCGGTTCCCGCAACGTTGGCGGACCTGAATGCCGCCAGCGGATCGTCTGCCGTCTCACGCATCACATGCACACGCGCGGCACAGTGGACGACGGCGTCCGCACCCGCGAGGGCGGCGGTCCAGTCCGTGTCGGCATCCAGGTCGCCCACGGTGCGGTAGTCCACACCTGTCACTGGCCGAGCGGGCGTATGACGCACCGCACCGACAACATCCACACCCTGCATCACGAACCACGCGCAGGTGGCGCGGCCGACGAAACCGGAGGCACCGGTGACTAATACCTTCACGGGGAGATCGCCCCGGGGCTAAAACAAAACAACAAAGCAGTGAGGTTCAGGCAAAAGGATCTGTAATTTCCAAGATATTGAATCATGAGAACAAATACGCATATTCTTCGTCTTGCGGGGTCATTGCACGCAACGCACATTGGGGCCATGAGCCGTTAGCGCAGTATCTGCGGTTAGCAGAACCAAATGTTGTTGCCATGCCTGTGCCACCAGCAAACGGTCGAACGGATCGGCATGCAACGCGGGCAGTTCGACAGTGGCTACAACATGATCCGGAATGATGGATAGTAAACGCATTCCCGCCGCGTTGGCCGCGTCCAGAAATACGGCCGGCGCAACAGATAGTTTGCCCAATCGATACTTGATTGCCACCTCCCACACCGATACCGTACTCAGCCAACATTCACTGTGGCCGATTTCGTCGCGAATCTTGACATCAAGGCGGGGATTTCCCGCAAACCACCATAATGCAATATGCGTATCGAGTAACAAGCGAGGCGCCATTACGCCAAGCCCTCCTCAAACAAGCGCGCCACTTCACTTTCTACCGCAGGAGTAAACGCGGCATCCAGTTGCGTTGCATCGATGTTCAGTGTCCCCCATCCACCCGTTGCAGGTTGGGCGGACACAACGGGCACAAGGCGCACCGCTGCTTTACCGGCGCGCGCAATCAAAACCTCCTCACCGTCCAGAGCGGCCTGAACCAGTTGTGACAGATGGGTTTTTGCCTCATACAGGTTATATTGACGCATCGCGTTCTCCACACACTTATGATTGGTCTAGTCTAGTTAGTCAGGCTTCAGCAGTCAAGGGCTTGCTTTCCATCCAAAACCCGCCAGTGATTCCAGTCCAAACCCTGCCACCCGTTCCAATTGAAACCCGCCGCATGCTGCGATTGGCTGGCATCATGACCCCTGCGGCATTTGTTGTGCCGCATGTTTCACTCCCAAAATCTGCACTGTCCGGCCATCGGCCAGAACACGATAAAAAACGATGTAGTTCGGATGCGCGACAAGCTCGTGGATGCCGGGCAAGCGACCGGGTCGGCCAAGCTCGGAATGCTGTGCTAGTGGCTTCGTCTTGTCGCGTAGCTCCTTGCCGAAGCTCCTGGCGCGCGCCGGGTTGTCCTTGCCGATGTATTGGACGATGGAGCGCAAGTCCTCTCGGGCCATAGGCCGCCATTCAACGCGGCAGGTCTTGGCCGTCACGCTTCGTCCTCATCACGAATGAAGCGGGCAGCCTGCGGAATCAGGGCCAGCCAATCGGCACGATTGAGCGCCAAGGTAACGGCCAGCTTTCCGCCAGTGGAAAGCACGTTGAAGCCGCCGACCTTGGCGTCTCGTGCCTTGCTGGCCATGTGGGCCGGTTCGGGATCGTGGTAACTCATGCGCGCTTTCTCTTGGCGGCCGGCAAGGCGGAAATATCGGCGTCCATCTCGGCCATGACTTCATCATGGGGAATGCTCGGCCGGGGGTCGTCGATGGATTTCTGAATCTCGGCGGCTAGCCACTTGGTATAGGCGGCGGCCTCGTGCGCCTCGCGCATGGCTTGGGCGCGATTTTGCCGACTCTGGCTCATGTCCTTCTGCTCGGGGTTCCAGTGGGTCACGTCGAGTTGGGCAACGGCGATGCCAATACCACGCAACACGACAAGCGCGGACGTGGGATTACCGAAGCGGCGCGGCTCGACGCTGCGTGCTTTGGACAAAATAGCGTCCTGGCCGCTACGGGTGGCGATTTCCAAAAAGAAGCCGCCGCCCTCGCCTTTCAAGGTGACGCCGACAACGCCGCCTGCGCTGGCGGTAGCGCGTAGCTGTTCTAGGGTCATGCTCTGCATGATTTACTCCTCTATCGGTTAAGTTACAAGATACGCAATAATTGTGCATGACCCATGGAAAACATGCAATCCTTTTGGCGTCCGCAAACGGTCGTTTTATGGGGCCGTATTAGGTGCCACCCACAAACCAACCCGCCAAGATGGCGGATTGGTTTGGAATCAGTGGCTGGTTTGAACTGGAACAGGTGGCGGGTTGGGGATGGAATACGCAGCGTGGTAGTGTTTTCGCCTGCGCGGTTGAGTGGCCGCTGGTTTTTAGACTTTAGGTTTTTCTTGCGCAGGGAATTGATCGAAACCCACTGGAAGGACTTGCTGCGCGTCGTCTTGTCGATCAAGGCCGGGAAGATTTCGTCGTCGACGCTATTGCGCAAGTTGGGCAACTATAGCCGCAAGAACCGGCTGTACCAAGCTTTCCGGGAACTGGGCCGAGTTGTGCGGACGGCATTCCTGCTGAGCTATATCTCGGACCTGGAATTGCGCGACCAGATTACGGCGACGACCAACAAGGTCGAAGCCTACAACGGTTTTTCCAAATGGCTGTTCTTCGGTGGGGAAGGCGTGATCGCGGACAACGACCCCGAGGAGCAGGAGAAAGTCATCAAGTACAACGACCTCGTGGCCAACGCCGTGATTTTCCACAACGTGGTCGATCAGACGCGAATCCTGCGGGAACTCAAGGAGGAGGGGTTCCCGGTAGCCCGGGAGGATGTGGCTACGTTGAGCCCCTACGTCACGAGCCACATCAAGCGCTTTGGCGACTGCATCATCGACGCCGAAGCAGTACCGGAACCGATCGATCCGTCGCTTCCAATCTGATAAGAGAGGACTAAAATCGGGCTGAGTCGGCCTTATGTCCTATTTTTACATGTATGTCGGCTATACCCGACGTCTATATCGGCGGAAATCTGTTTATCTGAACAGTATTGGGTCTAGCCGCGCTGTTTGATCGAGTCGAAACCCCTTTGTTAAGGTGGCCCTTGAAGTCCTTGGTATCGTCATTCCCGCGAAGGCGGGAATCTAGGAGCCTGTCGGACTTAAAGGAAATCGGCTGCAAATCCGCCTGACCGGTCCATATTTCGCCGCTTTTTTGGTCAATAGAACGACTATTGACCTGCAAAATCGACAAAATCTGTCCTCGACCAGCCGAATTTTCGCTTCGATTCTTCAAGTCCGACAGGCTCCTAGCCAGTTTTACTGGGCTCCCGCCTGCGCGGGAGCGGCGGAATTATTGGGCCGGGTTAATAACCTTCGACCTCGATAATCGCTTGACGGGATGCCTCACCCGGTCCGCGCCAGCAACTGCGGTGCCTCGTCCAGCAGGAAGCTTTTGAATGCCTGCGCCACCGCCGACAGTCGTTTGTTGGCGCGGTGCACCACATACCAGTGGCGCATGATGGGGAAGGATTCCACGTCGAGCAGCGCCAGGCGCTTCATTTCCAGCTCCAGCGCCACCGTGTGCACCGAGACGATGCCCAGGCCGAGGCCCGCCTGGACCGCCTGCTTGATGGCCTCGTTGCTGCTCATCTCCATGCCGGTGGTGAGGTCGATGCCCCGTTGGGCGAAGAAGCGTTCCATGGCGCTGCGGGTGCCGGAACCTTGCTCCCGCACCAGGAATGTTTCGTGTTGCAGCCGTTGCAGCGGGATGGCCCGCTCCCGGACAAGGGGATGGTTGAGCGGGGCGATCACCACCAAGGGGTTGTCCATGAACGATTCCGAGGCCAAATCAAGCCCGTCCGGGGGCTGCCCCATGATGGCCATGTCCATTTCGTTGCTGGCAAGCTGCTGCAGCAGGGACTGCCGGTTGGTCACGTTGAGGCTGACCGTGACGTTATGGAAGCGCTGGCTGAAGATGGCTAGCAACTGCGGCGCGAAATAGTTGGCGGTGCTGGCCACGGAGATCTTGAGGCTACCCCGCTTGAGGCCCTTGAGATCCCCCAGCACCGCCTCCGCTTCGGCCAACTGCTGGGCGATCGCCCGGCTGTAATGGTAGAGCTCGTGCCCCGCCTCGGTGAGGAAGATCTTCTTGCCCAGTTGCTCGAACAGGGGCAAGCCGATATTGGATTCCAACTGCTTGATTTGCATGGATACGGCCGGCTGTGTGAGGTGCAGGGCCTCGGCAGCGCGCGAGAAACTGAGATGTCGGGCCACGGCCTCGAACACGTTTAGTTGGCGAAAGGTCAGATGAAGCATAATGCGTTAATGCTCTACAATAAATACCTTGAATATCAGGCCCGTTTGAAATCCCGAGTTTTGTCATAAGCAAAACCTTATCATAAGCATCATTATAATTGACTATTACTTATGTTAATAGGCCGTTATAGTATCGCCAAGCTCGCACGAGCCGTTACGCATCCGCTGAAGATGCCTAATATTATGACCAGAGGAGAATTGTAATGGATCAATCCAGCCGCTACGCCAACCTGGACCTGAAAGAAGCCGACCTGATCAAGGGCGGCCGCCACGTCCTGACTGCCTACATCATGAAGCCGAAGTCGGGCTACGACTACCTGAGCACCGCCGCCCACTTCGCCGCGGAATCCTCCACCGGCACCAACGTGGAGGTGAGCACCACCGACGACTTCACCCGCGGCGTGGACGCGCTGGTGTACGAGATCGACGAGGCCCGGGAGATCATGAAGATCGCCTACCCGGTCGAACTGTTCGACCGCAACATCATCGACGGCCGCGCCATGCTGGCCTCCTTCCTGACGCTCACCATCGGCAACAACCAGGGCATGGGCGACGTGGAATACGCCAAGATGCACGACTTCTACATTCCGCCCAAGTTCCTGCAACTGTTCGACGGCCCGTCCATGAACATCCAGGACATGTGGCGCGTGCTGGGCCGTCCGATGGTCAACGGCGGCATGGTGGTGGGCACCATTATCAAGCCCAAGCTGGGCCTGCGTCCGCAACCGTTCGCCGATGCCTGCCACCAGTTCTGGCTGGGCGGGGACTTCATCAAGAACGACGAGCCGCAAGGCAACCAGGTCTTCGCCCCGCTCAAGGAGACCATCCGCCTGGTGGCCGACGCCATGAAGCGCGCCCAGGACGCCACCGGCGAGGCCAAGCTGTTCTCCGCCAACATCACCGCCGACGACCCGTTCGAGATGATCGCCCGCGGCGAGTACATCCTGGAAACCTTTGCCGAAAATGCCTCCCATGTGGCTTTCCTGGTGGACGGCTACGTTGCCGGACCGACCGCGGTGACCACGGCGCGCCGCTATTTCCCGGGCCAGTTCCTGCACTATCACCGTGCCGGCCACGGCGCCGTCACCTCCCCGCAGGCCAAGCGCGGCTACACCGCCTTCGTGCACTGCAAGATGTCCCGTCTGTCCGGCGCCTCCGGCATCCACACCGGAACCATGGGCTACGGCAAGATGGAAGGTGAAGCCAGAGACAAGAACATCGCCTACATGCTGGAGCGCGACTCCGCCGACGGTCCGTTCTTCCACCAGGAGTGGATCGGCATGAAGGCCACCACGCCGATCATTTCCGGCGGCATGAACGCGCTGCGTCTGCCCGGCTTCTTCGACAACCTGGGCCATTCCAACGTGATCCAGACCTCCGGCGGCGGCGCCTTCGGCCACAAGGACGGCGGCACGGCGGGCGCGAAATCCCTGCGCCAAGCCCAGGATGCCTGGCAGAAAGGCGTCAACCTGGTGGAATACGCCAAGGAACACCCCGAGCTCAAGGGCGCCTTCGAAACCTTCCACTGGGACGCCGACAAGCTGTACCCGGGCTGGCGTGAGACCCTGAAGGTTCACAAGTAGGCCGAACCCGACGGCACACTGAACAAGGCCCCTGCAGCGAACCCGGCAGGGGCTTTTTCATTCCGCAAAGAATTCCCCTTTTCCCGTTACGGGAAAAGGGCTGCTCTTGGCAAGGAGATCACCATGGCCGAAGTCGCCCAATACCAGATTTCCAAAGAACCCTATTACCAGCCCCAGGGCAACGAGGTCGCGCTGTACCAAGCGGCCTACGCCGCCCGCTTGCCGGTGATGGTCAAGGGACCGACCGGCTGCGGCAAGTCCCGCTTCGTCGAACACATGGCCTGGAAGCTGGGGCGCCCGCTGATCACCGTGGCCTGCAACGAGGACATGACCGCCTCCGACCTGGTGGGCCGCTTTCTCCTGGACAAGGAGGGCACCCGCTGGCAGGACGGGCCGCTGACGCTGGCGGCGCGCATCGGCGCCATCTGCTACCTGGACGAGATCGTCGAGGCGCGCAAGGACACCACCGTGGTGATCCACCCCCTCACCGACTATCGCCGCACCCTGCCCCTGGACAAGAAGGGTGAGCTGATCGAGGCGCACCCGGACTTCCAGTTGGTGATTTCCTTCAACCCCGGCTACCAGAGCCTGATGAAGGACCTCAAGCAGTCCACCAAGCAGCGCTTTGCCGCCCTGGAATTCGACTATGCCGACGCCGCCACCGAAGCCGCGATCGTGGCCAAGGAGGCCGGCGGCGAGGCCGACATCAGCGCCAAGCTGGTGCAGATCGCCCATCACGCCCGCAACCTGAAAGGCCACGGGCTGGACGAAGGCATCTCCACCCGCCTGCTGGTGTACGCCGCCAAGCTGATCGGGCAGGGCATCGCGCCCGGGGACGCCTGCCGCATGGCGCTGTCGCGTCCGATCACCGACGACGCCGATATCCGCGACACCCTGGATCACGCCATCGACATGGTGTTCGATTAAACTTGATCGCAGAGGGCGCGGAGGATATCTGTTCGGTTCGCCCGTGCCCCCAGCTTCCTCAGCGGTGAAAAGCGATGCCCGATAATCTCGATTTGCTGTCCTGCCGCCGGCGTCTGCGCTGCAGCGTCCCCCAGGTGGACGACATCTTCCCCGGGTGCCTGGAAGAGGCGACGCGCCTGTTGTCCGCCGCGGGCGTAGAGGCCTATCTGGAAGGCGCCTCGGTGCTGTGCAATCTGGGGCGCGGCCAGGAACTCCCCGTCATTTTCCTGGAGAACATGCCCCTGGTGGCGCGCATCGCCGGGGAAAAGATCCTCCCGGAAACAGTGGAGGTGGCGCGCTTCCTGTCCCGCTCGGGTGCGGGCGGCGGCATCGCGCCCTTTCTCGCCAAGCTTCCCGCCTGCACGCGCCGGCTGGAAACGTCCGAACTGCTGGGCCACTACTTCGAACTGGTGCGCCGGGTGACGGCGGAAGCGCCCAGCGCCCTCCCCCCGTTCCTGGAACTGGTGGAGTATCTGCTCGGCCAGATCTGCGTCGGCAGCCTCAAGAACTGGGTGGATTACGGCCTGCGCACCTACCGCGGCCAGCCCCACAAGGTGGGGGATTATTTCAGCCTGCAGTCGGCGGACGCACGGGCGGCCTTGCAGCGGGAGCGCAAGGGCACCCTGCTGGTGGACCGCGAACGCAAGGTGCGCCTGTACCTGCAGGCCTTCTGGGAGTTGGAAGAGGAGTTCCACCCTTACTCCCTGGCCTTCGATATCGCGCGCCGGCCCGAGCCATACCTGGACAAGATGGGCTTCCACCTGCCGGACGTGTACGACGACCTGGAAGCCGTGTCCGGCATCGACCGCTACCGCGCCGTGGTGGCCCACCTGGCGGCGCACCGGCTGCACACCAAACCCTATATCGCCGACAACTACAACCGCTACCAGCAATACCTGATCGAGACCTTCGAGGACTGCCGGGTGGAATACCTCGCCATGCAGCGCTTTCCCGGCCTGAGACGGCTGTGGATGGCACTGCACCCGATTCCCCGGGAGGGGAATTGCCCGGCGGGGCATTCCTGCATCCGGCACAAGGCGACCATGCTGTCCCGCGCCATCCTCGACCCCGCCCACCCCTACACCGACCCGTTGCTCCTGGAGTACGTCGGGCGCTTTTTCCAGCGGGCGGAAAGGGACCCCTACGATACCGCCATCGCCACCGACCTGGGCGTGGAATACCTGGTGAAGATCCATCACGTGGATTTTCGTTCGCCCAAGGTGTACTTCAAGGACACCCAGGTCAGCTACCGCGACGACAACCGCTACCTGTGGATCTTCCTCGAAGACACGGACGAGGAGGACGATTTCCATTCCGACCACCAGGTGGCCAACCCGCGGGCGACGCAGCCGGAAGGCGGCGCCATGCTCGCCCGCCACCAGCCGGAATGGGATTACGAGGTTCAGTACTACCGGCCCGACTGGGTGACCGTGTACGAGTCCCTGCAGGCGCCGGGCGAGGCCGCGGTGATCGACCGCCTGCTGGACAAGCACGCCCGGCTCACCCGGAAAATCAAGCGCATCGTGGACCTGCTGAAGCCCCAGCAGCACGAACGGGTACGCTACCAGGAGGAGGGGACGGAACTGGACCTGGACGTCGCCATCCGCGCCATGGTGGACTACAGATCCGGTTCCACCCCCGACTCGCGCATCCACTTCAGCCACACCCACGCCGGGCGGGACATCTCCATGCTGCTGCTGCTGGACCTTTCCCAGTCCATCAACGAGAAACCCCAGGGACTGGAAAGCACCATCCTGGAACTGTCCCGGGAGGCGGTGTCCCTGCTTGCCTGGGCGGTGGACGCCATGGGCGATCCGTTCGCCATCGCCGGCTTCGCCTCCAACACCCGCCACGATGTGCGCTATTTCCACTTCAAGGGGTTTAACGAGCCCTGGGGCGGCGAGGCAAAGGCCCGCCTGGCCGGCATGGAAGGCGCCTTCTCCACCCGCATGGGCGCGGCCCTGCGCCACGCCGGGCACTACCTTTCCCGGCGCGGCTCTGCGAAAAAGCTGCTGCTGTTGCTTACCGACGGCGAACCGTCCGACGTGGACGTGGATGACGCCCAGTATCTGCGCGCCGACACCAGGAAGGCGGTGGACGAACTCGCCGCCAAGGGTGTGGCTACTTACTGCATCACCCTCGATCCCCGTGCCGACGACTACGTGGCAGAAATCTTCGGGCGCAACAACTTCGCCGTGATCGACCACATCGAGAAGCTCCCGGAGCGCCTGCCGCAACTGTTCATGTCGCTGACGAAGTAGAAGCTGCTTCGGCGCGGCGACTCGCGTAAAATACAGGGCCGGGGTTAACAGGTCAGGACCATATTCCAGATGTTTTCCAAGCTCCCCCACTACAACAAACGCGTCCTCGCCTTTGTGGAACACATCGGGCTGCTGGTGATCGCCGTCGCCACGGTCATCGCCGCAAGCGGCGAGGTGCTGGCGATGATCGCCGCGGCGAAGGTGGCGCTGACGGATCTGCTGCTGCTTTTCCTGTACCTGGAAGTGCTGGCCATGGTCGGGCACTATTACGGGTCGGGCAAGCTGCCCGTGCGTTATCCCCTTTATATCGGCATGGTCGCCCTGGCGAGATATCTCGTTCTCGACATGAAGGGGATGAACGAATGGCGCATGCTCGCTGTCACCGGCGCGATCCTGATATTGGCGCTGGCGGTGCTGCTGATCCGTTTCGGCCACGTCCGCTACCCCTACCCCGAAGACGAGCCAGCGGAAGCACCGCGTCGCGACGACGAAATCCAGAAATGAACATACTACGGAGCCCCGTCATGCCCACCCCCTTGTTCCAATCCACCATCAACAGCCTGCCCCTGGTCAACCGCGGCAAGGTGCGCGACATCTTCGCCGTGGACGACGAGCGCCTGCTGATCGTCACCACCGATCGCCTGTCCGCCTTCGACGTGGTGCTGCCGGACCCGATCCCGGGCAAGGGCGAAGTGCTTACCGCAGTATCGAACTTCTGGTTCGCCCGGCTCGGGCATATCATTCCCAACCACCTCACCGGGGACGCGCCGGAATCGGTGGTCGCCCCGGACGAGCGGGCCCAGGTGGCGGGGCGGGCGGTGGTGGCGCGCCGGCTCAAGCCGCTGCCGATCGAGGCCATCGTGCGCGGCTATCTGGTGGGCTCCGGCTGGAAGGAATACCGCCAACAGGGAAGCGTGTGCGGCATCCCGTTGCCCGTCGGACTGACGGAGGCGGACCGGCTGCCGGAGCCGATCTTCACCCCCTCCACCAAGGCGGAGGCGGGAGCCCACGACGTGAACATCAGCTTCGCCCGGGCGGAGGAGCTTCTCGGCAAGGAACGGGCGGCCCAGGTGGCCGGCGTCGCCGTCGCCCTGTACCGGGAAGCGGCCGAATACGCCATCACCCGCGGCATCATCATCGCCGACACCAAGTTCGAATTCGGGCTCGACGCCGACGGCAAGCTGTATCTGATCGACGAGGCCCTGACCCCCGATTCGTCCCGCTTCTGGCCGGCGGACCAGTACGCGCCCGGCGCCAATCCCCCCAGCTTCGACAAGCAGTACGTGCGGGACTACCTGGAGTCGATCCGCTGGGACAAGAAGCCGCCCGCCCCCGCCCTGCCGCCGGAGGTGATCGCCATAACCGCGGACAAATACCGCGAAGCCCTGCGCCGCCTGACGGGCACCTGATCGGAGGGCCAACCGTGGACCACATCGAAAGGCTGGTCGCCGGATTCAAACGGTTCCGGGAGAGCCACTTCCTCCGGGATCGGGCCCTGTTCGAGCGGCTGGCCCAGGAGGGCCAGTTCCCCAGGACCATGATCGTCGGCTGTTGCGACTCGCGGGTGGACCCGGCCATCATCACCGACTCCGATCCGGGCGAGCTGTTCGTCATCCGCAACGTGGCCAATCTGGTGCCGCCGTTCGAAACCGCCGGCAATTACCACGGCACCAGCGCCGCCCTGGAGTTCGGGGTGTGCAACATCGGCGTGGAGAACATCATCGTGCTGGGCCACGCCCAGTGCGGCGGCATCCGGGCGCTGATGCGGGGGGCTGCGGTGGACGCGGCCGGCGGCTTCGTTTCCGGCTGGATGCAGGTGGCCGGCCATGCGCGCAACCGGGTGCTGTCCAGGCTTCACGGGGAGTCCCAGGAGAAGCTGGAAAGGGCCTGCGAGCGGGAGGCGGTGCTGGTATCGCTGGACAACCTGCTGACGTTCCCCTGGATCCTGGAACGGGTCGCCCAAAGGAAGCTCGCGCTGCACGGCTGGTATTTCGATATCGAGCAGGGCGAACTGCTGCGTTTCAACCCCGCCAGCAACCGTTTCGAGCCGTTTCCATAGGCCCCCTTACCCGGTCAACCCGCGCCTGGTCCGGGAAGTCCTGCTCACAGCAGGCCCAGCGCCATCTTTATCCCCATGACGTATAGCAGAAACGCGAAGATCTTCTTGAGCCGCCCTACCGGAAGGCGGTGCGCCAGCCTGGCGCCCACAGGCGCGGTCATCAGGCTGGCCGCCACCACCCCCGCCAGCGCCGGCAGATAGACGAAGCCCAGGCTGTGAGGCGGAAGCCCGTTGACCGCCAGGCCGTTCGCCACGTAGCCGGCGCCGCCGGCCACGGCGATAGGAAACCCGATGGCGGCGGAGGTGCCGATGGCCTCGTGCATTTTCACATTGCACCAGGTCATGAAGGGCACGGACAGGGTGCCGCCGCCGATGCCCACCAGGCTGGATATCCCGCCAATCGCCCCGCCGACGGCAAAAAGTCCGGCCAGCCCGGGCAACGGCTGGCTGGCCTGGGGTCGAATGTTCAGCAGCATCTGGGTTCCCACGTAGAACAGAAAGACCACGAAGAACAGCTTCAGAAAGGCGGTGGGGAGGTGCGCCGCCAGGACCGACCCCAGCAAGGTGCCGGCCACGATTCCCGGGGTGAGGCCGCGCACGATGGGCCATTTCACCGCCCCGTGGGAGTGGTGGGCGCGGAAACTGGAAACGGAAGTGAACATGATGCTGGCCAGGGAGGTACCGAGGGCCATGTGCACCAGATGGGCCTCCGGGAAGTGCTGGGCGGTGAAAATGAACACCAGCACGGGCACGATGACGAGTCCGCCCCCCACCCCCAGCAGTCCGGCCAGAAGGCCGGCGACCAGGCCCACCGCGAGATACAGCAGCCAGAATGTCATGATTCGATAACCCGCCAGTTACAAAAAGGTCATGATGAACGCCCACTCCCCCGGGTCCACCGGGGTAATGGACAAGCGGTTTCCCTTTTGCAGCACGCGCATATTGGCCAGTTCGGGGTGCTGCCGAAGCTCTTTGATGGACAGCAGCCGGGTCTTCCTGACGAGCCTTACGTCCACGTTGAACCAGCGCGGGCTTTCCGCGGTCGCCTTGGGGTCGAAATACTTGTTCTCCGGATCGAACTGGGTCCGGTCCGGATAGGCCGGTCTCGCCACTTCGGCCAGTCCGGCAATGCCCGGCCGCTCGCAACTGGAATGGTAGAAGAACACCTTGTCGCCGACCTTCATCTGGTCGCGCATAAAATTGCGCGCCTGGTAGTTGCGCACCCCGTACCAAGCCACGGTTTGTCCCGGCAATGCCGCCAGGTCGTCGACGCTGACGTCCGAGGGCTCCGATTTCATCAGCCAGTAACGCATTTTACTCTCCGCCCGGGACCGGACCGGTCCGTCGCCGCCGGTGGCCGGCTATCACCATGCTCCCGGGAAAAGGGAAGCGATCGGGGCATTCAGCGCCGCGTACGGTACAGGCGCGCCTCGGTAAGGACGGCGTCCAATGGCATATCCCAAGGGTCGTGGGGCACCTTGGCCACCTTCTGGCATTCGTAGCCGACCCCCACCAGGCGGGGTTTGCGCCAAGACGTGCGGCGCCGCAGATAGGCCAGGGACGCGTCGTAGAAGCCGCCGCCCATTCCCAGCCGGTAGCCGGATTCGTCGAACCCCACCAGCGGCACGAACAGCAGGTCCAACTGCCGCGCCCGCACCATCTTGGGGGACCAGTGCTCGTGGATGCCGAAGCGGTTGAGGTACCAACTGCGCCTGGAACTCAGCCGGCTGAACTTGAGCTGCCTCTGGAATCTCCGGGGCACCACCGGGAGGTAGCATTTCTTGCCCAGCCACAGCGCCCGGTTCAGCAAGGGCAGCAGGTCCAGCTCGCCCTCGAACGGCAGATAGAACCCGATGCGCCGGTGTCGCTGCAGCAGTTTTTCCCGAAGCGCCACCTGCAATACCCGTTCACCGGCCAAGCGGCGCCGGTGAACGGGTATTTCGTTGCGCACGCGGCGCAGCCGGCCGCGTAACTGGCGTTTGTCCAATCAGTGCTCCACCGCTGCGGAAGGGTAAATCGGGTGGGCTTTCGGCAGGAAGGAGGCTTGTCCAGACAGCGCCAGGCCACATCATCGGGGCGACGGGACCCCCTAGGAGCCTGTCGGACTTGAAGAATCGAAGCGAAAATTCGGCTGGCCGAGGACAGATTTTGTCGATTTTGCAGGTCAATAGTCGTTCTATTGACCAAAAAAGCGGCGAAATATGGACCGGTCAGGTGGATTTGCAGCCGATTTCCTTTAAGTCCGACAGGCTCCTAGAATAAGGCCCCCGCAAATGCCGTCAGGCTATCATCTTGAACCGTAAGGTCCAAGGCGGTCGCGTCCCGAACACATCAGGCGCGTCCGGAATGGACGCGCACAACAGCGCTGCTTAAGGTCGCAACCATATTGCTGATATTGGTTCAAAGAATCAATAGCCTAAACGAACACCGCAGGGGGTAACTCGAAACCGGGTGTCGTGCAGGGCATCTTCGGCCAGCCGGGATCAGAAAAGATCGTCCTGTTCGGACATGGCTTGATCGATTCGGTCCTGCATGGATTTTATTCTACCCTTAAATTCGGCCGTGTCAAAGCTGCCGGAATCGCGGCTGGACAGAAGTTCATGGGCGATGTTGAGCGCCGCCATGATAGCGATCCGCTCCAGTCCGACCACCTTGCCGGCATCCCTGATCTCGCGCATCTTTTTGTCCAGATGCCGGACCGAGGCCAGCAGCGCCTGCTTTTCGTCTTCCGGACAGGCGACGCGAAACTCGCGCCCCATGATGGTCACATCCAGTGCCATGGATTCCGCACTCATGCCTCATCCTCCGGCATTTTTTCCAACAACGTCTCGAGACGGCTACGGGCGGCGCCGATCTTGTCCGTCAGATGCTTGTTCTCGTTCACCGCGGCCGCCAATTGCTGACGCAACGCGGTATTTTCCACGCGCAGACGCTGGCAGAATTCCATGAATTGGCTCAATTTCTGTTCGAGGGCAGTGAGTTCCGCGTCCATGGGCACACATCGGTTCAGGGTTTTGGCAGGCGAAACGCGAGCGGAATCGCCCGCGGGCATATTAGGGGTGATCCCACGCACTTGCGAGGCCTTAACATCATGAACGAGTTTTGCGGATTTGTCGATCCCGTCCTGCGCGCCCCCATGACCTTTGCTTGAGGGACTCGTTAGGAGCCCGGGACGCCGCAACCTGCTTGACGCTAAATCCGGGGAGGTGGAAATTGGGGTATAATCCATTCACTTAAAATCGCTGCATAATCCCCCAGACGCCGACTCCAGCGGCGGATTGCCGGGGCCCCCACTACTTCGGCCTTCCAGCAATGCCGCACGAGTTCGCGCAAGCCTGCCACGCCGCCATCGGCGGGCAAGAAGGCGTTATTGTCCGGAATACGAAATGCGCAGCAAAGACCTCTACTTGCGCCTGCTCCGTTACGTTGCGCCCTACTGGCGCGTCTTCCTGGCGGCCCTCGTCGCCATGGCGGTGGTCGCCGCCAGCGAGCCCGCTTTCCCCGCGCTGCTCAAGCCCATGCTGGATGGCAGCTTTGCCGGCAAAGCCCAAAGCTGGGTCAAATTCATCCCTTTGCTGCTGGTCGGTCTGTTCCTGGTGCGGGGGGTGGCCATGTATGTGAGCACCTACACCATAAATTGGGTGGCGCAGCGCCTGGTGATGGCGCTGCGGGAGGCCATGTTCCGCAAGCTGGTTACCCTGCCCACTCCCTTTTTCGACAATCATGCCTCCGGCAACCTGATCGCCAACACGGCGTTCAACGTCACCCAGGTGACCGAGGCGGGCACCAACGTCATCACCGTGCTGGTGCGCGACAGCCTCACCATTGCCGGCCTGCTGGGCTGGATGCTGTACATCAACTGGAGGCTTACCCTGATCGCCCTGTTCATCGGCCCGGCCATCGTGGTCATCGTCGCCCTGGTGAGCAAGCGGCTCCGGGTCATGAGCCGGGAGGCGCAACGCTCCCTGGGGCAGATCAGCAACGTCTTGCAGGAGGCCATCGAGGGACACAAGGAGGTCAAGATATTCGGCGGCACGGCTTACGAGGCCAAGCGTTTCGGCGAGGCGATCAACCGGGCACGGCGCTTCAACATGAAACAGATGACGGCCTCCGCGGCCAGCGTCCCGATCGTGCAGTTGATCGCCGCCACCGCGCTGGCGGCCATTATCTACACCGCCACCCTGCAGTCGGCCGCCAACCAGATCACGGTAGGGGGGTTTATCTCCTTCATCACCGCCATGCTGCTGCTGTTCCCGCCCCTGAAGCGGCTGATCAGCGTCAACGAACCGCTGCAGCGGGGCCTGGCCGCGGCGGAGATCGTGTTCGAGTTGATCGACCAGCCCTCGGAGCCGGACGAAGGCCGAGGGGCCTTGCCGCGCGCCGCGGGCGCCGTGGAATATCGGGGGGTGAACTTCGGCTACGGCCAGACCGAGCAGCCGGCGCTGCGGGACATCCGGCTGAAGATCGCGCCGGGAGAGACGGTTGCCCTGGTGGGCCCGTCGGGCAGCGGCAAGACCACCCTGGTCAATCTCCTGCCCCGCTTCTACCACCCCGCTTCCGGCATCATCCTGCTCGACGGCCACGATATCGCCTCCCTCCGGCTGGCCGACCTGCGCGCCAACATGGCCCTGGTAAGCCAGCAGGTGGTGCTGTTCAACGATACCGTCGCCGCCAATATCGCCTATGGCAGGCAGGGGACCGCCAGCCGCCAGGAGATTGCCGCCGCCGCGGAGGCGGCCCATGCCATGGAATTCATCCGCGATCTGCCCGACGGGCTGGATACCCAGATCGGAGAAAAGGGCGCCAAGCTGTCGGGCGGGCAGCGGCAGCGCATCGCCATCGCCCGCGCCATCCTCAAGGATGCGCCGATCCTGATCCTGGACGAAGCCACCTCCGCCCTGGACACCGAATCGGAGCGCCAGGTCCAGGCCGCCCTGGAAACCCTGATGCGCAACCGCACCACCATCGTCATCGCCCACCGCCTGTCCACCATCGAGAAGGCGGACCGCATCGTGGTGCTGACCAAGGGCGCGATCGTCGAAACCGGAAGGCATGCGGAATTGCTGGCCAAGGGCGGCGTGTACGCGAACCTCCACCGCATTCAGTTCGCGACCGGCGCGGCCCCGGCGGAGTGACCCGCTGGATCAGGATTCCCAGGGCTTTCCAGCATCGCCTGCACTGCGTCCATGACCTCGTCCGCGGACAGTTCCTGCAGGCAGCGGCTCAGACTGTTCACGTGCCGGTCGCAGCCCTCCTCCATGCACGGCACGCAATCGCCGCGCCCTTGCAGCAGGGAAACGTTGCCCACGCGCTGGCTGCCGCGCATCTCGAACGGGTTGCGATCTTGTTCGTGGCCGCGGGGCCACGGCCCCCATTTGACGGGATTGGACGGGCCGTACAGGGCGACGGTGGGCACCCCCAGCGCCGCCGCCGTGTGGGTGAGCGCGGTGTCCGGACCGACATAGATCCGGGCCCGGGCCGCCAGGCAAGCCGCCTGCGCCAGGGTCAACTTGCCGGCCAGGTTGACCGTGCCCTGAGGCATGAGGTCGATGATCCCGGCAATATAGGCCAGTTCGTCCGCCGCATTGGAGCCGGTCAACACCACCCCCATTCCGCGCGCCGCCAGCCGGCATCCCAGATCCGCCCAGCCCGCCCGGTGCCACATCTTGTAAGGGAACTTGGGGTAGAGGTGCAGCAGGGCAAACGGTTGCGATCCGTCATCGAAGGGCAGGGCGGCCGCCACCGCCGCCTCGTCCTGTGCGCTCCACGCCGCCACCACTTCGTAGCGGCGCTCGATGCCCAACAGGTCCGCCAGGCGCAGATTCATCGCCACGGTGTGGGTGTGGAGGTTGTCGAACGGCACCCAGCGCGTGAGCAGCCGCCTTTTCCACCAGAACTGCCGGCTTTCCTGCTCCAGCAATCCCACCCGCCGGCGGCCGGCGACCCAGGCATAGAGGGTGGGCCGGTCGCCCGCGAGGGTGGAAACGGCCAGGTCGTAGCGGCGAAACAGGGAGCCGACCAGCCTCAGGTGCGCCCCCAGGGAGGGCCTCTCCGCAACCGTGATGATGCGGTCGATATCCGGGTTGGCCCGGAGGAAGCCCTCGGTATTGCGGAACGCCAGTACCTCGATGCGCGCTGCGGGCCACGCCGCCCTCAGGGAGCGGATCAGGGGGGTGGCAAGCAGCACGTCACCGATGCGCCGGGTAGCGATGACCAGGATACTTTTCGGGGCTTTCATCCTAACCAATCATCCTAAAAAACTTAGTTCATCCGCAGATTACACAGATTTACGCAGATATGTCAGGAGCTTGCCTCGATGACAGATGTTACCCAGAAGGTGAATCGGATTTTCCATGTAACCATCTGTTTATGCGTTGTTTAATCTGCGTGAATCTGCGCAATCTGCGGATTTTAGGATCATGATCGGGGACACCTTTTCCCGACCGGGAAGGATAGCGTCGCTTCGCGTTTCCATGCCGCATTCGGCCTTTTGCCGAGCCCGAGGCGCGGATTTTCCCTGCCCCCTTCTCCCCCGGGGAGAAGGGCCGGGGATGAGGGATTGCGGCAAATCGCCCGTCCTCCGAGCGCCGAATCTTGCCGGACGGATCGACCCCACGCTCCCCGGCTTCACAAGTACTGCCCCACCCCGACTTGCGCCAGGATCCGCCCGGAACGCAGCACCTCTTCCAGTTTGCGCCGGTTTTCCGGGAGCCGGCCACGGTCGTTTTCCGCGTGCCAGAGATGCAACACCGGTGCGGCGAATCGGGCGCTCTTGTGCCTGACGCCGGCACGGATCAGGCGTACCACCAGGTCCGAATCCTCCAGCCCCCAGCCGGCATAGCTCTCGTCCAGGCCGTTTACCGCCAGCAGGTCCGCCCGCCAGGCGGCCAGATTGCAAGTCTTGGCCCCCTGCCAGCGCCCGGCCCCCAGTTTTCTGAAGCGGGCCGGGATCGGCAGGGCCAGCAGCGGCAGCCAGCGGTTGATCTCCTTCCTGAGCCGAGCCCCCAGCCACTTCCCGCCGCGCCAGCGGTGGACCGGCAGCCGCTCCGCCAGCACCCGGCGGGTGAAGGACTCGCTCAGCAGGACCCGGTTGCCGGAGACGAACCAGCCCGGCTCCGCCAATCTGCGGTGGCGGGCGACGAAACCCGGCAGGGGGATGCAGTCGCCGTCGCTGAAAATGACGTAGTCGGCGTTGCAGGCGGCCAGCGCGCGATTACGGATGGCCGCCGCCCGGAACCCCCGGTCTTCCTGCCAGACATGGCTGATGGGAAAGGGCGCCCGCGCCCGGTAGGCCGCCACCGCCTCCGCCGTCTGAACAGTGGAACCGTCGTCGGCGATCAGCAGCTCAAAGTCGCGGTCGGTCTGCGCCAGATAGCCCTCAACCACCGCGGCCAGGGCGTCGGGGCGATTGTAAGTGGTCACAATGACGGCAATGCGCATTACGGCTTGTCGGTGAGCAGCATGAGTTTGAGGTAGCGGTAATAGGTCCCCTCGGCGTTGGACACCGCCAGCATGAAGCCCTCGCGCCCATCGAGAAAGCCGGCGCGCAGGACGTAGCTGCGCAGGAAGCTCCACAGGCCGCGCGCGACCGCCCCCGCCAATGTGGCCTTTCTGCCGCGCTGTGCCATCATCCGGGCGCCGGCGCTGGAGTAAGCGTTCACCTTTTGCAGCACCTCTTCCGGATCGCGAAAGGCCTCGTGCAGCAGCGGGCTGGACAGGCTGTCCACCTCGCCGTCCACCACCAGGCGCTCGTGCACCAAATCGTCGCTGAAGCGCGCCCGGCCGCGGCGGAACAGGCGCGTCACATAATCGGGCCACCAGCCGCCGTGGCGCATGAAGCGCCCGCAATAGCTGGAGGAGCGGGGCATGCGGAAGGCCGCGGCGGCGCCCGGATCGGCCATGGCGGCCTCGATCTCGGCCCTCAGTTCCGGGCTCACCCGCTCGTCCGCGTCCAGCGACAGGACCCACTCCCCTCGCGCCGCGTCCAGCGCCCGGTTTTTTTGCGGCCCGAAGCCGGGCCAATCGGTGACCGTCACCTTGTCGGTATATTCGCGGCAGATGGCGGCGGTATCGTCGCTGCTGCCGGAATCCACCACCACGATCTCGTCCGCCCAGCTCACCGACTCCAGGCAGGGACGGATGGACCCCGCCTCGTCCTTGGTGATGACGATGACGGACAGCCTCATCCTTCCTTGCCCCGGGCGGCAACGCCGTGCAGCCCGGCGAACAGCAAGGCGCTCATCCAGGCGAAGAACATGCGCTCGGTGTGGTCGATCAGCAGGGAATTCACCAGGCCGCCGGACATGATGGTCAGCACCAGGCCCCGCGCCAGATGCCGCTGGAACGGCGTGGGCAGCGCCGCCGCGGTGCGCCACTGGGTGAAGAACAGGTACAGCAGGGACGCCAGGCCGACCAGCCCCAGCTCCGCCGCGATCAGGAGATATTGGTTATGGGGATTGGTGGTCGGGGTCATGGACGTACCCTTCACCTGCGCCCGGTAGGCCTCGACGAAGCCCCCGGTCCCCACCCCCAGCAGCGGGTGGGCGCGGATAACGGCCAGGGTGTTGACGTAAAACCCCAGGCGCAGGCCGACGGAGGTCTCGTCCCCCTGGCCCGGATGCCATTGCGCGTACTCCTGCACCGCCTCATCGACGCGCTCGTGCAAGGCGGTGGAGCCCTGATAGGCCGCGGTCCCGAGCACGATCAACACCGCCGCGGCAACCGCCGCCCCCTTCCAGCGCAGCCAGCCGACGCAAAGGTAGACGATCAATACCGCCAAAATGACATAGCCGGTCCTGCCCTGCACCATGAACAGCACGTTGTAAACCGCGAGCGCCGCCAGGACGCCGAATGCCACGCGTGCGCGGACGGACACCGCATAGCGCGTCTTGAGGGCGAACAGGAACGCAGCGAAGGCCATCAGGATGTTCTGGGCGATATGATTCTTGAATACGAAGGCATTGCCGGCAAACCCGTGGATCACCCGGTTTTGCCCGATCGCCCCGGTACCCAGCAGGTAGGACAGGCCGAGGGTGACGAGCATCGCCGCCACGAAGGCGATCATCCCGTAGCGCCGCCTTTCCGGATCCCGGAACAAAGGCAGCAGCAGCGCGATAAACAGCAGGTCGGCGTACTTGCCCGCGTAGTTGAGGGCCTCTCTGGCCGGACCGTGGCCATACAGGGTTCCCGCCAGCACCAAGGCCAGCAACCACAGGGCGGCCAGCGCCACCGGGTTGTCGCGGATCAGGCGGAATTTTTCCCGGTAGTCGGCGCCGAGCAGCCACAGCGCCAGGATGAGAACCAGCAACACCCCGTCCAGGGCCGTCGAAACAGGGATGGAGGCGCCCAGCGCGATGGCCGCCCACGTGGCCAAACGATCAGCCCTTGCACCGAACGCCGGATAAGTCTTCAATCGTTCCTCCGTGAAGCATTGCCCAGAAATAAAACCACTGAAATCCTTCTCATTCAGCGCGGATGTCCGACGGATAGTAGTCCTTGGTCAGATACAGGGGTCGGCCCTTGGTTTCGTTGAACATGCGTCCCACATATTCCCCGATCACCCCCAGGGTGAGCAACTGCACCCCGCCCAGGAACAGGATCACCACCATGAGGGAGGGATAGCCCCGCACCGGCTCTCCGAACACCAGCGCCTTGTAGATGACGAAGGCCGCGTAGGCAAAGGCGCCCAGCGCGGTGGCCAGCCCCAGGTAGGTGGCCAGTTTGAGGGGTGCGGTGGTGAAGGAGGTGATCCCCTCCAGGGCCAGGTTCCACAGGCGCCAGTAGTTCCACTTGCTGGTCCCGGCGTAGCGAGGGTCGCGCCGGTAGGCGACCGCGGCCTGGGGAAAGCCGATCCACGCGAACAGCCCCTTCATGAAGCGGTGCTGTTCCCGCAACTGCTTCAGGGCGTCCACGGCGCGCCGGCTCAGCAGCCGGAAATCGCCGGTATCCTCCGGGATATGGACGTGGCTGACCCGCTGAATCAGGCGGTAGAAGGCCAACGCGGTAAATTTCTTGAGCCAGGTCTCCCCCTCCCTTTCGGTGCGCTTCGCATATACCACGTCGTGGCCCTCCTGCCATACCCGGACCAATTCGGGGATGAGTTCGGGCGGGTCCTGCAGGTCGGCGTCGATGACCACCACGGCGTCGCCCCGGGCGTGGTCCAGCCCGGCGGTCAGGGCGATCTCCTTGCCGAAGTTGCGGCTCAGGTCCACGATGGCGATCCGCCCGTCCCGCTCCCTCAACGCCTGAAGCCGCACCAGGGTGGCGTCGCGGCTGCCGTCGTTGACGTAGACCACCTCCGCTGCCATGGGCAGGCCGTCGAGCACCGCCGCCAGGCGCCCGTGGAACGCGGGCAGGACCTCGGCCTCGTCGTACGCCGGCACCACCACGGACAACAGTGCGCCGGTCCCCTCAAGCGGTTGCGCCATGCCGCCCTTCCCTGAACGTCCAGAACCGGTTACCGGCGAAACTCCACAGCAGCACCAGGCCGGTGGCGGCAAGCTGGGCGATCAGGTAATGCCACGCCAGACGGTCGATCGCCACGCTCATCGCCGCCACATTCAGCGCCAGGCCTACCGTAGCGACCGCAAGAAACTTGAGCATGGCCGCGCCATGTTTCGCGCTGCTCTTAAAAACGAAGCGGTAATTCAAGATATAATTGACCAGCGCCCCCAGCAGGAATCCGGCGGCCGAGGCGCGCACCGGGGCCACGGAGCCGGCCTGGATCAACGCCAGGAACAGCGCATAATGGGCCGAGGTGCCCACCGCGCCCACGCCGCTGAAGCCGATGAACTGAAGCATCAGCCGGCGCGGAAAATTCCTGGTCAATCGTTGCATACCCGGAGATGCGTGCCGATATTTAATGGGAAAACCCTGTCCTTGTCGAAACGCTTTCCTTTCCGCGCGAAGCGCCCCGGCCCTGCGAGGACCGGGGCATGAACGCCGCGCCGCCCCGTAACGGCAACACCACCGCCTTGTGGGCGCTGTTCGCCATCGCCTGCTTGAGCTTCCTGCCCACTCTGTGGCTGGAATACGTGGGCGAAGAGGGCGTCTACACCATCACCTCGCTGGAGATGTGGTACCACGGCCACTATCTCGAGCCGCACCTGTACGGCGGCGCCTACGGCCGTCCGCCGCTGCTCAACTGGGCGATCATCCCGGTGGCCGAACTGTTGGGATGGGGCAACATGCTGGTGGCGTCCCGCCTGGTCACGGCGCTCTCCACCATCGCCACCGGCCTGCTGCTGGCCTGGCTCGCCCAGCGGCTGTTCCGCGACCGCGTCCTGACCGCCCTCGCGGCGCTAGTTTACCTTACATCGGACGCCCTGCTCTACCACGGCTGGCTGGCCTATTCCGATCCGCTGTTCAGCCTCCTGACGTTCGGCGCCATCGCCTGCCTGTGGGTGGCCTCCGAGGAGGAGCGCCACGACCTACTCCTGCTGGGACTGCTGTGTGTAAGCGCGGCCTTTCTCACCAAGGCGCTGACCACCTACGTATTTTACGGGGTCGCCCTCGCGGTCCTGCTGTGGCGCCATCCCGCCCAGCGCCGGTTCCTGCTGGGCGCGCCTTCCGTGTTGCTGCACCTCCTCACCTTCGCCGGCCCATTGGTCTGGTACGCGCGGATCCCGGGCGGCAGCGGCCAGGGGCACGGCATGCTGCACGACGTCCTGGCCAAGCTGGCGGCCGACAGGTTTTTCCCCTATCTCTGGCAGATCGTCGAATTCCCCCTGGAAACCCTGGCCCGGTTCCTGCCCGCCGCCCCAGTTGCCCTCTGGCTGCTGGCCCGCAAGAAATACCGCCCCACGGCGGCCGGCGGGGGGCGCCTTGCCACCGGCCTGTGGATCCTGGGGCTCAACTATCTGCCCTACTGGCTGTCGCCGCAAAGCAGCATCCGCTACATCATGCCCCTCTATCCCCTGTTCGCGCTGGCCATCGCCCAGGTCATCCGCAGCAGCGACCAAGGGGGGTTGCGGCTGGCCGCACGCTGGTTGGCCGGCGTCATCGTTTTCAAGCTGGTGGCCGCCCTCTGGCTGTTCCCATACTACCAGGCGCACTTCCGGGGCGACTACGGGGCGGTGGCGCGGGATATCGCGGCGCGCACCGCCGGGCAACCGCTCTATGCCGCGGACGTCTCCGCCACCGGGCTGAGCGTGACCGCCCGCCTCGACACCGCCCGTCTGCCGCGGCCTCCCCTGACTTTCCCGCCGGCACAATGGCACACCGGCTTCGTGATCGCCTACACCCCCGATCCGGCCCTGGGGCGGCTCACCCGGGAATACCGGCTGGGGGGGAGCAGGCTGTATCTGCTGTGCCGGGGGAAGGCCTGCGGTACCGCGGCACGCTAGCGGGGCTCCCCCCGCCCTCCCCCCGCCCTCTCCCCGAGCACCCTCTCCCCCCGCCCTCTCCCCGAGCACCCTCTCCCCCCGCCCTCTCCCCGAGCACCCTCTCCCCCCGCCCTCTCCC